>NZ_CM001974.1:833531-922734 GCF_000406105.1 Dickeya chrysanthemi NCPPB 402 | reverse complement strand
CCCTTACGATTATTTTGCGCGCTGTTTTATCGTTTTTGGCAAGTCCGCCAGGCTATTAATGACCCAATCAGCCAGTTTTTCACCTTCTTCAGTCACCGGCTTACCCGTTTTCACCAACACTTTAGTGCCTACGCCTGCCGCCTGCGCCGCCTGCATATCTTCTATTTTGTCGCCCACCATATAGGAAGCCGCCATATCAATATGCAGATGGCGTTGCGCAGAGATGAACATGCCTGGCTGAGGTTTACGGCAATCGCACTGTTGACGGTATTCCCCTTCACCGGCATCAGGATGATGCGGACAGTAATAAATACCATCCAGATCGACACCCCGATCGGCCAGCGACCAATCCATCCACTCGGTCAGTTGCATGAACTGATCTTCAGTGAACTTCCCTCTGGCAATTCCTGACTGGTTAGTTACCAGCACCAGAGCAAAACCCATTTTTTTAAGCTCATGCAGGGCCTCAATCACCCCATCGATAAACTGAAACTGATCGATTTCATGAACATACCCATGGTCTACATTAATAGTACCGTCACGGTCGAGAAAAATTGCTGGAACGCTATTTACCACTTACCTTTGCTCCTGATGGCGTAAATTGCGCGTAGTATCGCATGTTTTCATCATCAATAGATGATGCCATACCGATAGCTTCTTGATTGACTTAGACGTCTAGACGCCTTAACATCCCATCCACATTGGGTCGGAACATCATGAGTTCTAATCCGGCCATCGGCATCTTTGATAAAACTTATGATTGAACTAATTAATATTACAAAGGTTTTTCAGCAAAAAAGCCGCGCCGTCACCGCGCTTGACGACGTGACATTACGCGTCCCTGCTGGTCAGATTTATGGCGTAATTGGTGCATCAGGTGCAGGAAAAAGCACACTGATTCGTTGCGTGAATCTGCTGGAAAGACCGACTCAGGGGAAAGTACTTATTGACGGCAAGGATCTGATGAGCCTGTCGGAAAGCCAGTTGACACATACTCGTCGTCAAATCGGCATGATTTTCCAGCACTTCAATTTGCTATCTTCACGCACCGTATTTGGCAATGTGGCGCTGCCGCTGGAATTGGACAATACCCCGGCTTCCGAAATCAAGCAGCGGGTCCATCAACTACTGGATTTGGTTGGGCTATCAGACAAACATGACGCATATCCGGCCAACCTGTCCGGCGGGCAAAAACAGCGCGTTGCGATTGCCCGCGCGCTGGCAAGCAATCCAAAAGTCTTGCTATGCGATGAAGCGACCAGTGCGCTGGACCCAGCCACCACCCGTTCTATTCTTGAATTACTGAAAGACATCAATCGCCGGTTGGGGCTGACCATTCTGCTAATTACGCACGAAATGGATGTTGTTAAACGCATTTGTGATCAGGTTGCGGTGATCAGCGACGGTAAACTGATTGAGCAAGATACAGTCAGCGAAGTGTTCTCACACCCTAAAACGCCACTGGCGCAAAAGTTCATTCAATCTACCCTGCATCTGGATATTCCGGATGACTATCAGCAACGATTGTCGACGTCACCTCGCCAGGATAGCGTACCGATATTACGCATGGAATTTACCGGTCAGTCGGTTGATGCACCACTACTGTCCGAAGTGGCCCGCAAATTCAACGTCAACAATAACATTATCAGTGCACAGATGGATTACGCCGGCGGCGTTAAATTCGGCATCATGCTGGCCGAAATGCACGGGCAAGAAACCGACACTCAGGCAGCTATCGCCTTTCTGCAGCAACATCACGTGAATATTGAGGTATTGGGTTATGTCTGAAGCCATGATCTGGTTGCTTGCCCGCGGAGTATGGGAAACCGTGGTAATGACTTTCGTGTCAGGCTTTTTCGGCTTTGTGCTGGGTTTGCCTATCGGCGTGCTGCTGTATATCACCCGGCCCGGGCAGATTATCGCTAATCCCAAGCTCTACAGCAGTATTTCCGCGTTGGTAAACATCTTCCGCTCAATTCCCTTCATTATTTTATTGGTGTGGATGATTCCGTTTACCCGAATCATTGTCGGAACCGCGATTGGCTTACAGGCAGCCATCGTACCGTTGACGGTGGGTGCTGCACCGTTTATCGCTCGTATGGTAGAAAATGCCCTGCTGGAGATTCCAACCGGTTTAATCGAAGCGGCACGCGCTATGGGCGCCACGCCATTGCAGATTATCCGCAAAATTCTGCTACCAGAGGCTCTTCCCGGCCTGATCAATGCCGCCACTATTACATTGATTACACTGGTAGGCTATTCAGCCATGGGCGGAGCCGTCGGTGCTGGTGGTTTAGGGCAGATTGGTTATCAGTACGGCTATGTCGGTTATAACGCCACCGTGATGAATACCGTACTGGTTCTGCTGGTGGTTCTGGTTTATCTGATTCAATTCTTTGGCGACAGAGCAGTACGCGCGGTTACCCATAAATAATGGGTTTATCATCGCGCCTATCATTCTTCAGTGCAGGTTAAAACATTACACAGAGGTAAAAAATGGCAATTAAATTGAAATCTCTCGCAGCGGTTGGGGCGTTAATTGGTGCACTGGCGCTGGCAGGATGCGGTCAGGAGCAGAAGAACCCTAACCACATTAAAGTCGGCGTAATCGTTGGTGCCGAGCAGCAGGTAGCTGAAGTGGCGCAGAAAGTGGCTAAAGAAAAATACGGCCTGGATGTTGAGCTGGTGACCTTTAATGATTACGTGCTGCCGAACGAAGCGCTGAGCAAAGGCGATATCGACCTGAATGCCTTCCAGCACAAACCGTATCTCGACCAGCAAATCAAAGATCGCGGCTACAAGCTGGTTTCCGTCGGCAACACGTTCGTGTATCCGATCGCGGGTTACTCCAAGAAAATCAAATCGCTGACCGAGTTGCAGAACGGCGCCCAAGTCGCCCTGCCTAACGACCCGACGAATCTGGGACGTTCGCTGCTGCTGCTGCAGAAAGTTGGCCTGATCAAACTGAAAGACAACGTTGGCCTGCTGCCAACCGTACTGGATGTCACTGAAAACCAGAAAAACCTGAAACTGGTTGAGCTGGAAGCGCCGCAGTTGCCACGCTCTCTGGACGACGATCAGATTGCTCTGGCCATCATCAACACCACCTACGCCAGTCAGATTAACCTGACGCCGACCAAAGACGGTTTGTTTGTGGAAGAAAAAGACTCACCGTACGTTAACCTGCTGGTTGCTCGTGAAGACAACAAAGACGCAGAAAATGTGAAAAAATTTGTCAAAGCTTACCAGTCTGACGAGGTAAATCAGGCTGCACTGAAGGTATTTAACGGTGGTGCGGTGAAAGGCTGGTAAGTTAATACTTACTTTATTGCATCAAAAGAGAGTCAAGACGGGCATCTGCCCGTCTTGTTATTTTCTGTATAGCTTGCTTCAATAATCGCACTTTATCCAAGCCAGAGGAAAATTTATGCGTGCTGTACCTGTTCTACTGCTAGCGTTTTCGCTAACAGGATGTTCCCTGCTGCACAAACCTGCGGCACCGGCCCCGCAACCTCAGCCCCCGGCAGTTGTTGAACCGCCGCCGAAGCCGAAGCCGGTTGCGCATCCGGCACCAGCCGTGCTGTATAAAAGTGCAGAAGAACTGGTAGGCAAACCATTCCGTGATATGGGTGAAGTATCGGGCTCCTCCTGTCAATCCAGCGCGCAGGATACACCTCCCAGTATTCCATCCGCCCGCAGAAAGATGCAGAACCGCGCTACCGCCATGAAAGCCAATGCCGTACTGTTGCATGACTGCCAAGTCGTCAGCAATGTGGCGGGATGCTACCGTCAGGCCGTTTGTCAGGGCACCGCACTGAAAGTTTCCGCGCAATGAGTCAATTTTGCTTTAATCAGATCGGCGTTATCCGTTCACCTTACAAAGAAAAATTTGCCGTTCCCCGGCAACCCGGTCTGATTAAGGATGGCGGTGGAGAATTACATCTTCTCTCACCTTACAACCAACCCGAAGCCGTACGCGGGCTCGAAGACTTCAGCCACCTGTGGCTGTTGTTCGTTTTTCACCAGACAGCCTCCGCAGGCTGGCGGCCGACCGTCAGACCTCCCCGTTTAGGCGGTAATACACGTATGGGCGTATTCGCCACCCGCTCGACGTTTCGCCCGAATCCGATAGGTATGTCGCTGGTTGAACTTAAGGCAATACATACGGTGAGAGATAGCGTGATACTGGAGCTGGGCAGTCTGGATCTGGTGGATGGTACCCCCATCATCGATATCAAACCGTATTTACCGTTTGCGGAAAGTCACCCTCAAGCTCGTGCGGGTTTCGCACAGTTAGCCCCTGCCGCCGATATGCCCGTCTGTTTTTCCGCATTAGCAGAGCAACAGTTGATGGAACAACAACAATGCCACCCTAATTTACAACGTTTCATTACTCAGGTTTTGGCCCAGGACCCCCGACCGGCTTATCGCAAAGGGGAAGACGACGCCAAGGTTTATGCCGCCCGGCTACTGGAATTCAATGTTAAATGGCGCGTAATCAACGGGCAAACGGAAGTCATCAGCCTCGATATCGGTTAAAAAACACGGCAGCGCCTTTTGGGGAACGGCCCGCACTGGTAAACTAAACCACTTTTTCTGCCTGAACCACATTGTGGTTAATGCTATTTATTTGTTCTGACGGAACTCAAAATCATGCGTACAAGTCAATACATGCTCTCCACGCTGAAGGAGACGCCTGCCGATGCCGAAGTCATCAGCCATCAGTTGATGCTGCGTGCCGGGATGATTCGTAAACTGGCTTCCGGCCTTTATACCTGGTTGCCGACCGGTTTGCGGGTGCTGAAAAAAGTCGAAAACATCGTGCGTGAAGAAATGAATAACGCCGGCGCCATCGAAATTTCAATGCCGGTGGTTCAACCCGCCGACCTATGGCAGGAAAGCGGCCGCTGGGAACAATATGGCCCGGAACTGCTGCGCTTTGTTGACCGTGGCGACCGCCCTTTTGTGCTCGGCCCAACGCATGAAGAAGTGATTACTGATTTGATCCGTAACGAAATCAGCTCATACAAGCAGTTGCCGCTGAATTTCTATCAGATCCAGACCAAGTTCCGTGATGAAGTTCGTCCGCGTTTTGGTGTCATGCGTGCCCGCGAATTCCTGATGAAAGATGCCTATTCGTTCCATACCACGCAGGAATCCCTGCAGGTGACGTATGATGCGATGTTCGCGGCTTACAGCAAGATTTTCAGCCGTATGGACCTGGATTTCCGTCCGGTACAGGCGGATACCGGTTCAATCGGCGGCAATGCATCGCACGAATTCCAGGTACTGGCCAGCAGTGGCGAAGACGATATCGTATTCTCCACGGAATCGGATTACGCCGCCAATATCGAGCTGGCGGAAGCTGTCGCTCCTGAACATAGCTTAAGCGCGCCGACCCAATCCATGACGTTGGTGGATACCCCTAACGCCAAAACGATTGCAGAGCTGGTCGCACAGTTCAACCTGCCGGTGGAAAAAACCGTGAAGACGTTGCTGGTGAAAGCGACCGAAGAAAGCGGCCATAAACTGGTTGCCCTGCTGGTACGCGGCGATCACGAGCTGAACGAAGTCAAAGCGGAAAAACTGGAGCAGGTTGCCAGCCCACTGACTTTTGCGACTGAGGATGAAATCCGTGCGATTGTGAAAGCAGGCCCAGGCTCTCTGGGACCGGTCAACATACCGGTGCCGGTTATTATTGACCGGACCGTGGCGGTAATGAGCGATTTCAGCGCCGGTGCCAATATCGATGGAAAACATTATTTCGGCATCAACTGGGAACGTGACGTCGCGCTGCCGCAGGTTGCGGATATCCGTAATGTGGTAGAAGGCGATCGCAGCCCGGACGGTAAAGGCACGCTGCTCATCAAACGCGGTATTGAAGTAGGTCATATCTTCCAACTGGGTAAAAAATACTCTGAAGCGTTAAAAGCAACGGTACAAGGTGAAGATGGCCGCAACCAGATCCTGACCATGGGGTGCTACGGTATCGGCGTCACACGTGTGATTGCCGCCGCCATTGAGCAGAACCACGATGACCGCGGTATTATCTGGCCTGATGCGATTGCGCCGTTCCAGGTAGCGATTCTGCCGATGAACATGCATAAATCCTTCCGCGTGCAGGAAGTGGCCGAGGGGATTTACCAGCAGTTACGCGCTAACGGTATCGATGTATTACTGGATGATCGTAAGGAACGTCCTGGGGTGATGTTTGCGGACATGGAGCTGATCGGTATTCCGCACACCATCGTGATCGGCGATCGCAATCTGGATAATGACGAGATCGAATACAAGCACCGTCGTAAAGGCGAAAAAGAGATGATCAAAGCCGGCGATATCGTCGAATTCTTGTTATCTCAGTGCGCCCGATAACACAGGCCGTATTGCAGATATAAAAAATGGTGGGGCAACCCACCATTTTTTTGTGCCATGTTAATTATTGTACGAGTTACTCGCGGAACAGTTCTTCGATGTCCAGACCTTGTACCTGCAGAATTTCACGCAGACGACGCAACCCTTCTACCTGAATCTGGCGAACCCGTTCGCGGGTCAGACCTATTTCACGACCGACATCTTCCAGCGTCGCTGCCTCATATCCCAACAGACCGAAACGGCGAGCCAGTACCTCGCGCTGTTTAGCGTTCAGTTCAAACAACCACTTAACGATATTCTGTTTCATATCGTTATCCTGAGTGGTGTCTTCCGGGCCGTTATCCTTCTCATCGGCCAGAATATCCAGCAACGCTTTTTCCGAATCGCCTCCCAGCGGCGTATCTACCGATGTGATGCGCTCGTTAAGACGCAGCATACGGTTTACGTCATCCACCGGTTTATCCAACCGTTCGGCAATCTCTTCCGCACTCGGCTCGTGGTCAAGCTTGTGAGAAAGCTCACGCGCAGTACGCAGATAGACATTGAGTTCTTTAACGATATGGATAGGTAAACGAATAGTACGCGTCTGGTTCATGATGGCCCGTTCAATGGTCTGACGGATCCACCAGGTGGCATATGTTGAAAAACGGAACCCACGTTCAGGGTCAAATTTCTCAACGGCACGGATCAGGCCGAGGTTCCCTTCTTCAATCAAGTCCAGCAACGCCAGCCCTCGATTGTTGTAGCGGCGGGCGATCTTCACCACCAGCCGCAGGTTACTCTCAATCATACGGCGGCGAGAGGAGAGATCGCCGCGTAGCGCCCGACGGGCAAAATAGACTTCTTCTTCCGCCGTCAGAAGAGGTGAGTAGCCGATCTCTCCCAAATAGAGCTGAGTAGCATCCAGCACACGCTGTGCAGTTCCTTGCGAGAGCAATTCCTCATCGAGTAGATCGCTATCGCCGGTTTCTTCCTCTGCCAGCGCTTTGTCGTCAAAAACGTCGACTCCATTCTCATCAAATTCAGCATCTTCATGTAACTCGTTAACTTTCAGCGTATTTTGGCTCATAAGTGGCTCCTACCCGTGATCCCATGGCAGAATACCGAAATACTCTGCCCGATTTATCGCTGCGGAAGGAAACGCAGCGGGTTTACGGATTTCCCCTTGTAACGAATTTCAAAATGCAAGCGTACTGAACTGGTTCCGGTGCTACCCATGGTAGCGATTTGTTGACCCGCCTTTACCTCTTGTTGTTCCCGGACCAGCATGGTTTCGTTATGGGCATAGGCGCTCAGGTAATCATCATTATGTTTGATGATTATCAGATTACCGTAACCGCGTAACGCGTTACCCGCATACACTACGCGCCCGGAAGCGGTAGCGACGACGGATTGCCCACGTGAGCCGGCGATATCAATCCCTTTATTTCCCCCCTCTGAGGCTGAGAAACTATCTATGACTTTCCCATCTGTAGGCCAACGCCAACTGGCAATTGCCGTGTTGGTTTGCGTCGGTTCGGTAGCAGGAAGCGTAGCTGCCGCCCCTGCCGCAGGCAGCATCTTACCGCCCGCATTCTGTTTACCCGAATCCTCAGAATACGCATTAGTTGGTTGAGAATCAACCTGCGCAGTTTGCATTTGTGTCGGGGACGATGCCGATACGGCACCAGCCGCGGCGGCGTTGGCCGGCAGCATATGGCCGCTGCTATTTGCATTATTATTGCCCGACAGCATGCGACCGCCGCCAGAGGCTTTGGCGGTATTCTCAGGCAACATATGGCCGCTGTTGGCCGGGTTGCTGGCGACAGGAGTGGACACCGACGGCGCACTGGCAATCGCCATACCTTGCGTGTTCCCCCCGGCGTTCATATTACTGCCGAGGCTCAGCGACTGACCGACATTCAGACTATACGGTTCCTGAATATTGTTGCGTTGCGCCAGCTCGCGATAATCATTACCGGTAATCCAGGCGATATAGAACAACGTATCGCCACGTTTTACCGTGTAGGTATTGCCGGTATAACTCCCTTTGGGGATGCTGTTATAACTGCGGTTATAGACGATTTTCCCTTCATGAGTGGTGATTGGCGCCCCACTCGCCGTTTGACTGGCGCTCGCTGAAGGAACGGGCTGCGTATTATTGCTGACGCTTCCCATGCTGGAGATTCGCGGCGGTGGTGAATAGGTGGCCGTACTGCCTGAACGGCTTCCCTCGCCGTTACCTCCCACGCTGCTGATCGGGGCTGACTGATTATTGTCGTTTGCACAACCAGCCAGTCCCAGAGTAATAACCGAACACACAGCGATCTGACGCCAGTTAACGATTTGGCTTCCCATGCGCCAAATTCCCCCTATAACCAAAAATGACGAAATCTGTCCGGCCCCGACGTGACTCGCTCGGGATACCCTGATGAAGGCTGGCGATCATGTGCAACGGAGCAATAAACAATAGCCACCGTTCATGTTGGTCGTCGATACAAACAGGCGATACCCGCACAGTGCTGTCTGGCGGCCATGCCGTACCAACAGGGTTAAGACACGGACAACGACGGGACACAGCCTATCAATATCAATCCGTTATCACCATAAGACAGTTGTATTGAAATTTTAAAGACAGACGTTTTTACTGCTGAATACGCTAATGCGAGTGCAACGGTATCAAGCCAGTTCCCCTTTGACCAGCGGAACAAACCGAACCGTTTCTACTGTCTGGATAATAAATTCGCTATTGCGATGCACAACCACCTGCAATGTTTGCTGCTGCTCGCCCACCGGCAACACCATAATGCCGCCCTCATCCAGTTGCGCCATCAGGGCTGAGGGGATCTCAGGCGGTGCGGCGGTGACAATGATCGCATCGAACGGACCTTTAGACGACCAGCCTTGCCAGCCGTCGCCATGGCGAGTGGAGACATTATGCAGATCCAACTGCTTGAGACGCCGTTTAGCCTGCCATTGCAGGCCCTTAATGCGCTCCACCGAAAAGACATGCCTCACCAGATGCGCCAGTATCGCGGTCTGATAACCGGAACCGGTGCCGATTTCCAACACTCGGGATTCTGTCGTCAGCCGCAGTAATTCGGTCATTCTGGCAACGGTATAAGGTTGGGAAATGGTTTGTCCGGAGCCAATCGGCAACGCGACATTATCATAGGCTTTATGCTCGAAAGCCTCGTCAACAAAACGCTCACGAGGAACCGAAACCATCGCCTGCAACAGACGTTCATCCTGAATACCCTGCTGGCGAAGCTGTGTCAGCAGTGTTTGCACGCGTTTGTTCACCATCCCTTGCCAGCTCCAGCGTTAGCCCTGCTCATCAACTCGCTCCGTCCTCCGATAGCAAAGAAAACCGACCGTCCATTTCAGGATAACTTACGCATTTGAAACCGAAAAAACGACCATTATGACCCGGTGTTTTCCTGCGCAACAGGAAGCAGTAACTCTCGCACCACGCTGGTAGCAAAGCATCCAGCAGGCAACCAGAAGTGTAACGCAAGCGTAGCGTCATCCTGCCATGACCAGTGCATCTCTTGCGGATACAGCATGATGGCGCGGCGTGCGCTCTCCACCCGTTCGCGCGTCAGCAATGACAGCAACAGCGATTGCTCCTGCAGACACAACTGCTCAAACGCCAGTGCCTGTGCTTGCACGCCCGGTTCCCCCTGCCCGGGTAATGCAGCGGTAATCTGTAACTCGCCGGCATTTACACGCGATTGTACGTCTACACGCGATTGTACGTCGTCCAGTTCGTCCGGTTTAACCACGAACCAACTGCCGCGACCAGTCAGTTGCAGCGCGTCGCCCGTTAAGACCTGCGTTGCGCCATACGTCGCCAGACGGGCACTGGCTATCTGGTTAAATAGCTCACTGCGAACAGCGGAAAGATAGAAGCTTCGCTTACTACGCTCTTTAACACGAATCTCGTTACTCGCCCAACGCCGGGCCTGTTCCAGATTATTGCCATCATGACCAAAACGCTGACTGCCGAAATAATTAGGCACGCCTCTGGCTGCAATTAAGGCCAGACGGCTTTCAACATCAGGCCGGTTGCTAATCTCACGCAGCACCAACCTGAAATGGTTGCCGCGTAACGCGCCAATACGCAGTTTACGGCGATGGCGCTGCGCTTCAAGGATTTCACACCCTTCCAGCGCAAATGCCGACCACTCCGGGTCCACTTTTCCCGGCAAATGAAGACAAAACCACTGTTCGGTAACGGCATGCCGATCCTTCAACCCGGCATAACTGACGGAACGTGCCGGGATCCCGGCGAACTTCGCCAGCGCTTCCGCCACAAAGGACGTATTGCATCCTCGTTTGCGCAGGCGCACCAGCACATGTTCGCCGTCACCGTCTGCGGTAAACCCCAAATCTTCGGCAACGAAGAAGTCATCCGGCGATGCCTTGAGTATTCCCGTAGCGACAGGTTCACCATGCAGCCAGAACAGTGATTCACACGCCATCACCATGCCACAACTCCGGCGGCGTCACCCCGCACCAGTAGCACCACCGCTTCACAGGCGATCCCCTCGCCACGCCCGGTGAAGCCTAACTGCTCCGTCGTGGTGGCTTTAACATTGACGTCATCCATATGCGATTGCAGATCTTCGGCAATGTTGACGCGCATTTGCGGGATATGCGGCGCCATTTTGGGCGCCTGAGCAATGATAGTGACATCGAGATTGCCCAGTTGGTAGCCTTTATCGCTGATGCGGCGCCAGGCCTCACGCAAAAGCTCGCGACTGTCGATGCCGCGATACGCCGGGTCGGTGTCGGGAAACAGTTTTCCGATATCGCCCATCGCCGCGGCGCCCAGCAGTGCGTCAGTGACGGCATGCAGCACAACATCACCATCGGAATGCGCCAGTAAACCGCGCTCATAGGGAATACGTACCCCACCGATCACCAGCGGGCCTTCGCCGCCAAATTTATGCACATCAAAACCGTGACCGATACGCATCACTCAGGCTCCTTTATTATCGTGTTAATCATGATCCGGGCTGCGGGTCAAATAAAACTCCGCCAGGGCCAGATCTTCCGGGCGCGTGACTTTGATATTGTCTGCGCGCCCCGGAACAATCTGCGGTCGATAGCCGCAATATTCCAGCGCGGAGGCTTCATCGGTAATGGTTGCCCCCTCACGCAACGCACGCGCCAGAGACTCCCGTAACAGCGCCAGTGGGAATAATTGCGGCGTCAGAGCATGCCACAGCGCTTCTCTCTCCACCGTATGGTCAATCCGCCCATCACGGCTTCGCTTCATGGTATCACGTACCGGCGCCGCCAAAATGCCGCCCACTTCACTCTGCCCGGTCAGCAGCAACAGCCGCGACAGGTCATCCTGATGTAAACAAGGCCGGGCGGCATCATGAACCAACACCCAATCAGCCTGCCGTATATGCTGCAACCCGGCCAACACCGAGTCGGCGCGCTGCCGACCACCGGTCACCACCTGAATACGGGGATCCGAAGCCAACGGCAACGCCGAAAAATAGGGATCATCGGCACTGATGGCGATAACAACCCGATGAATACGCGGGTGGCGCAACAACGCCGCAACCGTATGTTCGAGAATGGTTTTATTACTGATGGAAAGATACTGTTTGGGGCGGTCGCTCTGCATCCGGCTGCCGTTACCAGCCGCCGGCAGAACAGCGACCACCTCAGCCAACGCATGATTTGAGGTAGACATACCTAGCGAGACATCGATGATGAAGTGGAAGACGTGGGGGAAGGCGATGCAGGTGATAAGTGGGCGCCGGCACGGCGATCCGCCTGATCGGCCACCAAACGATAAAAACTTTCACCCGGTTTGGTCATGCCCAGCTCGTTGCGTGCCCGCTCCTCAATGGCTTCCTGACCACCGTTGAGATCGTCGATTTCCGCGAACAGCTGTTCGTTACGGGATTTCAGTTTGACGTTGTTGGCCTGCTGCACTGCCACGTCATCCTTCACCCGCACATAGTCATGAACACCATTTTTCCCCAGCCAGAGCGAATACTGCAACCAACCGAGGATAATCAACAATAATAGCGAAAGTTTTCCCATCCAGCCCCCTGAAAAGCCGCCTAATCATCCCATAACTTTTGTCAGGACTCCACCTCCGACAACAAGCGGCCTCTACCTAATGACGGGAAAAAACGGATATAACCGGATAACAGCGGATTTAACTCGCGACGGATAAAGTTATTCACTCATAGAAATGGTTTTATCAAGGACGTAAACAGTCTGAAATCGATATTATGCCGGGTCGCGGTTGCCTGCGCCGCTACCACCCGGTGATCAGCAGGAAAACCAGCCAGAACAAGCCTGGAATACTGACCGCACAGCAGAGCATCATCCACACCGCATGATTCGGCAACAAAACGCGAAACAACATCCCGATCAGTACCGACAGCGGCATCAATGCCAGAAAGAAAGGCCAGGTATAGAGCATTAACAACAGCGTGGAATTCAAACCGTAGAACATGAAAGGAAGGGAAAAAGCCAGCCAGTAAAAGCAAAAACCAGCCACTGCGCCTACCAACGGGCTGTAAGAAGCGGAGGAAATCTCTTCCTCCTCCTCATCATGACCGGTTTGTGTACTGCGATCAGATAATGGCGTCACGCTCTGCATCATCGTTCCTGCTTACCCCATGACAGGGTAACCGTTGGCCAGAAAACTATACCTTCACCACCTTCACCTTCACCGACAACCGACGGCGCTCAACATATCACTCATGCAAATACGCACTATGCAAATACGCCCTTACGGTGTCGGCAAAGGGCAGGCT
Organism: Dickeya chrysanthemi NCPPB 402; assembly: GCF_000406105.1. Classification (NCBI taxonomy): domain Bacteria; kingdom Pseudomonadati; phylum Pseudomonadota; class Gammaproteobacteria; order Enterobacterales; family Pectobacteriaceae; genus Dickeya; species Dickeya chrysanthemi. The sequence goes on along the minus strand of NZ_CM001974.1, from coordinate 909,589 downwards.
GAGGCTTAGATGATAGCTCGACCATGCAACATATCTAATAATTCGTCGACTAAATTTGTTACCAATTGTTGGCCGTCAAGATGCAATTCAGGCTGCTCCGGCGACTCATAAACCGCATCGATACCGGTAAAATTACGTAGTTCTCCGGCCCGTGCTTTCCGGTAGAGACCTTTAGGGTCGCGGGCTTCACAAATAGCCAGCGGCGTATCGACGAACACTTCAAGAAACTGTCCCTGATCAAGCAGTTCGCGGACCATCTGTCGTTCAGCGCGGTGCGGAGAGATAAACGCCGTTAATACAACCAGCCCCGCATCGACCATCAACCGGGCAACTTCACCTACCCGGCGAATGTTCTCACGCCGGTCGTCATCGCTGAATCCCAAATCCCGGCACAAACCATGCCGAACGTTGTCGCCATCCAGCAAATAGGTGCTGACACCCCGTGTAAACAGCGCCTGCTCCAGCGCGCCGGCCAGAGTAGACTTGCCTGAGCCCGACAACCCGGTGAACCATACCACCACGCCCCGATGCCCATGCTGCCGTTCGCGGTCTTCACGCGTGACGGCATGATCATGCCATACCACATTGTCATCGACCGGTTGAGAATGCGTGTGCGCCACGTTATTTTCCTCCCAACAGGTCACGCGCGCCCCAATGCGGGAAATGGCGACGAATCAATGCATTCAGTTCCAACTCAAACGCACTGTAATTGCCGGCATCCGCTATCTCCTGCCCGAGTGGCTCACGTACCAATCCAGCGCCTACCGTCACATTGCTCAAACGGTCGATAAAAATCATACCGCCGGTAACGGGGTTGTGCTGATACTTATCCAGCACCAGCGGTTCATCAAAGACCAGCTCGACCAGACCAATGCCGTTAAGCGGCAGCGATTCGGTCACACGCTGAGTCAACGTATTGATGTCCACTTGATAATCGATGTTTTCTACCCGGGCGCGGGTTTTCTTGCCTGCAATCTTAATGTCGTAACTGCGTCCCGCCACCAGCGGTTGCTCCGCCATCCAGACTACATCCACTTTCGCGCTGCGCACCGACTGCAGTGTTTCCTCGCTGCCGACCAGCAAATCACCGCGGCTGATGTCGACCTCGCTGGACAATACCAGCGTCACCGCTTCGCCAGCCTGCGCTTGCTGTAAGTCGCCATCAAAGGTGACGATACGACTCACGCTGGATTCCACCCCGGACGGCAGCACCTTCACTCGCTGCCCGACCTGTACCGTGCCTGACGCCACCGTACCGGCATACCCACGAAAATCCAGATTCGGGCGGTTAACATACTGCACCGGGAAACGCATTGGCTGGCTCAGGCTGCGGGCAGAAACATTGACCGTTTCCAGCACCTCCAGCAACGTCGGGCCATGATACCAACTCATGGTCGAGCTCGGCGTCGCCACGTTATCGCCATCGAGAGCGGAAATCGGCACAAAGGTGATATCCAAATCCGCCGGTAACTGGCCGGCGAAATCCAGATAATCGCGTTTGAACTGGTCAAAGACCGCCTGCTGATACTCCACCAGATCCATCTTGTTGACCGCCACCACCAGATGGCGAATGCCCAACAGCGTAGCAATAAAACTGTGGCGGCGAGTCTGATCCAATACGCCTTTGCGCGCATCGATCAACAGAATCGCCAGCTCGCAGGTAGAAGCGCCGGTCGCCATATTCCGGGTGTACTGCTCATGCCCCGGCGTATCCGCGATGATGAACTTGCGTTTCTCAGTGGAAAAATAGCGGTAAGCCACATCAATAGTGATGCCTTGTTCACGCTCGGCCTGCAAGCCATCCACCAGCAATGCCAGATCAAGCTTTTCGCCCTGCGTACCGAGACGTTTACTGTCATTGTGCAGCGTCGAAAGCTGATCTTCGTAAATCTGGCGAGTATCGTGCAGCAGTCGGCCAATTAGAGTGCTTTTGCCATCGTCAACGCTGCCGCAGGTCAGAAAACGCAGCAGGCTTTTGTTCTGCTGTGCATGAAGATACGCTTCAACCCCGCCCTGCTCGGCAATCTGTTTTGCAATACTATGATTCATTTGACGATTCCTCAGAAGTACCCTTGACGCTTTTTCAGCTCCATGGAGCCGGCCTGATCTCGGTCAATAACCCGTCCCTGACGCTCGCTGGTAGTGGATACCAACATCTCTTCAATAATTTCCGGCAACGTCTGCGCCTGTGACTCCACCGCGCCGGTCAGCGGCCAGCAGCCGAGCGTACGAAAACGCACCATGCGCCTGGCAATCACTTCGCCCGGTTGCAGGTCGATGCGGTCATCATCCACCATCAACAGCATACCGTCACGCTCAAGCACCGGACGTTCGGCAGCCAGATACAGCGGCACAATATCGATATTTTCCAGATAGATGTACTGCCAGATATCCAGTTCGGTCCAGTTGGACAGCGGGAACACGCGGATGCTTTCCCACTTGTTAATCTGGCCGTTATAGTTGCTCCATAGCTCCGGGCGCTGATTTTTCGGATCCCAACGATGAGCGCGATCGCGGAAAGAGTAGATTCGCTCTTTAGCGCGAGATTTTTCCTCGTCACGGCGGGCTCCACCAAACGCCGCATCAAAACCGTACTTGTCCAGCGCCTGTTTCAACCCTTCGGTTTTCATGATGTCGGTATGTTTAGCGCTGCCATGTACAAACGGGTTGATTCCCATCGCGACGCCTTCCGGGTTCTGATGCACCAGCAGCTCGCAACCATAGGCTTTGGCGGTACGATCACGGAATTCGTACATTTCGCGGAATTTCCAGCCGGTATCGACATGCAAGAGCGGAAACGGCAGCGTCCCTGGAAAAAACGCCTTGCGAGCAAGGTGCAGCATCACGGAGGAATCTTTGCCGATGGAATACAACATCACCGGGTTACTGAATTCGGCCGCCACCTCGCGAATGATGTGAATACTTTCTGCTTCAAGCTGTTTTAAATGCGTGAGTCTTTTCTCGTCCATAACCTTAACCTTAAGCCAGATTCACCACGGCCGAACGCCCATCAGTCGGCGTCATCCGCGCTTGTTCACCAAACCAGGCGATGTGTTGATGCAAATTCACCACTTCGCCAATCACCAACAGTGCCGGCGTCGGAGCCTGTTGTGCCAGAGATTCCAGCTCCGCCAGTGTTCCGGTCAGCACCACCTGATCCTGCCGCGTACCGCGACCGATGACCGCGACCGGTGTATCCGGCGCCCGGCCATGTGCGATCAGCTGTTGGCTGATTTCCGCCGATTTCACCGTCCCCATATAGATAGCCAATGTCTGCCGGCCACGCGCCAACGTCGACCAATCCAGCGCGTCGCCATCCGGCCGACAATGCCCGGTGATGAATATCACGCTCTGTGCGTAATCCCGGTGCGTCAGCGGAATACCGGCATACGCCGTAGCGCCTGCGGCGGCAGTAATACCCGGCACCACCTGAAACGGAATCCCCGCCTGCGCCACCTGCTGCAGTTCTTCTCCACCGCGCCCAAAAATAAAGGGATCGCCGCCCTTCAGCCGCACCACCCGTTTCCCTTCCTGCGCCAGCTTCACCAACAGCGCATTAATGTCCTCTTGCGGCAGCAGGTGCGCGCTGGCGCGCTTCCCGACACAAATCCGCTCCGCATCACGACGCACCAGATCCAGCACATCATTACTGACCAGATGATCGTAAAGCACCACATCCGCCTGCTGGATCACCTGCAAACCGCGTAATGTCAGCAAACCGGCATCGCCGGGACCTGCGCCGACCAGCGCGACCTCGCCCTGTCGGGCATCAGGCTGCGCCAGTTGTTGCGCCAGTTCCTGTTCGGCCTGAGCCAGTTGACCGGCGGCAACCAGACTGGAAAAGCGGCCGCTAAAAATACGCTCCCAAAAACGACGCCGCTCCGTTACCGATGCCAGCCGCTGCTTAATGCGACCACGCCATTTTCCGGCCAGCTCCGCCATCAGCCCCAAGCGGGCAGGCAACAACGCTTCCAGCTTTTCACGTAATAAGCGCGCCAGTACCGGTGCCTGACCGCCGGACGAAATCGCAACCACCAACGGCGAGCGGTCAATCAGCGACGGGAAAATAAATGAGCATTTGGGCTGATCATCCACCACGTTAACCAGCAACTGGCGTCGATTCGCTTCCTCGAAGACCGTGGCATTCAACGCCCCGTCGTCCGTCGCCGCTATCACCAGAAATACGTTATCCAACAGCGCAGGCGAAAAATCCTGCGCTACCCATGCCAGTTGCCCAGCCTGATATCGCGCATGAAGCGGCTCACACAACGACCGTGCCGCCACCCGGACATCCGCCCCGGCCCGTTGCAACAAATCAATTTTGCGAGTCGCCACTTCACCGCCGCCAACCACCAGCACGGGGCGTTTGCGAAGATCGGCGAATAAAGGGAGATAGTTCACAGATGCCTTTACTAAGCTAAAAAATTTATAACGCGACTATAAAACGTGAAGAGAAAGGTTATGAAATGCCGAATTAGTATGATTAGTTCCGTAATGGAATAACAAACTGCGCGTGAAAGAATAAAAACGCTTAATAACGGTTTTCATGACGATTTTTACACTTCGCGTTCGCCTGAGTCTGCATTGGCAGACGGGAACATCGCTCGTAGAGCATATCATGCACTGGTAGCGAGCTAAGCTACCAGCAACATTCAACAACGAGTCACGCTATAGCGACATGATTGGTAAACCGTTTGAGCCTTATGCACGTTTTCTGAAGAATCAACCCTCATGCAGCCCGCATTCGCGTTTCAGGCCGAAGAAACGGGTTTCTTCCTCGCTCATACCCGGTTCCCATTTACGGGTGGTGTGGGTATCGCCGACCGACAAATAACCTTGTTCCCATAGCGGGTGGTAGCTCAGTCCATTGGCTTTCAGGTATTGGTACACCGTACGGTTATCCCAATCGATAATCGGCAAAAACTTGAATACGCCACGCTGAACCGCCAGCACCGGCAACGATCCGCGACTGCCCGACTGTTCACGACGCAGCCCGGCAAACCAGGTGCCGGCCTGTAACTCTTGCAACGCCCGGTTCATCGGTTCGACTTTATTGATCTGGTTGTACTGTTCAATCCCTTCCACCCCTTGCTCCCACAGTTTACCGTAGCGCGCCTCCTGCCAGGCAGGAGACAATGCAGCACGGTAAACCCGCAGGTTAAGGTTCAGCTGTTCGGTCAATTGATCGATGAACTGATAGGTTTCCGCAAACAGATAGCCGGTATCGGTGAGGATGACCGGAATATCCGGGCGTTGCCGGGTAACCAAATGCAGACACACCGCGGCCTGAATGCCGAAACTGGAAGATAACACGAACTCACCGGGCAAATTTTCCAGTGCCCAGCTGACTCGCGCCTCGGCAGACAGACTGTCCAGCTGTTGATTAATCTCCGCCAGCGCAGCGGTCTGCTCCGGTTCGGGCAAGTCGCGCAGCAACTCCAGATTCAGCATTGACATCAGCGTCTCCTATCAGTCGTAAAAATCAATAGCGGGATCCAGTACCGGCTTAACGATACCGACACGGATAGCAAAATCGCCGAAGCCTTCGCCGCCGTGACGTTCACCGGCCCAACGCGCGACCAGTTGGTCAATCTCCGTCAGGATCTCTTTTTCGGTAATGTTCTCGCGGTACATGCGCGGAATGCGCGTCCCCTCACGATTACCGCCGATATGCAGGTTGTAACGGCCGATGGCTTTCCCCACCAGACCGATTTCCGCCAGCATCGCCCGTCCGCAACCGTTGGGGCATCCCGTCACACGCAACACGATGTGATCATCGCCCACACCGTGCTTGTGCATAATCCCTTCCACCAGGGTGACGAACTCCGGCAGGAAGCGCTCCGCTTCCGCCATCGCCAGCGGGCAAGTCGGCAGCGATACGCAGGCCATCGAGTTCTGTCGCTGTTCGGTGACGCTATCATCGATCAGGCCGTACTGACGCGCCAGCGCCTCGATTTTGGCTTTGTCGCGCGTCGCAACACCGGCCACGATCAAGTTCTGGTTAGCGGTAAGCCGGAAATCACCTTTATGGATTTTGGCGATTTCCGCCATGCCGGTTTTCAACGGGCGCCCTGGGTAATCCAGAAGGCGGCCATTCTCAATGAACAGGGTCAGGTGCCATTTATTATCGATCCCTTTCACCCAGCCGATGCGATCGCCCCGACCGGTAAACGCATACGGCCGCACGGTTTCAAAGGTAATACCGGCGCGACGCTCGACTTCCTGTTTAAAGGTGTCGACCCCTACCCGCTCCAGCGTGTATTTGGTCTTGGCGTTTTTACGATTGGTACGGTTGCCCCAATCACGCTGGGTGGTGACCACCGCTTCGGCCACCGCCAGCGTCTGTGCTAATGGAATGTACCCCAACTCACTGGCCGTGCGCGGATAAGTGGTCTTGTCGCCATGCGCGATGGAAAGACCGCCGCCCACCAGCACGTTAAATCCCACCAGTTGGCCGTTATCTGAAATGGCGACAAAGTTCAAATCGTTGGCGTGCAGGTCCACATCGTTCTGCGGCGGGATCACCACCGTCGTCTTAAACTTACGCGGCAGATAGGTCGGCCCCAGAATCGGCTCTTCATCGGTGGTCGCGACCTTTTCCTTATCCAGCCACACTTCGGCGTAAGCACGCGTACGCGGCAGCAAGTGTTCGGAGATTTTCTTCGCCCACTCATACGCCTGCTGATGCAGTTCCGACTCCACCGGATTAGACGTACACAACACGTTGCGGTTAACGTCATTGGCGGTGGCCAACGCATCCAGCCCCACCTCATGCAACAGTTGGTGGACGGACTTCAGCTCGCCTTTCAGAATGCCATGAAACTGAAACGTCTGGCGGTTAGTGATACGAATGCTGCCGTAGAGTGTTTTTTCGCCGGCAAACCTGTCGATAGCAAGCCACTGCTGCGGCGTCATGACGCCGCCCGGCAGACGGCAGCGCAGCATCATAGCGTGGCGCGGCTCCAGCTTCTGTTCGGCACGTTCGGCACGAATATCGCGGTCATCCTGCTGGTACATGCCGTGAAAACGAATCAGCAGGAAGTTATCGCCGTTAAAGCCGCCGGTCAGACCGTCGTTCAAATCGTCCGTAATGGTGCCGCGCAGGTAATGGCTTTCCTGCTTCATGCGTTCGGCATCCGCCAGCTTGCCTTCGACCACCAGCGGACCAGAATATCTTTCGCTCATTAGTACACATCTCTCTGATAACGCCGCTCAAGACGCAGCTCGCTTAAAAACTCATCCGCCTGTTCGGCATCCATACCGCCATGTTCAACCGCAACAGCCAGCAACGCCTGTTCGACGTCTTTTGCCATGCGGTTGGCATCGCCGCACACATAAATATGGGCGCCGTCCTGAATCCAGCGCCATACTTCCGCGCCTTTTTCACGGATCTTGTCCTGCACGTAGATCTTATGAGCCTGATCGCGCGACCAGGCGAGATCGATCTGCGTCAACAGCCCGTCTTTCACGTAACGTTGCCATTCCACCTGATAGAGGAAATCTTCGGTAAAGTGGGGATTGCCGAAGAACAACCAGTTTTTACCGCCGGCACCCTCGGCTTCTCGCTGCTGCATAAACGCACGGAACGGAGCGATACCGGTACCCGGACCAATCATGATCACCGGTGTTTCCGGGTTAGCCGGCAGGCGGAAATTATCATTGTGTTCAATGAATACGCGAACGTCGCCATCCTCTTCCAGACGATCCGCCAGATAGCCCGATGCGCCGCCGCTACGCGCACGGCCTTCATATTCATAACGAACGACACCAACGGTAATATGGACTTCGCTGCCGACATCCTCTGGTGAGGAAGCGATGGAATAGAGGCGAGGCGTCAGCGGGCGCAATAAGCCGGTGAGCTGCTCCGGCGTCAGTTCCGTCGGCGCTTCACGCACCATATCCACCAGCGGCGTACGTTGGGCGTACTGTTGCAGGGCGGATTTATCCGCCACCAGCCCAAGCAGCGCCTCATTACGCGACAACGCCGCATAGTTGGCGACGATCGGCGCCGTATTCTGCGTCAGTTCAAAATGACGTTGCAGCGCTTCGGCCAACGGCAGGGTTTCGCCGCCGACCACCACTGGCTCATCGCCTTTCAGCCACAACAGCGCCAACAGTTCCTGCACCAACGCCGGGGAATTCTCATACCAGACGCCAAGCGCATCGCCCGGCTGATAATGCAGACCGGAATCCCCCAAATCGATCTCGATATGACGGACATCTTTCTCGGAGTTGCGACCGGTAATTTTCTGATTGGTCAATAACGAAGCGGTATAGGGCGCATCCTTATGGTACGAGCTGGCGGTGCCCGTCGCGTTGGCCTTGCCGCTGGCGACGCTCTGCACCGCCACCGCCGTCTGGCCGGCAAAACGCACCTTCAACGCCTCAACCACCTGACGACGCCACTGTTCCGCCAACGGTTGAAACTCTACATCGGCATCGACGCGATCCAGCAGGCGTTCAGCCCCCAATTCAGCCAGACGACCATCAAAGTCCTTACCGGCCTTGCTGAAGAACTCATAAGACGTATCGCCCAGGCCAAATACCGCAAATGTCACACCCGTCAGTGCCGGTGCTTTCTTCGAGAACAGGAATTTATGCAGCGCTACCGCCTCTTCCGGCGGTTCGCCCTCGCCCTGCGTCGAGGTGACGATCAACAGCAGTTTTTCCTGTGCAATCTGCTTGAATTTGTAGTCGCCGGCATTCACCAGCGTCACCGGCAAGCCGGCGGCCGACAGCTCGTCACGAACCTGCTCCGCCACTCGGCGGGCGTTGCCGGTCTGAGAGGCGGAAATCAGCGTGATGGTTGCCGGCGGCGCGGCGTCTGCCGTTGACGTCACGGCTGCCGGTGCGGCAAGCACGCCGGGCTGTTGTTGAACTACGCCCCAGAAATAGCCGGACAGCCAGGCCAGTTGCGTCGGAGAAAGATCACCGGTCGCGGCCTGAAGACGCGAAAGTTGCTCCACGCTCAACGGGAGCTGCGGAGTCGGAAAAGCCGGAGTTGTCATTGTGGTGTCGGTATCCTTGTTCTGGCCACGGACGCTGATGCCGGGTTGCCGCTATAGCCAATTTCATGAAATAGAAAGCGAGATAGGATATAAGGTAACCATCCCTATCTGAACAATTAAAGACATGATGGAAATATTTAATAACCAAAACGACTAAATAGTTTTTTTGATAACACTTATTGCTTTAAGTGTTATGGATCACAATTTACTGCATTGATTATTTTGATGTTTATTTTCCGCTATACCCTTGCTTCACAGCCCACGGCCCACGATGGATCGATTGTGCGATCTGATTCACGTTTATTTAACATAATAAAATACAATCCGCAGGTGATGCCGTGTGAATTCGCCCCAAGGGGTAAAAATGTGATGAAACACACATCACGCGTCAGGCGTGACGGGTATGACGTAATCACGCTCTTATTCGCGCCTGTCACCCCTCGGCTGATGGCATTACCCCCGATACGGCGTTATTCCAGCAAGCGATCGATGAGCTGGCGGCACAAGGCGGCGTGAGCGACTTAACCTGGCACAAGATGACGCTGCAACGCCCATCGCCGTTACCCGTTGGCTGGAGCCCCGATGCGATTGTTGAACTCGCGGAGTAACCGATCGACGGAGCAGGTCGCCAGCCCGGGATACTGACCAAAAGAACAGTCTGGTTGTCAGGATACGTGCGTCACACCGCACTTTCCGGTAGTATGCGACGGTTTTTGAATGACATGAGAGCATCACCATGCCAACCACACTGTTTAAAGACTTCCAGTTCGAAGCCGCACACCGACTTCCCCATGTACCCGATGGTCATAAATGCGGACGCCTGCATGGCCATTCGTTCATGGTGCGTCTGGAGATTACCGGTGAGGTCGATCCCTATACCGGCTGGGTGATGGATTTCGCCGAGTTAAAAGCGGCGTTTAAACCCACCTGGGAGCAGTTGGATCATCACTATCTGAATGATATTCCGGGACTGGAAAACCCCACCAGCGAAGTGCTGGCGCGCTGGATCTGGCAGCAACTCAAACCGACGCTGCCTTTGCTGAGCGCAGTGACCGTTAAGGAAACCTGCACCGCAGGTTGCGTCTACCGCGGCGAAAACGACTGAGTCGGCGGCCAGCGCCGCTATCAGATAACCGCGCCGTCAGGCAATATTGAGGTATTTGTGAGTCTGCATCGATAAGCGCCAGTTGCGGGCGATGCAGGTTTCAATGCACAGCCGGGTGGCGTCGTCCTTCTGGCTAATCGGCTGTAAGGCCACAACCCGCGGCTTATCGTCATCCAGCCTTGCCAGCAACGCATCCAACGCCTCGATATCCCGCTCACGCGCCACCGGATGCTTGATTTCATCTGCCCGCTGCAAAGCCTGATCCAGCACTGCCAGACCACCGCGCATATTCACCTTAGGAGAAACCGTTACCCAACAGGCCGACGAGCAGCGCACCTCATGCGTACCGCTGGTTTCAATCTGAGTGCTGAACCCCTGCAGCTCCAGCGCTTGCGTCAACGGCATCAGGTCATGGATGCAAGGCTCTCCGCCGGTAATCACGATGTGTCTGGCGCTGTATCCCTGTAGCCTCATTTGCTGCAACAGTTCCTCACTGCTGGAATGGCTCCAGGCATCGCTCTCCCCGCTTTTCACCAGAATATCCGCCAGCGGGATCTGCCGATCCGGCAACCGTTCCCAGGTATGTTTGGTGTCACACCAGCTACACCCCACCGGACATCCCTGTAGACGGATAAATACCGCCGGGACGCCGGTAAAAAAACCTTCGCCCTGCAGGGTCTGGAACATTTCGTTAATCGGGTAACGCATCGTGTTTGAGTATTCCTTCTGGCTAAACCGCTATTATCGCTGATAGTGGTTGCTATGCCAAACCGCCGGGTGCGATACCCTCAGAACGGCAACCGGGGATTTGTGCCTGTACGGCTTCCGGTTAATAATCAATATACCCAAAATAATTCGAGTTGCAGGACAACACGCATTGCGTGTTGAACAACGCAACGCGTTGGCCCGTCAGGGCAAGGCTCATAATGAGCCTTGTCACGCGGCAAGAGAGTGAAAAATTCGTCGGGAACGAATTTGACCAGCCAAAGGCTGGCCTCTGGTGAGAGACAGGATGTCTCTCATTTCATCCCGATGAGCTTACTCAGGTAAGTGATTCGGGTGAACGAACGCAGCCAACACACCTGCAACTTGAAGTATGACGAGTATAAGCCACGCATGATACGGTCACATGGCTATTCAAATCGCAGACCTTTATTCAAATAACAGACCGCTCTTCAAATAAGGAAATGTAAGATGACGTTATTAAAACCCCTGGCTGTTTTCTGTTTGTCATTATCTCTGGCCCCTGCACTCGCTCATGCTAAAGCCGTCGCGCCAGTCAAAACCCAACCCGGCTATTATCGCGTTATGGTCGGGCAGTATGAAATCACCGCGTTGTCCGACGGCACCAATACCATGCCGATGGACAAGTTGCTCACCCGTACCCCGCGGGAAAAGATTATCAGCCTGCTGGAAGCCAGCTACCTGAAACCCCAGGTAGAAACCTCGATTAATGCCTTTTTAATCAATACCGGTAACAACCTGATTCTGGTCGATAGCGGCACCGGCGCGCTGGGCGGTAAAACCACCGGCAAAACCCTGGTCAACCTGAAGGCAGCCGGGTACAAACCGGAACAAGTCGATACCGTCCTGGTGACTCATCTACATGCCGACCATTTCGGCGGCCTGGTCAGCGACGGCAAGCTGGTTTACCCCAATGCCACCATTTATGTGAATCAGAAAGACACGGATTTCTGGCTGAGTCCGGATAATCTGAAAAAAGCGCCGCAGGACAAAAAAGCCGGATTTGAACGTGTGCAGGAAGTATTCCGCCACATCCGCGAAGCCGGCAAACTGAAGACGTTCACCGATCATCAGTCTCTGCCGGCCAGTATTACTGCGGTGCCTACGCCGGGCCATACCCCCGGTCATACCGCTTTTCTGGTAAACAGCGATGGGCAGAAAATGCTGCTGTGGGGGGATATCGTGCACGCCGAAGCGGTGCAAATGCCGCTGCCGGACACCGCCATCGCCTTTGATTCCGACAGCGAGCAGGCGGTTCGCACGCGTGATGCGTTACTGAAAGAGACGGTGAAGCAAGGTTATTGGGTCGCCGGCGCACACCTGCCGTTCCCCGGCATCGGCCACGTCGCCGTGCAACAGGGTGAAAACGGTAAAACCAACGGTTATCGCTGGTTACCGGTCAATTACAGCTTGTCTGGCTTGTGAGTTATCGCTCCACTCAAAAAACGGGCTTCCACTGGAAGCCCGTTCTATCACCTTGCCTTTCCACGCGTTTACAGATACACGCGTAAGTACTCAGACAGACACAGAATCGCCATCGCCTGACCATACGGCATTGAAGTCAACGGAATCTGGCGGTAGTAATCCAGATCCTTGCCCATCGCTGTGCCGAAGGACACATTGCGCAACTCCCCATTCTCACTGATATTCGCCACTACGCCGCGCATCGCTTTTTCCGCCACCTCAGCGTAGCTGCGATCGATGTAACGCTTACGTACCGCCTTGAGGATGCCGTAGGCAAACCCGGCCGTCGCAGAACTTTCCAGATAAGAATTAGGATCATCCAACAGTGTATGCCACAGACCGCTATCATCCTGATACTTCGCCAGCGCCTCAACCTGGCTTTCCAGCACCTGAATCAGAAAACGACGCGTCGCGTTATGTTCAGGCAAATCCAGCAATTCAATAAATTCAGGGATAACAATCGTCAGCCAACTGTTGCCGCGCGCCCAACGCGCCTGGGCAAAACTGTGGTTGCCGTCGAAAGTCCAGCCGTGGAACCACAGGCCGCTCTGACGATCCATCAGGTACTGCACGTGCAGCAGGAACTGATAAGTGGCTTCTTCCACAAACTCGGGGCGGTTGAGCAACTTACCGATTTTCGCCAGCGGCAACACGCTCATCATCAACGTGTCGTCCCACAATTGATCGGTGTTTTCGCTGTTGTAGACGATATGCTGCAACCCGTTCTTGTGGGTACGCGGCATGTCGTACATCACCCACTCTGCCCAGCGTTCAAGATACGGCACCCAACGGCTGTCGCCGGTTTCTTCATAGCGATAGGCCAGCGTCAAAAACGGGCATACCGTGTTGACGTTTTTGGTCGGCGTGCCCTCTTCCAGCCGGGCAGTAAACCAGTCATCAATGATGGCACGCATCTTATCGTCGCCGGTTTGGCGATAGTACTGATAGATGCCGTACAACCCAATGCCATGCGTCCATTCCCAGCCAGCCCAGCCTTTGGTATCGATCACCCGGCCATCATCCAACCGCAGCAGGAACTCACCGGTTTTATCCTCGATATTGACAAGATTGTCGGTCACCCGGCAAATCAACGCTTTTAACTCATCCCGGGAGATGAAGTATTCGGGCTGGCGCAGCAGCGCACTATGCTTTACAGGAAAAATGGTCATAACAGATATCCAGATTCAGTTTCATTACACATCAATCGATGACTTCTAACTCATCACGCCTCAACCTCTACCGGCGCACTCAGTGCACACCGTGGTGAGGTGTTTCACTGCTCATCGACCGGGCAGGCGCCTTGTGACGGTTGAGATAACCAATGTTATTGTTGCCCCACAGCGATTCGTAAGGCATACCGGCCAGCATTTCCACTGTCGCACGGGCTTGCGGTGTGATTTTTTCCGGTACGGTACGGCCAGCATCACGCATCTTCGCCGTTTCCTGGCGCAGCACTTCATGAGTTTGCAGATTCAGTTTAAAGCGCAAAGAGACCAGGAAGCCCAGCGCCAACACGCAGACCGTCCCAACACTCAGCACCATCAGAATAGTGTGGCTGACGCCCGGCGCCTGCACACTCTGGCCAGAGACAAAACCGGACAGTTGCAGAACAATGCCCACCAGCATTACCGCGCCGGCCTGTGAGGCTTTACGGGTCAGCGTCATGATGCCGGCGAAAATCCCTTCACGGCGTTGTGCAGTAATGACTTCATCCACATCGGCAATGTAGGTATAGGTATTCCAGGGAACATAGTTGATGCCGCCGCGACCCAGACCCGCCAAACCAGACACCAGCAGCAGTAACGAGAACACGGAGTGCATCCCGCTGTAGTATAGGACACCATAGGAAAGCGCACTGATACCAAACAGGCACACCACCATACGGTAAGACGGTGCCGGACCAAACTTGATACACAACGGGATCATCGCAATCACCGAGATGAACTGCAGGATCGCCATCGTCCCCATCAGGTTGGATGCCACCGTCGGGCTTTGCATCAGCACGAACACCACATAGTACGTGAACACCGCGTTAAATACGTCCTGCGCGATATATCCCCCAAGATACATCCCCAAATGCTGGCGGAAGATGCGAATGCGCAGTGTCGACAGCAGTTCGATGTTGAGGCGTTTCAGACTTTGCCCCAGCGTCAGCGACTGGCGCTCTTTTTCCGCACGCAATGAGGCTTCGGACATCTGGTCGCGCGGCCGTTCCCAGGTGAATAAATACACCATCGTCAACACACAGGCGCAAATCACCGAGAACACCAGGCTGGAGTAGAAAAACGACACGGCGTTATCTTTGCCGAAATGAGCCAGCAGAATCCCCGGCAAAAATGCCGCCAGAATCGCCGACAACTGCGCCAGTGCGATACGCGCACCGGAGAATTTGGTTTTCTGTTTGAAGTCATCGGTCATTTCCGGCACCAGTGTTTCATAAGGCACCAGTATCATGGTGTAGATGACGTCAAACAGCAGGTAGGTAATCAGGTAGTACCAGTAATCCATGTGGCCGACCCACATCAGGCTGTAGCTGAACACACAGGGAATACCGAGCAGAATAAAGAACTTGCGGCGTCCGAATCGCTTACCCAGCCAGGTAGAGCCGAAATTATCGGTCAGGAATCCCATCAATGGGCTGACCACTGCATCCAGAACCCTGGCCATGGCAAAAATAAAGGTCGCCTCGATAGGCGTCAGACCGCAAAACGTGGTGTAAAAGTAAAGCAACCAGCCGGCGGTGAGCGCCGTGGTGCCGGCCCCGAGAAAATCACCGGAACCGTAGGCCAGATAATTCGTCAGCCCAATCTTACGTGTTTTCATCGCCATCCTTCCTCATTGATTGTATTTATGAAGGTGTTGCGGCGGACCAAAAAATATCGCTGCCGCCGTAGCGTTAAAGTAGCGAGACGGCAAGGCAAAAACCTTTGCACGTTTGCCACCCCCTCAGCGCTACTGGCATCCGCGGGAAGAACCAACCGATCGGCTTCAAACTTCTTATCGAAATGCGGTTTCGAGTCAGTGGAACCTGTCGTCCGGAATTACTCTAACGGGTAGCGATGCAGGCCGCATGCGGGGAAAACAAGATTTGGGATCAGGTTCATTATTTGCTATGCCCATAAGCGTATGCCGGGAAAAAGCCTGCGAGCAGGCTCGCACGTCAATAACCTGGCTACGGTAAACAGGCAAATAGTGAATAAATAACAGAGGGATGGTGTATGCCGTGTCGTCTCACGCTCAGTATGATTCCGCGGCAGGTATGGCAGGTAAAAAAAATCCGGAAGCGGTATCGCCTCCGGATCTCTATCGTAGCAACCGGCGAGCAGCTCGCCGGACGGCAGGCGCTTACGCTTGGCCTTTCACTTCTTTCAGACCGTTGAACGGTGCAGCGTCGCCCAGCGCTTCTTCGATACGAATCAGCTGGTTGTACTTGGCAACACGGTCAGAACGGCTCATGGAACCGGTCTTGATCTGGCCAGCCGCCGTACCTACCGCCAGGTCGGCGATGGTGGCGTCTTCGGTTTCGCCGGAACGGTGAGAAATAACGGCAGTGTAGCCCGCGTCTTTCGCCATCTTGATAGCCGCCAGCGTTTCGGTCAGAGAACCGATCTGGTTGAACTTGATCAGGATGGAGTTGGCGATGCCTTTTTCGATACCTTCTTTCAGGATCTTGGTGTTGGTAACGAACAGATCGTCGCCCACCAGCTGGATTTTGTCGCCCAGCACTTTGGTCTGGTAAGCAAAACCATCCCAATCAGATTCGTCCAGACCGTCTTCGATGGAAACGATCGGGTACTGTTTGGTCAGGTCTTCCAGGAAGTGAGTGAATTCTTCAGAGGTGAACGCTTTGTTGCCTTCGCCGGCCAGAACGTATTTACCGTCTTTGTAGAATTCAGATGCAGCGCAGTCCATCGCCAGAGTGATGTCTTTGCCCAGCACATAACCAGCGGCTTTCACGGCTTCAGCGATAACAGCCAGCGCTTCGGCGTTAGAACCCAGGTTCGGTGCATAGCCGCCTTCGTCGCCCACAGCGGTGTTCATGCCTTTGGACTTCAGCACTTTCGCCAGGTTGTGGAATACTTCAGAACCCATACGGATGGCTTCTTTAACAGTTTTCGCACCAACTGGCTGAATCATGAATTCCTGGATGTCGACGTTGTTGTCGGCGTGCTCACCACCGTTGATGATGTTCATCATCGGCAGCGGCATGGAGTATTTGCCCGGGGTGCCGTTCAGTTCGGCGATGTGCGCGTACAGCGGCAGGCCTTTAGACGCCGCAGCGGCTTTGGCGCTGGCCAGAGAAACAGCCAGAATGGCGTTGGCGCCGAAGTTGGATTTATTCTCAGTACCGTCCAGATCGATCATGATCTTGTCGATAGCAGCCTGATCCTTGGCGTCTTTGCCCAGAACAGCCTGTGCGATCGGGCCGTTTACCGCGGCAACGGCTTTAGTGACGCCTTTGCCCAGGAAACGGGATTTGTCGCCGTCACGCAGTTCCAGCGCTTCGCGGGAACCAGTAGAAGCGCCTGACGGTGCGGCAGCCAGACCAACGAAACCACCTTCCAGATGCACTTCCGCTTCAACGGTCGGGTTTCCGCGGGAGTCGATGATTTCACGGCCAATGACTTTAACGATTTTGGACATCAGATTTTCCTCAGTACAAGTTAAACTAAAACCTCAGACGGCAACGCGCGATCAGAGGACCGCGCGTTGCTGCAAAACTCACTTCATCGGTAAAACCTTACTTCACCAGGCGTTTCTGGTACGCCCCGGCGGCTTTCACAAAGCCGGCGAACAGCGGGTGCCCGTCGCGCGGTGTGGAAGTAAATTCCGGATGGAACTGACAAGCCACATACCACGGATGATCAGGAAGCTCGATAATCTCCACCAGCCTACGGTCGGCGGAAACACCAGCAACACGTAATCCCGCCGCTTCAATCTGTTTCAACAGCATATTGTTGACTTCGTAACGATGACGATGACGCTCAATAATCGTCGGTTCACCGTACATCTGGCGCACCAGGCTGCCTTCGGTCAGATGGCACTGCTGCCCGCCTACACGCATCGTACCGCCAAGGTCGCCGTCTTCGCTGCGC
Organism: Dickeya chrysanthemi NCPPB 402; assembly: GCF_000406105.1. Classification (NCBI taxonomy): domain Bacteria; kingdom Pseudomonadati; phylum Pseudomonadota; class Gammaproteobacteria; order Enterobacterales; family Pectobacteriaceae; genus Dickeya; species Dickeya chrysanthemi. The sequence goes on along the minus strand of NZ_CM001974.1, from coordinate 892,172 downwards.
ACTTCAAGGTTACCGTCGGCGTCACGCCATTCGGTAATCAGCGCCACCACCGGGTACTTACAGTCTGGCACAAACTCGGTGGAGTTAGCGCCTTCCATACCGGCGACATTGCGGGCGAACTCCATCAGCGCCACCTGCATTCCCAGACAGATGCCAAGGTACGGGATGTTATTCTCACGGGCATAGCGCGCCGCCATGATTTTCCCTTCCACCCCGCGGTAACCGAACCCGCCCGGCACCAGAATCGCATCCAGGCCTTTGAGCACATCGACGCCGCGGGTTTCAACATCCTGCGAATCAATGAACTTGATATTCACCGTCAGGCGGTTTTTCAAACCGCCATGCTTCAGCGCTTCAACAACGGACTTGTACGCATCCGGCAGTTCTACATACTTGCCGACCATGCCGATGGTCACTTCGCCGCCCGGATTGGCTTCTTCGTAAATCACCTGTTCCCATTCTGACAGGTTTGCCTCCGGACAGTTCAAGCTGAATCGTTTACAAATATAATCGTCCAGACCCTGAGATTTCAATAGCGCTGGAATTTTATAAATGGAATCAATGTCCTTCAGCGAGATAACCGCTTTTTCCGGCACATTGCAGAATAGCGCAATTTTTGCACGTTCGTTAGCGGGCACCGTGCGGTCGGAACGGCAAATCAACACATCGGGCTGGATGCCGATGGACAGCAATTCTTTCACGGAGTGCTGAGTCGGCTTGGTTTTTACCTCACCGGCCGCTGCCATATAAGGCACCAGCGTCAGGTGCATAAACAGGGTATGCTCACGGCCCACTTCCACCGCCATCTGCCGAATCGCTTCAAGGAACGGCAGTGACTCGATATCGCCGACCGTACCGCCGATTTCCACCAGCACCACATCATGGCCTTCGCCGCCTTCGATAATGCGTTCTTTAATGGCGTTGGTGATGTGCGGGATAACCTGAATGGTCGCACCCAGATAGTCGCCCCGACGCTCCTTACGCAGAACGTCAGAATAAATGCGTCCGGTGGTGAAGTTATTGCGGCGCGTCATCTTTGTGCGAATAAAACGCTCATAGTGACCCAAGTCGAGATCGGTTTCGGCGCCATCTTCGGTAACGAACACTTCGCCGTGCTGCGTCGGGCTCATCGTGCCCGGATCCACATTGATATACGGGTCCAGTTTCATGATGGTCACGTTGAGGCCACGGGCTTCAAGAATAGCCGCGAGGGAGGCTGCGGCAATGCCTTTACCCAGAGAGGATACGACCCCGCCGGTCACAAAAATATAATTAGTTGTCATGCTGAACCTGAAAGTTTAGGTTTAAGGACGATGGAAAGACCAGGACGGGAAAGTAGTATACCTGAACCTGGGAAGCGCCACAAATGATCGTTTTACCCTTTGTGACGTTGACAGGCTCCGGCTGATGCGGTATTTCCCGCCCGTGCGGGAGACGATGACCGGTTTTAAAATCAGCCGGATAGCACAAAAAACCGTATAAAATTCGGTTTTCATTCAGAAAATGAATTCAGTTCTTTTTTTCTGATGCTTTTACCTGTTGCCAGGCGGTTTCCATCTCTTCAAGCGTCGCCTCGGCGAGGGTTTTCCCTTGCCCGGTGATCCGTTGTTCCACCTGCTGGAAACGCCGCGTGAATTTGCGATTGGCCTGTTGCAGCGCGATTTCCGCTTTATGCCCAAGATGACGAGATAAATTGACGGCGGCAAACAGCATGTCGCCGATCTCCTCGCCCAGCTTTTCCGGGTCAATCACCGCCTGCTGCGCTTCGACCATCACCTCGTCGATCTCTTCGTACAGTTTGTCTACCACCGGCCCAAGCGTGGTCCAGTCGAAACCGACGGCGGCGCAACGCTGCTGAATTTTGTGCGCCTGCATCAGCGCAGGCAGCGACTGCGGGATATCGTCCAGTTGTGAATGACGATCTTTTTCCGCCCGTTCCTGCGCCTTGGTCTGTTCCCAGTTCGCCAACACCGCCTCGCTGCTCGACAGGGTCGCGTCACCAAAAATATGTGGATGGCGGCGCTCCAGCTTGTCGCTGATGGCGTCGCACACATCCGAGAAATCAAACAGCCCTTGCTCTTGCGCCATGCGTGCGTAAAACACCACCTGAAACAGCAGGTCGCCCAGTTCACTGCGCAGGTCGTCAAAATCCTTACGGCTGATGGCATCAAGCACTTCGTAGGTTTCTTCCAGCGTATACGGGACGATGGTGTCAAAGGTTTGTTCGCGATCCCAGGGGCAGCCGTTTTCCGGGTCGCGCAGTTGCTGCATGATGCGCAGTAAGCGTTCGATGGCAGATGAATTCATGATAATCCTGATAATAAAATGGCAAAGGCGGGACCGGCCCGCCTTACGGTAGTAAAAACAGTATCAATTAATTGCCCTGCAACCGCCGGGCGTCAATCACATCCGGCAGTTGATTCAGCTTGGCCAACACCCGGCCCAGCACCTGCAGGTTGTAGATCTCGATGTCCATGTCGATGGTGGCGAGCTGCTGTTTTACGTCGCTGCGGCTTGAAACCCCCAACACATTGACCTTTTCGTTAGCCAGAATGGTGGTGATATCACGCAGCAGGCCGCTGCGATCGTTGGCGGTCACCCTGACTACCAGCGAATAGCCGCTGGAGTAGCTTTCGCCCCATACCGCTTCGACAATGCGCTCCGGCGCGTGACTGCGCAGGTCGTCGAGCTGTTCGCAGTCGGCACGGTGGATGGAAATACCGCGTCCGCGGGTGATGAAGCCGATAATATCGTCACCCGGAATCGGCTGGCAGCAGCGCGCGATGTGATGCATCAGGTTGCCGACCCCTTCCACCACTACCCGGCCGTTGTCTTTAGCGCTGACGCGCTGAGCCGGCTGCTGAGATTTCTGCGTCAGCTGGCGCAGTGCTTCGCGATCCTGCTCTTCCGCACTCGGCTGATTCACCTTCGATTGCAGGAAGTTCACCAACTGATTGAGGCGGATATCACCACCGCCGATGCCTGCCAGCAATTCATCCATCGAATTGATGTTGTAACGCGGCAACAGCAGTTTTTCCGCCATCTTCAGGCTCACGCCGAGATGCGCCAGCTCATCATCCAGAATCTGTTTACCCGCCAGAATATTCTTGTCCCTGTCCTGCTTGCGGAACCAGTTATGGATTTTGGAGCGCCCACGGCTGGTGGTGATATACCCCAGATTAGGATTCAACCAGTCGCGGCTTGGGTTCGGCTGCTTCTGGGTGATGACTTCAATCTGGTCGCCCATTTGCAACTGATAAGTGAAGGGCACGATACGCCCGCCCACTTTGGCGCCGATGCAACGGTGACCGATGTCGCTGTGAATATGGTAGGCAAAATCCAGCGGTGTGGAACCGGCCGGCAAATCCACCACATCGCCTTTGGGGGTAAACACGTAAACGCGGTCGTCGAATACCTGGCTGCGTACCTCGTCGAGCATTTCGTCCGAGTCGGCCATTTCTTCCTGCCAGGCCAGCAACTTACGCAGCCAGGCAATACGCCCTTCATAACCGGAACGCCCGCTGGTGGCGGCGCCTTCCTTGTATTTCCAGTGCGCGGCGACGCCCAACTCGGCATCTTCATGCATCTGCCGGGTACGAATCTGAATTTCCAGCGTCTTGCCGCCCGGCCCCAGTACCACGGTGTGGATCGACTGATAGCCGTTGGGTTTGGGGTTGGCGACATAGTCGTCGAATTCATCCGGCAGGTGGCGATAATGGGTATGCACAATACCAAGCGCGGCATAACAATCCTGCAAACGCTCTACCACGATGCGCACCGCCCGCACGTCGAACAACTCATCGAACGACAGCGATTTTTTCTGCATCTTGCGCCAGATGCTGTAGATATGTTTGGGGCGGCCGTAGATCTCGGCCTTAAGCCCTTCCGTTTGCATCGAGGCACGCAGGTTTTTGACAAAGTCGTCGATGTACTGCTCACGGTCGATACGCCGCTCGTGCAGCAGTTTGGCAATGCGTTTGTACTCATCCGGATGCAGATAGCGGAAGCAGAAATCCTCCAGCTCCCACTTGAGCTGGCCGATGCCCAGCCGGTTCGCCAGCGGCGCATAGATATTGGTACACTCTTTGGCCGCCAGTACACGTTCTTCTTCCGGCGCATCCTTCACTTCACGCAGGTGGGCGATACGCTCCGCGAGCTTGATCACCACGCAGCGAAAGTCTTCCACCATCGCCAGCAGCATACGGCGGATATTGTCCACCTGCTCGGAAGCCATCGAATCGTGCTGGGTGGCTTTAAGCTGGCGAATCGCATCCATATCGCGCACGCCATGCACCAGATTGACGATATTCTTGCCGAAGGTTTCCCCCAGCGTATCCTCTTCCACCACATTGGCGTCGGCCAGCGGGAACAGCATCGCCGCGCGCATGCTGTCGTTATCCATACTCAGGGTGGAGAGAATTTCCACCATCTCGATGCCGCGCCACAACAGCAGCATCGCATCCGGGTGGCCTTCTGTTTTTTCTTCGCAGTAGCGCCAGGTCTCGGCGAGGCGCTCGCACGATGTTTTACTGGCGATACCCAGGGAGGCAATCCACGCGTCCGGCACGAACTTGCCTTCGGTATTCAAATGCGCACTTCTTACCGCAACCATAATTTCTCCCTACTTTACCGAGCCATCGCAACCAAGCAAAAACAGTGCCATTGACTCAAGATGTCCGGTATGTGGAAACATATCCAACATGGTCAGCCGGGCCAGACGATAACCGGCAGCCATCAATAGCTTGCTGTCCCGCGCCAGCGTGGTGGGATTACAGGATATATACACCACCCGCCGGGGAGCCAGTTTCACAATCTGCGGCATCACGCCCGGCGCGCCGGCACGGGCCGGGTCCAGCAATACTTTATCAAATCCCATCGACGCCCATGGTTGCCGGGTGACGTCCTCTTCCAGATTATGATGATAAAATGTGACCTGCGTCAGCCCGTTACGCGTTGCGTTTTCCCGCCCTTTGTCCACCAGCGCCGCCACACCCTCAACCCCGACCACGCAGCCGGCACGCTCCGCCAGCGGCAGCGTGAAATTCCCCATCCCACAAAACAGATCAAGCACCCGGTCCTGCGGCTGCGGGTCCAGCCAGGCCAACGCCTGCTCCACCATCCGCTGATTGATCTCATCATTGACCTGAATGAAATCCCGCGGGCTGAACGCCAGCGACAACCCGGCGATACGATAAGACGGCGCATCGCCGTACAGACAGGACAGCGCGTCCGCTTCCGGCGCAGCAAACAACGCCACCCCCTGTGTCGCCGCAAACGTCGTCAGCGCTTGCCGATCCGCCTCACACAACGGATCCAGATGACGCAAAATGACCAGTGGCCCCCGCTCAGCCAGTACCAGTTCTACATGCCCCAGCCGTCGTACCGCCTGCAACTGCCGAAGACAATCGCGCAACGGCGCCAGCAGCGCCTCCAACTCCGGTCGCAGAATCGGGCAGGCGCTGATATCCACCAAATCGTGCGATCCCGCCTGCCGGTAGCCCATCTGCAACCGACGCGTTTTCGCCTGATAGTATAATGCAAGCCGTGCGCGACGGCGGTAGCCATAGGCGGCCCCGGCGATCACTTCCGGCTCCGGCACGTTTTCGCCGGTTTCGCGTTTCATCAGGTGTTTTAACGCGGCGGCTTTGCTGCGATGCTGTAATGACTGGTCGGCATGCTGCTGCTGGCAACCGCCGCACACGGAAAAATGCGGGCAACGCGGCGTCACGCGCTCGTCGCTTGTGGTCAACAAGCGTCGTAGTACGGCGTGAGCAAACTGGCGTTTATCTTGCGTCAACTGCACTTCGGCCTGCTCTCCCGGTAATACGCCGGGAATGAACACCGTTTTTCCCTGATGGCGGGCGACTCCCTGTCCGAATGGATCGAGATCATTCACCGTCACGGTAAGGGTTTGCCGGGTCGTCACGCGCCGGTTTGGAGAGTAGAATTGCGCCATAAGTGTGCTGTCATTGATTTAATGGAATAGTCGGCCTTAATTGTCACACATTGGAACCCCATGACCAAATACAGTCTGCGCGCACGGATGATGATCCTGATTCTGGCTCCAACCATGCTGATCGGGTTGTTGCTCAGTAGCTTTTTCGTCATCCACCGTTACAACCAGTTGCAGGAACAGTTGGCCGATGCCGGCGCCAGCATCATCAAACCGCTGGCGGCCAACAGCGCCTATGCCTTGACCCAGCGCCAGCCGGAGTCGTTGCGGCAACTGGTCAATATGCTGCATCGTCATCATTCCGGTATTGTACGTGCCATCAGCGTATTTGATGCCCGCAACCAGTTGATTGTCACCAGCAACACCAACAGCCCTCACGGCCAGTTGTTGCTGCAAGTGCCGCCGGGCACCCCTATACCGACCATGCTACAGCTTCGAAACGAAGGGGAGTGCCTGGTGTTGCAGATGCCTATCGAAAACGAGGGCGCTCTCTCCGCCAGTACCTTGATCAGCCGGCAGGCGCCGATGGGGTATGTCGCGGTCGAACTGGATTTGAACAGCATCCGATTGCAGCAATACCGGGAGATGTTCATGGCCGCGATGCTGCTGCTGTTTTGTATGGGAGTGGCGATGTTGCTGGCTTACCGCCTGATGCGCGACGTCACCACGCCCATTCGCAACATGGTGGAAACGGTGGATCGTATCCGACGAGGTCAGTTGGACAGCCGGGTGGAAGGCTATATGCTGGGCGAATTGGACATGCTGAAAAACGGCATCAACTCGATGGCGATGTCGCTCACCGCATATCACGAGGAGATGCAGCAAAATATCGATCAAGCCACCTATGATCTGCGCGAAACGCTCGAGCAAATGGAGATCCAGAACGTCGAGCTGGATCTGGCTAAAAAACGGGCGCAGGAAGCGGCACGCATCAAATCCGAATTTCTGGCCAACATGTCCCACGAACTGCGCACGCCGCTTAACGGCGTCATCGGTTTCACCCGCCAGACGTTGAAAACCCAACTGACGACGACCCAGAAGGATTATCTGCAAACCATTGAGCGTTCTGCCAATAATCTGCTTAACATCATCAATGACGTGCTGGATTTCTCCAAGCTGGAAGCCGGGAAATTGGTGCTGGAGAATATTCCGTTCTCGCTGCATAACACGCTGGATGAAGTGATTATGCTGCTGGCGCATACCGCCCATGAAAAAGGGCTGGAGCTCACGCTGAACATTCAACACGACGTGCCGGAGCAGTTTGTCGGCGATCCGCTGCGTTTACAGCAAATCGTCACCAACCTGTTGGGCAACGCCATCAAATTTACCGAGCAAGGCAACATTGATATTCGCATCGAAAAGCGCAAACAGGAAAATCTGCAGGTGCTGCTGGAAATCCAGATTAAGGATACCGGCATCGGTATCGCCGAAGCGCAGCAAACCCAGCTGTTTCAGGCGTTCCGCCAGGCGGATACCAGTATTTCGCGCCAGCACGGCGGCACCGGTCTGGGGCTGGTGATCACCCAGCGGCTGGTGCGGGAAATGGGCGGTGATATCAGTTTCCACAGCAAGCTGAATCAGGGCACCACCTTCTGGTGTACCGTCAACCTGCAGTTAAACCCGCACATGCTGGAACCCGATTATCACTTTGATCGTTTGCAGGGCAAACATCTGGCCTACGTGGAAATCAACCCGGCGGCGGCCCAGGCGACGCTGGACATTCTGGTGCATACGCCGCTCACCGTCAGCTACAGCCCGACGCTGGAACAGTTGCCGGAACGGACTTTCGATATCCTGTTAATCGGCGTGCCAATCCACTTCCGCAATACGCTGCTGGATTTTACGCCGCAAATCCGCGACTTCTGCCGTCTGGCATCCTGCGTGATTCTGGCACTGCCCAGCATGGCGGAGATGGAAGCGGAGCAACTGATGTCGTTCGGTATTCATGCCAGCCTGAGCAAACCCATCACAGCGCCCCGGTTGCTGTCGCTGTTGCAGGATAACAGCCTGTTTAGTCAGGACAATGAGGTACATGCGCTACCGCCTCCCACGGCATCGTTCAATCGTTTGCCGCTCAATGTGATGGCGGTGGACGACAATCCGGCCAATCTGAAGCTGATTGGCGCCTTGCTGGAAGAACAGGTGGAAAACATTATTTTGTGTGAGAACGGCGCCGACGCCATCGCCCGTGCACAGGAAACGCGTTTGGATATCATCCTGATGGATATTCAGATGCCTGGCATGGACGGGTTGCAAGCCAGCGAGCATATTCGCCGCTTACCCCAACATACGCATACGCCCATCGTCGCGGTCACCGCGCATACCATGAGCGGCGAGCGTGAAGAGCTGTTGCAATCCGGTATGGATGATTATTTGTCCAAACCGATTGACGAACAGATGCTGCGCCAGACGTTGCTAAAACACGCCTTCAAACCGCAACATCAACAACCGGAGCCGGCTTCGCCGACCATCAGTGCGCCGTCACCGTTGTCGCTGGACTGGGATTTGGCGTTACGGCAAGCCGCCAGCAAACCGGATCTGGCACGCGACCTGCTGGCGATGTTGCTGGAGTTTCTGCCCGACGTGCGTCGTCAGGTCAATGCGGTACTGGATGGCAATCCACCGGACCATCTGGTCGACATCATTCACAAGTTGCATGGCAGTTGCAGCTATAGCGGCGTGCCGCGACTCAAACAGATTTGCCATTACCTTGAACAGTCGCTGCGTAAAGGCATGTCCGTGAACGAGCTCGAGCCGGAATGGCTGGAATTGATGGATGAAATGGCAAACGTTGAAAAGGCCGCGCGCAAACGGCTGGCAATATCAACCTGAGCCTCACGCCGCCGGATTCGGAAAACGCGAGTGCCATCAGGCAGGCGGATGCATACAACGGCAACGCCTGCCGGTTTGATCAGCCGTCGCGGCGACGGCCGGTGATTGACTCAGGCGATCGCCTGCGCCAGTTTGATGGTGGCGGCGATATTACGCGCCGTCATCCGCACGTTGTCGGCGGCGTTATCCAACGCTTCTTCCAGCGAACAGATGGTGTAGAGCACGCTGAACACCGCATCAAGCCCATGGTCATGGACCACGCCCACATCCGCCGTCAGGCTGCCGGCAATGCCGATCACCGGTTTATGATAGCGTTTGGCGACCGACGCCACGCCAATCGGCACTTTGCCGTGAATAGTCTGGCTATCGATACGGCCTTCGCCGGTGATCACCAGCGAAGCATCTTTGACCAGCTCATCCAGCCCCAGCGCTTCAGTGACAATCTCGATGCCTCGCCGTAATTCTGCGCCGCAGAATGCCAGCAACGCCGCACCCATACCGCCGGCGGCGCCGGCACCCGGCACCTGCTCCACGTCGATATCCAAATCATGGCGGATCACACCGGCATAGTGCTGCAATGCCTGATCCAACTGTTCCACCATCGCTTCGCTGGCGCCTTTCTGCGGTCCGAACACCGCCGATGCACCTTGTTTGCCGGTGAGCGGATTGGTGACATCGCACGCCACCTCAAACCGACACTGCTGAATACGTGGGTCCAGCGAGCGGGCATCAATGTACGCCAGCCGCGCCAGTTCCGCGCCGCCGAAGCCGATCGGCTGCTTCGCCTCATCCAGCAGTTGTGCACCCAACGCCTGCACCATGCCCGCGCCGCCATCATTGGTGGCGCTGCCGCCGATGCCGATAATGCAGTGGCGAACGCCATGGTCCAGCGCGCAACGAATCAATTCGCCGGTGCCATAGCTGGTGGTCAACAGCGGATTGCGCAGGTGCGGCGGCACCCGTTCCAGCCCGCTGGCGGCCGCCATCTCGATAAACGCCGTTTTCTCATCACCTGACAGTCCGAAAAAGGCTTCGATATCATCGCCCAGCGGACCGGTGACGTTCACTTTGACGATTTTACCGCGGGTTGCCGCCACCATGGCCTCCACGGTTCCCTCTCCCCCGTCGGCGACCGGCAGTTTTACGTAGCTCGCCTCAGGGAACACTTCCCGAAAACCAGCTTCAATCTGCGTCGCCACTTCCTGGGCAGATAAGCTCTCTTTGTAAGAATCCGGTGCGATAACTATTTTCATAAACGACTCGCGTCATCAACTACCCGCGCTGCAGAACCGGCGCTAGTCAAAAATGTTCCGTCAACCGGGCGGCGGCGAATCTGTTACCGACGCCGCCCCGTTAACTACCGAGTGACTTCCACTTTCGCCAACTTCTCGTAATAGCGAGCCAGCGCGCTGTGGTCGGCGCTGCCTAAATCATCGGCTTTCAGCGCCTGCATCATTTCCATCACCGCCGCCGTCAACGGCAGCTGTGCGCCGACGCCGTGCGACGTATCCAACGCGTTAGCCAAATCTTTAATGTGGAGATCGATGCGGAAACCGGGTTTGAAGTTGCGGTCCATCACCATTGGCGCTTTCGCATCCAGCACGGTGCTGCCTGCCAGACCGCCGCGAATCGCCTGATACACCAGATCCGGGTTCACACCGGCCTTGGTTGCCAGTACCAGCGCTTCCGACATCGCTGCGATATTCAGCGCCACGATGACCTGGTTCGCCAGTTTGGTGACGTTGCCCGCGCCGATATCACCGGTGTGCACCACCGAGCCGGCCATTGCCTTCATCACGTCGTAGCAGCGGTCAAATATCGCTTTGTCGCCGCCCACCATCACCGACAGCGTGCCGTCAATGGCTTTCGGTTCACCGCCGCTGACCGGCGCATCCAGCATGTCGACGCCTTTTTCCGCCAGAGCGGCGGCAATTTCACGGCTGGCCAACGGTGCGATGGAGCTCATGTCGATAACGATGGCGCCTTTGCGTGCGCCTTCGATCACGCCGTTCTCACCCAGTACCACCTCTTTCACGTGAGGAGAGTTCGGCAGCATGGTAATGATGATATCGCTCTGCTCGGCGATGGCTTTCGCCGTTGCCGCCGAGGTAGCGCCCGCCGCGGTCACTTCAGCGACGGCTTCATTATTTCTGTCCAGTACAACCAATGAATAACCCGCTTTAATCAGGTTTTTGCTCATCGGTTTTCCCATGATACCCAGTCCAATAAAACCAATTTTCATTGCGATAACCTCGTTGTCCATTCAGTGACATGGTCAGATATGTTGACGGCCGATGCGGCCCTGATTAATCCGAATTACTTTTTGAATTTTTCGCACAATGCCTGCGTAGCGCCGCGGAATACGCCCAGATCGCTACCGACTGCAACAAAACGCGCGCCCCATTCCAGATAACGACGGGCATCCGCTTCTACCGGCGCCAGAATACCGCTCGGTTTACCGTGGGCGGCCGCACGCTCGAAAATGTGGCGAATCACTTTCTGTACTTCCGGGTGATTAGGCTGGCCCAGATACCCCAGCGCCGCCGACAAGTCGCCCGGCCCGACGAAAATACCGTCAACGCCATCGACGGCGGCAATCGCGTCCAGATTGTCCACCCCTTCCTGCGTTTCGATCTGCACCAGCACGGTGACATTGTCGTTAATGGTGGCAAAGTAGTTCGGCTCGGTGCCGTAGGCGTTGCTGCGGTGACCGACCGACACGCCGCGAATCCCCGCCGGCGGATAACGGGTCGATGCTACGGCGCGAACGGCTTCTTCTTCGGTTTCCACAAAAGGAATCAGGAAATTGTAGAAACCGATATCCAGCAAACGCTTGATAATCACCGGCTCATTACAGGGCGGACGCACCACCGGCGCGCTGTGGCTGCCTTTGAGCGCCATCAGTTGCGGAATAAAGGTGTTGATGTCGTTCGGCGCGTGCTCGCCGTCCAGCACCAGCCAGTCAAACCCTGCCAGCCCCAATACCTCGGTGGAAATCGGATTAGCCAGCGCACACCAGCAACCGATCAGGGTATTTCCCTGACGTAAATCCTGGCGAAATTGGTTAGGCAACAATGGCGTCTTCATGTTTTGTCCTTACTCTTTACCGCGCCGCCCCGGATGAGACGGCGCACCTTAATTAACGGCCTACGCTCATTAACGACTGACGATAATTAACGAACAGCGATGGATTAACGGACCAGGCAAGGACGTTTATTATCGAACGTCCAGTTAGGGATCAGGTACTGCATACCGACGGCGTCGTTACGCGCGCCCAACCCCATGTTTTTATACAGCTCATGGGCTTTCATAACCTGATCCATATCCAGTTCGACGCCCAGCCCCGGTTTCTTCGGTACTTCAACCATACCGCCGACAATCTGCAACGGCTCTTTGGTCAAACGCTGGTTGCCTTCCTGCCAAATCCAATGGGTATCAATGGCGGTGATGCGGCCCGGTGCGGCGGCAGCCACGTGGGTGAACATCGCCAGTGAAATATCAAAGTGGTTGTTAGAGTGCGAGCCCCAGGTCAGGCCCCATTCATGGCACATCTGCGCCACACGCACCGAGCCCTGCATGGTCCAGAAGTGCGGGTCCGCCAGCGGGATATCCACCGACTGCAGGGAAAGGGTGTGCCCCATCTGACGCCAGTCGGTGGCGATCATGTTGGTGGCGGTAGGCAGGCCGGTGGCGCGACGGAATTCCGCCATCACTTCACGGCCGGAGAAACCCTGCTCGGCACCGCACGGGTCTTCGGCGTAAGCCAGCACGCCGCGCAGTTGTTTACCCAGGCGAATCGCCTCTTCCAGCGACCAGGCACCGTTCGGGTCGAGCGTAATGCGCGCCTGCGGGAAGCGTTTGGCCAGTGCCGTCACCGCTTCGGCCTCTTCGCTGCCGGCCAGCACGCCGCCTTTCAGTTTGAAATCGTTGAAGCCGTATTTTTCGTACGCGGCTTCCGCCAGACGCACTACCGTCTCCGGCGTCAGCGCTTCTTCGTGGCGCAGACGATACCAATCGCATGTTTCATTCGGCTGGCTCTGGTACGGCAGGTCGGTTTTGTTGCGATCGCCGATATAGAACAGATAACCGAGCATTTCCACCGCATCACGCTGTTGACCATCGCCCAGCAACGCTGCCACCGGTACGTTCAGGAACTGTCCCAGCAGGTCCAGCATCGCGGCTTCAATACCGGTCACCACATGAATGGTGGTGCGCAGGTCGAAGGTTTGCAGGCCACGGCCGGAAGCATCGCGGTCGGCAAACTGATTGCGTACCGCCGTCATCACGTTCTTGTATTCACCCAGCGTTTTACCGACGACCAGCGCGGCGGCATCTTCCAGCGTCTGGCGGATTTTCTCGCCGCCGGGAATTTCACCCACGCCGGTATGGCCTGCGTTATCTTCAAGAATAACGATGTTGCGGGTGAAGTACGGCGCGTGCGCCCCGCTGAGATTCAGTAACATGCTGTCGTGCCCGGCGACAGGGATCACCTGCATACTGGTAATAACCGGGGTAGAACTTTGCGACGTCATGGTAGTTTCCTTCTGTTAAAACGTTGAATTCTTAGGTAACTCACGTCCGAATACCGGGCGTTTGCGATCAAATTTCCAGCCGGGGATCAGGTACTGCATCGCTGCGGCGTCATTGCGCGCGCCGCTCGGCAGTTTCTTGTGCAGCTCATGGGCTTTCATCACCTGCGCCATATCCAGTTCAATCCCCAGCCCTGGACGATCCGGCACCTTGATTTTGCCGTTAACGATTTGCAGCGGCTCTTTGGTCAGGTGCTGGCCTTCCTGCCAGATCCAGTGAGTGTCGATAGCGGTCGGTTTGCCCGGCACCGCGGCGCCCACATGGGTGAACATCGCCAGCGAAATATCGAAGTGGTTGTTGGAGTGACAACCCCAGGTCAGCCCCCATTCATCGCACAGTTGCGCCACCCGCACCGCGCCGTGCATGGTCCAGAAGTGCGGGTCTGCCAGCGGAATATCCACCGCCTGCAACATCACCGCGTGGTTCATTTCACGCCAGTTGGTGGCAATCATGTTGGTGGCGACCGGCAAGCCGGTGGCGCGACGAAACTCCGCCATCACCTCACGGCCGGAGAAGCCTTGCTCGGCGCCGCACGGATCTTCGGCGTAAGTCAGTACGTCATTCAGGCCTTTACACAAGCTAATCGCTTCATCGAGCAACCAGGCGCCGTTCGGGTCTACCGTGATGCGGGCATCCGGGAAGCGCTTTTTCAACGCTTTCACGGCGTCGATTTCCAGCTCGCCCGGCAACACACCGCCTTTCAGTTTGAAGTCTTTGAAACCGTAACGATCGGCCGCCGCTTCCGCTAACCGCACCACAGCCTCGCTGTCCATCGCCTGCTGATGGCGCAGGTGATACCACGGATGTTTACCCTGTTCGCCTTCCAGATAGGGCAAATCGGTTTTAGTGCGATCGCCGATATAGAACAGGTAACCGAGCACGGTCACTTCGTCGCGCTGTTTGCCCGGCCCCAGCAATTCAGCCACCGGCACATTCAGGTGCTGCCCCAGCAGGTCCAGCAGGGCGGCTTCCAGTGCGGCGACAGCGTTGACCCGCAATTCGAACGTCCAGGCGCCTTTGCCGAACGAGTCGAAATCCGAAGACTGGTTGCCTTTGTGTACCTGATGTACCAGGTGATTCATGCGCGCGACCTGCGACCCGACCACCTGTGACGTCATCGCCGTCAGCGTGTTGTAGATCACCTCGCCGCCCGGTGCTTCACCCACGCCGGTGTGACCGGCGTTGTCTTTCAGAATCACGATGTTGCGGGTGAAATACGCCCCGTGCGCACCGCCAATATTGAGCAACATGCTGTCATAACCTGCGACAGGGATGACGTTCATGTCGGTAATAACAGGGGTATCTTGCGTACTGCTCATGTTCTCGTCCTTACCCTGCATCAGTGGGGTTTATAAGGTTTCAGCTCGATACGCTTGATGTCCTGCACGATGAACAGGAAGCTCAGAATCGCCACCAACGCATGAACACCGACATAAATCAGGCCGCCGTTGAAAGAACCGGTACTACCGACGATGTAGCCGATGGCGATCGGCGTAACGATGCCGGAGATATTGCCGAACATGTTGAACAGACCACCGCTCAGGCCACTGATTTCTTTCGGCGCCGTATCCGCCATCACCGCCCAACCCAGCGCGCCGATGCCTTTACCGAAGAACGCCATCGCCATGACTGCGATAACCACCCACTCCGTGGTGACGTAGTTACAAATCACCATCGACATAGAGAGCAACATTCCCAACACAATCGGCGTTTTACGGGCGATAGTGAGAGATTGGGTACGACGCATCAGGTAGTCGGAAATCACACCGCCCAGCACACCGCCGACAAACCCACAGATGGCCGGAACCGATGCCACAAACCCGGCTTTCAGAATCGACATGCCGCGTGCCTGAACCAGATACACCGGGAACCAGGTAATAAAGAAGTAGGTCAGCGCATTGATGCAGTATTGACCGAGATACACGCCCATCATCATGCGTGAGCTCAGTAATTGTTTAATCTGGTGCCATTTTTCGCCGCGAGCGACCTCTTTTTTCGCCGCTACCGCATCCATGTTGACCAGCGCGCCGCCCGCTTCGATGTATTCCAGTTCAGCTTTGTTCACACGCGGATGATCTTTCGGGTCGTGAATGACTTTCAGCCACAGGAAACTGATGATGATACCGAGACCACCCATGAACCAGAACACGTGCGCCCAACCCACTTCATGCGTCAGCCAGCCCATGATCGGGGCGAAGATAACGGTGGCGAAGTACTGAGCAGAGTTGAAGATGGAAACGGCGGTGCCGCGTTCCTGCGCCGGGAACCAGGCTGCCACAATACGGCTGTTGCCGGGGAATGACGGGGATTCACACAGCCCCACCATAAAACGCAGCATAAACAACGAAATCACGATCGCCGAACCGTGGAAGATGTCGACGAACCCTTGCAACAGAGTAAACAGCGACCAGGTGAAAATGCTCCAGAAGTAGACGCGCTTGGAACCAAAACGGTCAAGCAGCCAGCCACCGGGGATTTGGCCTATTACATAAGCCCATGAAAATGCAGAGAAGATATAGCCCATGCCGACGGCATTAAGACCAATCTCTTTGGACATGGCGGAGCCGGCGATGGAAATCGTGGCGCGGTCGCCGTAGTTGAATGACGTGACGATAAACAGCATCACGACAATCCAGTAACGGGCGTTGGTTTTCTTTTGTAGTACGCCTGCTGCTGTGCTGACGGTATTCATGATGAACTCCTACTTTCAGATAGCGGTTAGCTCATTCATTCCGAATAACCACACAATACAATGTAGGGTTGAGTTACCAGAATGAAATCAAGAGTCGGTAATGGTTTGGAACCTGAGCAAAGGAAAAACAGAACAGCAAAAATAAACCACGAGACCTCTTCGACTTCTGGCAACAATTATAAAGGGCAGTTCCTGGCACCTCACTGGACAGGCGCACAACAATCACCACCACATCCAACATGGATTATGGCAATCGCCTAACACATTGGGAGTCATTTCACGAAAACATCGGTCTTTGCCATCCCGGTCACAAAACGCAGCGATGAGAAGCGATGAGAAAAGGCAGAAAGAAGGCAGAGAAAGGCAGGCTGACGGAATAATGTGACAAGTCTCACTGCATATTGTTTCTTCGCCAGAGAAATTAAGCACAGCGCATCAGGATGTCGGTCAATTGCATAATGCCTGTCGGTAGAAAGCTCACCTATACTGATGCCGAGCAAAGTCATTATTAGCAGTAACAGCGAAAATAAACCGCGCGTTATACCCAAAATAATTCGAGTTGCAGGACAACACGCTCGCGTGTTGAACAACGCAAAGTGTTGGCCCGTCAGGGCAAGGCTCGCTAAGAGCCTTGTAACGCGGCGACGCAGTGAATCCCCGGGAGCTTACATCAGTAAGTGACTGGGGTGAGCGACAAATCTGCCGGGAGCAGATTTGAACGCAGCTCGCTGCGGTCCTGAAAGGGCGAGGCCCAAGGATGGGCCGAGTAATAAAGCCAACGAACCTGCAACTTGAAGTATGACGGGTATATAACTTTAACCAGCGTTAATTACCCTACATCATTCGAGTTTCAGCAAAGCGGCGACGAGTAATAAAGCCAACGCTTCTGCAACCTGAGCTATGACGGGTATAACATATGAAGGTTAGCGCCATGTCAGATAATACAATAACGAGTGTGGCCAGTGAGCGGCCGCTTTATATCAAGGTCCATGAGTCTGACAATGTTGCCATTGTCGTCAACAATAACGGCCTGAAAGCCGGTACTCGATTCAGTTGCGGTCTGGAACTGAAAGAGCATGTGCCACAGGGCCACAAGGTCGCATTAAGCGATATCGCTCTTGGTGCGCCGATCGTACGTTACGGTGAAATCATCGGTTACGCACTCAGGGAGATCGCTCGCGGCAGTTGGATCGACGAATCGCTGGTGGAATTACCCAGCGCGCCGGCACTGGAGACGCTACCGCTGGCAACCCGGGTTCCGCCGGCATTGCCGCCGCTGGAAGGTTTTACCTTCGAAGGCTACCGCAATCCGGATGGTAGCGTCGGCACCAAAAACCTGCTCGGCATCACCACCAGCGTGCACTGTGTTGCCGGTGTGGTGGATTATGTCGTCAGCCTGATAGAACGCGACCTGTTGCCTCGCTACCCCAACGTAGACGGCGTCGTGGCGCTGAACCATCTTTATGGCTGTGGCGTGGCGATCAATGCTCCGGCGGCGGTCGTGCCGATCCGCACCATCCACAATCTGGCGTTAAACCCGAATTTCGGCGGCGAAGTGCTGGTAGTCGGCCTTGGTTGCGAAAAACTTCAGCCGGAACGCCTGCTGCAAGGCACACCTGACGTACAAGCCATTTCGCTCGATGATACCAGCATTGTGCGTTTGCAAGATGAACACCATGTCGGATTCAAATCGATGGTGGACGATATCCTGAGCATGGCGGACAAACATCTGCAACGCCTCAACCGCCGTCAGCGTGAAACAGTACCGGCGTCTGAGCTGGTCGTCGGCATGCAGTGCGGCGGCAGTGACGCCTTTTCCGGCGTGACCGCCAACCCGGCGGTAGGATTCGCTTCCGACTTGTTGGTACGCTGCGGCGCCACAGTGATGTTTTCCGAAGTCACCGAAGTCCGCGACGCCATCCATTTACTGACGCCGCGCGCCATTAATGAAGACGTCGGTAAACGTCTGCTGGAAGAGATGGCCTGGTATGACGATTATCTGGACAGCGGCAAGACCGATCGCAGCGCCAACCCGTCGCCCGGCAACAAAAAAGGCGGCCTGGCCAACGTGGTGGAAAAAGCGTTGGGCTCCATCGCCAAATCCGGCACCAGCGCGATTGTTGAAGTGCTGTCGCCCGGTCAGCGCCCGACCAAACGCGGTTTGATTTATGCGGCCACTCCGGCCAGCGACTTTGTGTGCGGCACTCAGCAGTTGGCTTCCGGCATCACGGTGCAGGTATTTACCACCGGGCGCGGTACGCCTTACGGGTTGAAAGCCGTGCCGGTTATCAAAATGGCGACGCGTTCGGCGTTGGCGGAACGCTGGCATGACCTGATGGACATCAATGCCGGCACCATCGCCACCGGCGAAGCCAGTATTGAGGATGTGGGCTGGGAGTTATTCCACTTTATTTTGGATATCGCCAGTGGTAAGAAAAAAACCTGGTCTGATCAATGGGGCCTGCATAACGCCCTGTCGGTGTTTAACCCGGCGCCGGTTACCTGATTGATTACCACATTAATCGCCTGATTCGTCATCGGATGTTTCATCCGATGACGAACATGTTAAATACGCTGCCCGCCATTACGTACAAAATCATTTGATTTACCACTCACACAACTTATTTTCAAAAGAAAATAACCCAGAATTCTTTTCATTACCGATCATTAGAACCTCTTAATAAGAGACCCTGTTTTCTTTTATTTAAAAAGCACCTTTTTCATTACTTATGTTAATGGAATGTTTTTGTTGTAATGACAATTTTAATAAAAAATCGAGCAATATCTAATAAAGTTAAACCGGATAAAAAAATTGCTGTTCAAAAAATGATTTGATTGACAATTCAAAGAGTCAAAGCATAAATTCCTCCCTACAAAAAAGGAATAATATTACTTAGGGATGCTTTATCATTTTAAGCGCCCTTTTTTCGTATCTTTATCGCCGTGACATACCCTAAATAATGGAAAGGCGCTCACGTGCCGCACGTTAGCCCTTCTATACCCAAAATAATTCGAGTTGCAGGAAGGCGGCAAGAGAGTGAATCCCGATGAGCTTACTCAGGTAAGTGATTCGGGTGAACGAACGCAGCCAACGCACCTGCGACTTGAAGTATGACGGGTATATATCTCACGGCATATTACTGACACATGGCATGACTGACACATAGCATCGGGATTTCTAATGAGGGTTAATACACCTATTACACAACAGGAATACCTGTTGGATGACAACACGACATTAATGTCGACCACAGATGTTAAAAGCCACATCACTTACGCCAATTCGGCGTTTATCCATATCAGTGGGTTTGATGAACACGAACTGATGGGCACATCGCATAATATTGTGCGCCATCCTGATATGCCCACCGAAGCGTTCGCCGATATGTGGTACACCCTGCAACAAGGAGACAGTTGGACAGGGCTGGTAAAAAACCGCCGCAAGAACGGCGATCACTACTGGGTTCGCGCCAACGTCACACCGGTTTATCATCACAATCGGCTGACCGGCTATATTTCGGTTCGCAATACCCCCAAGGCGGAAGAAATTCGTGCCGCCGAACCGCTGTATGAAGCGGTACAGAAAAAGCAGGCGCGCCATATCCGGTTTTATAAAGGGCTGGTGGTCCGCACCGGGCCCTTCTCGGTATTATCGTTATTTCAGCGCTTATCGGTACGCTGGCGGTTACGGCTGGCGGTACTGCTTGGCGGGCTGATGCCTCTGGCCCTCACTTTATTGGGCATCGGTACAATACCGTCTATTATCGCAACGCTGCTGCTCATGGTGATGCTGGACCAATTTCTGCAACAGCAAATCGCGCGTCCGTTGCGTTTGATTCTCCGTCAGGCACAACAAGTCGTGTCCGGCCGTCGGGCGGACGGTGTCCATCTCAACCGGGTAGACGACATCGGTCTGTTACTGCGGGTCGTCAACCAATTCGGTTTAAATCTGCATTCATTGGTCAACGATGTCAGTACGCAGGTGGCGGGTATCAACAGCGTCAGTCAGCAACTGGCCGACGGCAACGGCGACCTGAGCGCGCGTACCGAGGAAACCGCCGCCAATTTGCAGCAAACGGCGGCGGCTATCGAACAGATTACGGTAGCGGTACACCAAAGCGCCGAGACCGCGACTCAGGCGACGCTGATGGCGCAAAATGCCAGTCATACCGCCCGTAAAGGCGGCGATATCATGGCCGAAGCCGTGGGTATGATGGAGGCTATTTCAAATGCCAGCCGCAAAATCGTCGACATCATCGGCGTCATCGACAGTATTGCTTTTCAGACCAACATTCTGGCGCTGAATGCGGCGGTAGAAGCCGCGCGCGCCGGCGTAGAAGGACGCGGTTTTGCGGTTGTGGCGGCGGAAGTTCGCAATCTGGCACAGCATTCCGCTTCCGCCGCGCGCGAAATCAAGACATTGATCGATGCCAACATGGCCAGCGTTGAAACCGGTAGCGCATTGGTGGATAACGCCGGGCTGCATATTCAGGACATTATCAATGATGTGCAGCAGGTCGCCGCTATGATAGGCGAGATCAGCAACGCCACCCGAGAACAAACTGAAGCGTTAACACTGATCAATGGTTCCATCGCCCAGATCGAGCAGATGACCGCCGGCAACACCAGCATGGTCGATCAGTCAGCCGAATTCGCTACCAGCCTCAGCCAACAGGCGCTGCGATTAACCGATGCAATTAATGTCTACGGGAAATGATGTCAGGCATAAAGATACAATTCTTTACCTCTGCATCCTGCGCAAAGAGTAGCCAGAGCTGACTTTTTGGTTAATACTTACTCATAGAATCGCGCCAGGTGCCGATAATAGAGATAGCAGGGACATCCCCCTGCAAAGACGACCTAATCAGGAGGATGTATGCTGAGTCCAATTACCAGCTCTGCGTTTGCAGTGATGCCGGTGCCAGCATCCACCAGCGTCGAAACCAATACTGAGCAAAAGGTTTCCGATCGTAATCTGCAAAACCTGAAAGCCGCCGAGACATCGGGCGAAAGTACCAAAAAACAGCAGGAAACGACGATTAACGGGCAACAACAGTCAATGCAGGCTCAGATTGTTGTGATGCAAGGCCAGATTGCACAGTTGCAAAGCCAGCCGGTGCCGCCACCGCAGGAAAGCAAACCGATGGTCAGGCCGGTTGAAGGCGTTAATCGCCCTTCTGCCGAACATGCGATCGATATTTATATCTGATCGGTCTGCCAGAGAAATGACATAACCCAGCCCGCTGCCAACCCAGCGGGTTTTGCTTTTCTGGCAAGTGGTGAATTCTCAACAAGTTGGATAAGTGATTGGGATGAGAGACAAATCAGCATTTACTAATGTGAATGTCGCCGACAGCAGCCTGTCGGGCAAAGCGCAATGATGAATATGAAACTTGATGCATGAGGGTCTATACCTATCAAGTCACGGCACAACGCGTTTATCTGTGCTCAGCGCCCACCAGGCCGGAGAGTACCAGCTAATGGTCGGTCGCTCAGTTAGTTTCAACATGTTATTATCAAGACGAATTGATCCAGGCTTTGTCAAGAAAGTGAAAAGCCAATAAGGCTATCGCAGTGTGATGCCGATAACAGTGTAGCTATTATGGCTATTCTCAGGAGGAATTTATGGCAGGCTCTATCGGCTCAGCAGCAGCCGTCTCTGCATCATCGGGCAGCAGCAGTAGCGCCAGTATTGATCAGCAGATTTCCCAGTTAAACAAGCAAATTCAATCGCTGACCAAACAAGCGACCAAGCTGACTCAACAAATGATGGAAGCAAAAACGGATGAAGAGCGCCAGTTGCTTCAGCAACAACAAAAGATGATTCAGGCGCAAATCCAGCAGATTCAAGCACAAATCCAGCAGTTGCAGCAGCAAAAATCACAGCAGAATCAGTTGTCGGAAGTCTCTGCCACTCAGTCGACCCCGCCTCAGGAAGGCGTCAACGCGCCGACGGATGAAAACAGCGTCAATATTTACATCTAATCCTGTATCCGGCTGATTATCGCCTGGCATGAACGAAAGCATCATTTATCATTCTGATTAATGATGCTTTTTTTTTCAGGAAACACGTCCGGCGGGTAACGCGAATGATTGAGGCCAGAGACGCCGGCGAGCAGGAAACCGTGCGGTCACCGGACATCAGCGCTTGCCCGGCAACGAACCAAAACTCGCACCAAAACGACAGTATGCGCAGATGACAAGGGATCAGGAGCGGCGCAGAGGCTTAACCAATCCTTGTAGCCCTTCCATCTTGATCGTAAGCGTAATCTGCATCAACTCGCCTAACCGCCCTGCCGGAAATTCGCCCTTGCGGGCGAACCATAAAAGATACTCTTCCGGCAAATCAATGAGCATACGGCCTTTATATTTGCCGAACGGCATCGGCGTATTGGCGATTGCCAGCAGATCCTCTTTTTCCATACGGCTTCACCCCAGCAGACGCATCATCTCCGCTTCATCAATGACGTCAATACCCAGTTCCTGCGCTTTGGTCAGCTTGGAGCCGGCAGCTTCGCCGGCGATGACCAGATCGGTTTTCTTCGACACGCTGCCGCTGACCTTCGCTCCCAGCGCGGTAAGACGATCTTTGGCTTCATCACGGGACAACAGACTCAGCGAGCCCGTCAATACCACGGTTTTACCGGCAAACGGGCTCGTTAACGCCTCAACATTCACCACCACCGGATCCGGCCAGTGAAGACCGACATCATCGCCGATCAATTCCTGAATCACCTGCTGATTATGCGCCTCATCAAGAAAGTTGCGCACATGCGTCGCTACCACGATGCCGACATCCTGCACCTGCTGCAAAGCGTCCAGATCGGCGGCCTGCAACGCTTCCAGCGTACCGAAATGTGCCGCCAGATTTGCAGCCGTCGCCTCTCCCACGTCACGAATACCTAACGCGTACAGGAAACGGGCAAACGTGGTGGATTTGGCTTTGTTCAGCGCATTCACCAGGTTCTGTGCCGACTTCGGCCCCATGCGCTCCAACCGGGTAAGAATGCCGATATCCAGACGAAACAGATCCGCCGGCGTCTTGACGTACTCTTTTTCTACCAACTGGTCGATAATTTTATCGCCCATGCCTTCCACATCCAACGCGCGACGTGAAACAAAGTGCTTCAGCGCTTCTTTACGTTGTGCGGCGCAGAACAGGCCACCGGTACAACGGGCGACAGCTTCGCCTTCCACACGCTCCACATCAGAGCCACACACCGGGCAATGAGTAGGAAATACCACCGGTCGGGCATCTGCCGGACGTTCAGACAGCACCACGCTTACGATCTGCGGGATGACGTCACCCGCGCGGCGTACCGCGACCTGGTCGCCGATCTGCACCCCCAGGCGTTCGATTTCATCAGCATTGTGCAGCGTGGCATTGCTGACCACCACCCCGGCGACGGCTACCGGCTCCAGTCGCGCCACCGGCGTAATCGCACCGGTACGGCCGACCTGAAACTCAACGTCTCGCAGCCAGGTCAGTTGCTCTTGTGCCGGAAACTTGAATGCCACCGCCCAGCGCGGCGCACGCGCCACAAAGCCCAGCCGTTCCTGCAAGGTCAGTTCGTTGACCTTGATCACCACGCCATCGATGTCGAACCCCAGCGCCCCGCGTTCCTGCTCTACCTGACGGTAGAAATCCAACACCGCGTCACTGCCGGTACACAAACGAATGCGATCGCTGACCGGCAGCCCCCAATCACGGAATTGCATTAAACGCAACCAGTGGGTATCCGGCAGGGCTCCGCCTTCCACCAACCCAACGCCGTAACACAGGAAGGTCAACGGGCGAGTGGCGGTAATGCGCGGATCCAACTGACGCAATGAACCCGCCGCCGCATTGCGTGGGTTGGCGAACACTTTACCGCCGGCGCGGCGCGCTTCCTCATTCAGGGCCTCAAAACCCTTATGCTTCATGAACACTTCGCCGCGCACTTCCAGCCGCTGCGGGATATTATCGCCGTGTAAACGCAACGGAATCGCGCCGATGGTGCGAATGTTGGCGGTGATATTTTCTCCCGTCGCCCCATCGCCGCGGGTCGCGGCGCGTACCAGCACACCGTTCTCATACAGCAGGCTGACCGCCAATCCATCAAGCTTCAACTCGCAGCAAAACGTCAGTTCGCCATCGTGTTTCAACCGGTCATTGATGCGCTTGCTGAACGCCAGAAAACTGGTTTCGTCAAAGACGTTATCCAACGACAGCATCGGCACTTCATGCGCGACCGTATCAAACGCATCCAGCGGCGCGGCGCCGACCCGTTGAGTCGGCGAATCCGGCGTCACCCGTTCAGGATGCGCCTGTTCCAGCACTTTCAGCGCATTCATCAGCTTGTCGTATTCCGCGTCAGGAATTTCCGGCGCATCTTCGACGTGATATTTGTACTCGTGATAGCGCAATTGAGCGCGCAGCGCTTCAATCTGCACCGATACAGTAGAGATATCGTTAGCAGGCTTCGACTCTTTTTCCAGCATAAGCGCGCCCGTCAGTCTCTGGCCTTGATAGTGTTGATAATATTGGTGGTCGAGCAACCGTCTTCAAAGTTTAGCACCCGCACGTCACCGCCATTGGCCCAGACTTCTTTGCTGCCGGCGATATCTTCCGGCTTGTAATCGCCGCCTTTCACCAGAATATCCGGCAGAACCTCACTGATCAGGCGCTGCGGCGTATCTTCCTCAAACGCTACCACCCAATCCACCGCCTCCAGCGCACCCAGTACGATCATCCGCTGCGTCAGCGGGTTAACCGGGCGGCTCGGCCCTTTCAGACGTTTGGTAGAGTCATCACTGTTCACCGCCACGATCAGGCGATCGCCGAGGCGGCGCGCATTCGCCAGATAGGAAACGTGCCCGGCGTGCAAAATATCAAAGCACCCGTTGGTCATCACCACCGTTTCGCCACGCTGGCGCGCCAGCGCCACCGCGTCTTTCAACTGCGCTTCGGTCATCACGCCAAAACCGGTATCGGCACGGCCACGAATGGCATTTTCCAGTTCGATCGGCGTGACTGTAGAGGTCCCCAGTTTGCCGACCACCACGCCAGCCGCCGCGTTAGCCAGGAAGCAGGCTTCTTCGAGCGGTTTGCCCGCCGCCAGCGCCGCCGCCAGTACGCCAATCACGGTATCGCCCGCACCGGTCACGTCATACACTTCTTGCGCCTGCGTCGGCAGATGTAACGGCGCTTTACCCGGTTGCAGTAATGTCATCCCCTGCTCAGAACGGGTCACCAGCAACGCAGACAGATCCAGCTCCTCCAGCAGTTTCATGCCGCGGTCCACCAGATCGTTTTCGTCTTTACAGCGCCCGGCCACCGCTTCGAATTCAGACAGGTTCGGCGTCAGCAGCGTCGCGCCGCGATAACGGTTGAAATCAGTGCCTTTCGGGTCGATCAACACCGGTACGCCGGCGGCTCTGGCGGTCTGGATCATGCTCTGTACATGCACCAGCGCCCCTTTGGCGTAGTCGGACAGCACCAGCGCGCCGATGTTCGGCAATGCCTGCTGGATGCGTTCGATCATCGGCTGCGGATCCACGCTATCGAACCCTTCTTCAAAGTCGAGGCGGATCAGTTGCTGATTACGCGACAACACGCGCAGTTTGGTAATCGTCGGATGGGTCGGCACGGAGACGAAGTCGCATTTAACGTTCACTTCGTTCAATTTGGCGCTCAGGGCGCGGGCGGCATCATCGATACCGGTCAACCCCACCAAACGCGACCCCGCGCCCA
The DNA here is from genome assembly GCF_000406105.1 of Dickeya chrysanthemi NCPPB 402. Lineage (NCBI taxonomy): Bacteria > Pseudomonadati > Pseudomonadota > Gammaproteobacteria > Enterobacterales > Pectobacteriaceae > Dickeya > Dickeya chrysanthemi. The sequence continues at coordinate 866,372 of NZ_CM001974.1, read as the reverse complement.
GCGCGGCAATGTTCATCGCCACGTTAGCCGCGCCGCCGGGACGTTCTTCGATGGTATCCACTTTAACCACCGGCACTGGCGCTTCCGGCGAAATACGGCTGGTCGGGCCGTACCAGTAGCGGTCCAGCATTACGTCACCCACAACCAGAACACCGGCGTGGCGAAAATCAGGTAGCGTTACTTTCATTCCCTGGCTCCAAAACAGATTCATTTTTAACGCGCGCTATACTATCACATTCAACTACCACACCATCACATGCCACACCATCACACTCAACGACCACACTCACCGGGTAGCCTCGCGCGCCACAACGCCGTTTGACGCCGTTCGCCTCACTCCAGCCACGTTTTCCAGCTCTGTAGCACCTGTTGGCGCTCGGCGGTGAAGCTATCCTGTCCGACCCGGCCGGGCAGTTCCTGCAACGCCAGGTGGTGAATTTCATCGCGCAGGGTGATGTAGGCCAGTCGCAACGCATCGGCTTCGGCTTCGTCCATCACGCCGTGACGAGCCAGCAGTTCCAGAATACGCACGTTATCGGACCAACGCGTTAATCGCGGCTCCTGTGAGGAATAACGCAGCACCAGATATTGCGTGATGAATTCGATATCGGTGATACCGCCGGCATCCGCTTTAATATCAAACCCTTCGTCCTTGCCGGCGTGATGCCGACGCATCTTTTCCCGCATTTCCCGCACTTCGGTGCGCAATGCGTCGCCGTCGCGCTCACGGCATAAAATTCGCTGGCGGATCTGCTCGAACTGCTGCTGTATGGCAGGCTCGCCATACACAATCCGGGCACGAACCAGTGCCTGATGCTCCCAGGTCCAGGCTTCATTACACTGATAATCCTCAAACGCCGCCACAGTGCTTACCAGCATCCCCGCCGCACCCGATGGCCTTAAACGGGCATCGACCTCGTACAAAATGCCGGACGAAGTACGGGTACTGAACAGGTGCATCACCCGCTGGGCCAGCCGCAAATAGAACTGGCGGCCATCAATACTCCGCTCGCCATCGGTCATTACGTTATCCGGGCAATCAATCAGGAACACCAGATCAAGGTCAGAGCTGTAACCCAGCTCCCAGCCGCCCAGTTTGCCGTATCCCACGACCGCGAATCCCCGTCCGGACTGGGCATGCAGATGAGCAGGCTGGCCGTAACGCACCACCATCTGGTTCCACGCCTGCTGCACCACCGCGGCGATAATGGCCTCCGCCAGATAGGTTAAGTGATCACTCACTTTCATCACCGGTAGCGCGCCGACGATATCTGCGGCGGCAATACGCAGATGCTGCGCCTGTTTAAACTGACGCAATGCTTCCAGTTGCTGCTCTTCATCGTCCGTCGGCACCCGCATCAGGTATTGACGCAGTTCATCGGCGTAAGCCTCCAGCGCGATGGGTTGGTACAGACTGGCGGGATCCAGCAGCTCATCCAGCAGCAGCGGGTAACGCGCCAACTGGCTGGCAATCATCGGCGATACGGCACACAGTCGGATCAACTGCGTCAACGCCGCACGCGACTCCAGTAACAACTCCAGATAGGTGGTACGGGTCACGATGCCCAGCAACAGCGGCGTCAAACGCGCCACGATAATATCGGCATTGGCATAACCACAGGCTTGCGCCAGCAAGGTCGGCATTAACTGATCGAGCACGTCACGCCCGCGAGGCCCGATGGTGCGACGGGATAAATCAGCACGAAAGTCGGCAACCCGAGTCAGTAAGCGCTCACCGATATCAGTGGTCAGTTGCGGCGATAACGCCAACAAATCCGCGCTTTCAAGTCCATCCTGCCACAGGCTACTGTAATGGCTGTGCTCCGGGGTTTCACTGCCGTCCGGCGCGTCATCACCAATCAATTCATGAAATACCGCGCGAACCGCCTGCATCTGCTGATGTAAGCGTTCACTCAGTTGCAGCCAGTCGTTACAACCCATCCCCCACGCCAATCGCGCCTGATTAAGCGAATCTTCCGGCAGGGTTTGCGTTTGCTCGTCGGCAATCGACTGCAGCAAGTTCTCCAGACGACGCAAAAACAGATAGGCCTCGCGTAACTGAGTGGCCTGCACCGGGGTTAATAACCCTAATTCTCCCACCTGCTCCAACGTCGGCAACAGAGAACGCCCCTGTAACGCCGGCTCCCGGCCACCGCGAATCAGTTGGAATACCTGGGTAATAAATTCCACTTCGCGGATGCCGCCCGCCCCCAACTTAATATTGTTGCGCAGGTCGCGTCGTCGTACTTCACGGGCAATCATGCTCTTCATGTTGCGCAGCGATTGGATCACACTAAAGTCGATATAGCGACGAAACACGAACGGTCGCAGCATACGGATCAGTTCCTGGCTGTAATGATCGTCATCCCCGCCCATCAGCCTGGCTTTCACCATCGCATAACGTTCCCAGTCGCGCCCCTGCTCCTGATAGTAATCTTCCAGCGCGGCGAAACTCATTACCAGCGGGCCGCTGTCGCCAAATGGCCGCAGCCGCATATCAACCCGATACACAAAACCGTCGACCGTCGGTTGATCCAATGCCTTGATCAGCCGCTGGCCGAGACGGGTGAAAAACTGGGCGTTATCCAGTTCACGACGGCCGCCGCGGGTCTGGCCGTTTTCCGGATAGGCGAAAATCAGGTCGATATCCGAGGAAAAGTTGAGCTCGCCGCCGCCCAGTTTGCCCATTCCCAAAATCAGCAACGGCTGTGGTTCGCCCGCGGCATTGCACGGCGTGCCCCATTCGCGACAGCAAGCGTCATACAACCACTGGCGAGCGGCGACGATCAGCGCCTCTGCCAATACGCTCAACTGTTGCAAGGTTTCGTCGGCGGTACTGCGCTGCAACCATTGCCCCCAGGCAATACGTGTCAGAATACGGCGTCGGAACAGGCGCAGCGCTTTCATTAACCCCGCCTCATCGCTGACGCCGCTTAACGCTTGCGATAACCAATCCGCATAGTGCCGCCACTCTTCCGGCAAAGGCGGCTGCCGGGCTATCTCCTGTCGCCAGTCCGGGTAACGCATCAGCGACTCGCTGACAAATTCGCTGCAGGCCAGTACCGCGGCGGCGTCATCGGCCGTCGGCGTTGGGTCGGCGCTCAATAAGCGCTCCCTTTCCCGGCGTGCCTGTTCGGCAAGGGCTTCAGAGAGCGGAAATAACGATGCGGAATGACAGGTCATGGCGATATCCTTGCACAGCTGCCTGTCAGGCAGCTTCAATGGGGTTGAACCGGGGAGCGGCGCCATCGACAGCCAGTCCCCGACGAGCGATGCTCCGGGCTTACTGGCCGCTGTGCAGCCAGAACGGCGACCGGGCGAGCGCCTGCTTGCGGCATGTCTCCAGCGCATTAGGCACTACCTGGCCGATGGACAGCGCCTCAATCAGTTGCATCAGTTCTCGCCACTGTTGCAGATAACGCGCGGCCTCCTCTTGCGGATAGCTTCCCCCCAGCAGCAAAAAGGTATACACGCCTCGCTGCAAACGCGGTAATTGCTGGGTGTAATGCAGCGCATCCAACGCATGACTGAATACCGCTTTGAGTTCAGCCAAACCTCGGCTCATCATGATGTCGGCAAAGCGTTTCCAGGAACTTTGCAACCGCATCAGCTCACGGTTGTCCATATAGCCGCGCCAGCCTCGTTTGACCAACCACGAGGTCAGAATCAGTTTCCCCTTCAGGTAATCGACGCTATAGCAGAGCGTATCCGCCGTTTCCGTACGCTCTATCGCTTCTTCAAGGTGGGTCAGCGCCGCACGAAACTCTGCGGTCACTTTACGGGGCAACACGCCGCCTGCCAGCACCAGCAGTTCCCGCATCATGGCGCCTGCCTCCAGCAACGCCGGGCGTGCGGCGGCATTGCCACGAGCCCAGAGTTCCTCATGATATTGCCAATGGCTGAATGCATGCTCCAGCCCGGCGGCAATACCCTGCTCAAGGGTGATTTTCGGCTGTACGGGCAGGAAACCCAGCTCGCGACAGACTCGTTCCGGGTTGCCTTTCGCCAGGTGGTAGCCGCGAGCGGCTTTACTTAAGCCGCCTTGCCGTAAACCGCCGATGTCGGCCAGTTCACTGGCGAACGCCAGCAGATCCTCGGTGCGGCCATTTTTCAGTTCCAGCTCCAGCTCACACAGCGGCTCGACAAGCTCGCCGGCATGGATCTTACCCTGATCCACCGCGATCTCGATCAAGCTCTGATGGTAAGACACAACCCAGGACTCACGCTGAAAATCAGTACTAAACAGCGGCGACAGCGCCTGAGCCAACGCCGCCACATCACAATCTTCCGGCCAAATTTCCGACGGCATCAGGCGAATATCTAACTGCGGCCCCGGCAAATCCACGTTGTATTCCGGGTGCTGGTGCAGCCCGCCCACCACTTTTCCTGCGGTTTTCACCGTCATTTCATAGCGGCCGTTTTCACCCCGAATACGTAGCCCAATGTCATGCTGGCGCAAGTACCCATCCGCCGTTTCGTAATAACTATTCACCAGTTGGCGGGTGTGCAGATGGTTGCTATGCCCCACATCGCTCTGCCAGTTTTTCAGCCCTTGTCTGAGCGCGGCCGTCGCATCAGGGTGAATAATAAATTTTAATTCGATCTCTTCGCTCATAGTCTTGCACTACCCGAATATTGCTGAAATGTCGCCAGTAAATAACATTTTATCGCAGGTTGCCACTTTTGCGGCATGGCGCTCGCACACCCTGCGAAGGCGCTCGCAAAGCCGGTGCAACTGTTGTGCATTCGCAGCCGGTTGCCACCGACAACTCATGGATGACGCCTCCTGAGTCAGTGCCCATCAGGATAGGTTCTAAGACTGTTCCCATTCAGGTTTGCCAACGGCATCGTCAGACTGGGCCCGCTAACTGCATAACCCCTGCGAGCTTAATATATTGAATATGATGAACAAATTATCTTTTTTTCTCGTCGCCATACTGGGCTTGTCCGCTGCGCTGAGCCTGCATGCGGAAGAAAAACGCTATATCTCCGATGAACTTGTCACCTACACCCGCAGCGGGCCCGGCAATCAATACCGTATCGCCGGCACGCTGAACGCCGGCGAAGCCGTCACACTTCTCAGCGTCAACGACAGTGCCGGGTATGCCCAAATTCGTGATGATAAAGACCGAACCAGTTGGATCCCGCTCGATCAACTCAGCCCCACGCCCAGCCTGAAAACCCGTGTGCCGGAACTGGAAAATCAGGTAAAGACCCTGACCGATAAACTCAACGGCGTTGATCAGGAATGGAATCGGCGCACAACCGATCTGCGCCAGAAAGTTGCCGCCAACGACAGTGCACTCGCGGCGTTACAACAAGAAAATCAAACGCTGAAAACCCAATTGGATGTCGCACAGAAAAAGCTGGAGGTAGCCAACCTGCAACTGGACGACAAGCAGCGCGCGCTGATCATGCAGTGGTTTATGTACGGCGGCGGCGTAGCGGGCGCTGGTCTGGTACTGGGATTGCTGCTGCCGCACCTGCTGCCCCGACGCAAAAAGAACGACCGCTGGATGGGGTAACCCCAGAATACCGGCTGGTCGTACACGGATGCCGCGGTCTTCAAGATAGCGTTCAGGATTGTGTTCCCGAGGATGTTCATCAACAATAAACGAAATTATCGTTATCGACACAGTCTACTATCGGGAGCCGGGTTTGAAGATTTACCTTGTAGGGGGCGCAGTGCGTGATGGTCTGTTGGGCAGGCCGGTTACCGAACGCGATTGGGTCGTGGTCGGCGCTACGCCGGAGATGCTGTTGCAGCAAGGTTACCAGCAGGTTGGGCGGGATTTCCCGGTATTCCTGCATCCGCAGACCAAAGAGGAATATGCGCTGGCTCGTACCGAACGCAAGTCCGGCAACGGCTACACCGGATTTACCTGCCGGGCCACGCCGGACATTACACTGGAAGACGATCTACAACGACGCGATCTGACCATCAATGCCATCGCCCAGGATGAAGATGGGCGGTTGATAGACCCGTACGGCGGTCGGCACGATTTACAAAACCGCCTGCTGCGTCATGTCTCAGAGGCGTTCAGCGAAGACCCGTTGCGTGTGCTGCGAGTTGCGCGTTTCGCCGCCCGCTACGCCCACCTTGGTTTTCAGATTGCCGAAGAAACATTGCATCTGATGCAAACCATGACCCGCGACGGTGAGCTGGATTTCCTGACGCCGGAGCGTGTCTGGAAAGAGACGGAAAAAGCCCTCGACACGCAAAATCCCCAGGTCTACTTTCAGGTGCTGCGTGATTGCGGTGCGCTGGCTATCCTGTTCCCTGAGGTCGATCGGCTTTACGGCGTACCGGCTCCCGCCACCTGGCACCCGGAAATCGACACCGGCATCCATACCATGATGAGCCTGGCGATGGCCGCCCGCCTCAGCCCGGCGCTCGACGTCCGCTTCGCGACGCTGTGCCATGATCTCGGTAAAGGGCTAACGCCACCGGAACTGTGGCCGCGTCATCACGGTCACGGCGCCGCAGGCGTGCCGCTGGTGGAAGCATTATGCCAACGCTTGCGCGTACCGAATGCCTTGCGCGACCTGGCCTGTCTGGTCGCTGAATACCATGACCTGATCCACACCGTGCAGATGCTGCAAGCGAAAACCCTGCTTAAACTGTTTGATGCCATTGACGTCTGGCGCAAACCCCAGCGGCTGGAGCAATTGATCCTTGCCAGCGAAGCCGATGCGCGTGGACGAGCCGGGCTGGAGCAACAACCCTATCCACAAGGAGACTATCTGCGCGAAGCCTTTGCCGTCGTCAGCCGGATAACCAGCGCTGAAGTAGTGGCAGCCGGATTCCGGCACGCCGCGATCAGGGAAGAGTTGCAGCGCCGCCGACATGTCGCGTTGGACGAGTGGAAAACCCGGCGATCCGAAGCCGCCGGGCCATGCTCATGACGTCATTATCGTTGGGATGCCTCATCGTCGGGATGCATCGTTCGACGCATCCCGGCGGATTACATCAACACCAGCCACACGACGGCGGCTACGATAAAACGGTAAATAGCGAAGGGCACGAACGAAACGCGCTTGATCAAGTGCAGGAAGGTTTTGATCGCAATCATCGCCACGACAAACGCGGTCACAAAACCGGTGGCAAACATCGGCAGGTCAGACAACGACAGGAAATGCCAGCTTTTATACAAATCCAGCCCGCTCGCCCCCAGCATAATCGGCACCGCCAGGATAAAGGAGAATTCGGAGGCGGCGTAACGGTTAACGCCGACCAACATCCCGCCGGAAATGGTGGCACCGGAACGTGAGAACCCCGGCCACAGCGCCAGACATTGAAAACAGCCAATCAGGAACGCCTGCAGATAACTGATGTCATCCAGCCCTTCCGCTTTCGGTTTTTTCGGCTTGCACCACTCCGCCAACAACAACAACAGGCCGCCGGCCACCAGCGCGTACGTGACGGTGACCGGATTGAACAGCGATTTGATGGTGTCATGCAACACCAACCCCAGCACGACGGCAGGGATCATCGCCAGAATAATGTGCGCCAACGTCAGATGGCCTTTACCGCGCCCTTCATGCTGCGGTGGCTGACCGAAATGGATGCCAATCAGTCCGAACATCCGCCGCCAGAACACCACAACTACCGCCAGAATCGACCCTAACTGAATAATGACCTCAAACGTCTTGGCCGTGTCTCCCTCAAACCCCAGCCAATGACCGACGATAATCATATGCCCGGTGGACGACACCGGTAGAAATTCGGTGAACCCTTCAACCACCCCAAGAATGAACGCCACCAGCAACGAATGCAGATCCGCCATCGACCGTTAACTCCCTACCTGCCACATAAAAAAGCGGCCTTGCTACCCGCAAGCCGCAACGTATAAAGCACATCGAATGATGCCTTGTTAAAGGCACAACTTAACATAGAGATATTATCTTTTGATTACCTTAAGAAGGGTCTGTGTTTACGCCGTAATAACCGCCGCCCACTCATACCGACGGGCGAACGCCGCGCTCGATTATCACTCCCACGCTGCGCGCCTGCGCCACCGCGCCGGGTTTGCTGACTTTCAGCCGCAGCCAGGGAATGTTAAAGCGTTGCATCAGCCTGGCGGCGACCTCTTCCGCTACCCGCTCAACCAGTGCAAAACGGCCGCCGGCAACCAGCTCAATCACCGCGTCGCTGACATCGGCATAGCTCAGGCAATCCGTTACGTCATCGCTGGCCGCCGCCGGGCGGTTATCCCAGGCCATTTCGATATCGAACACCAATTTCTGCTGGATGGTCTGTTCCCAGTCATACACACCGATGGTAGTGATTACACTGAGCTGTTCAATAAACACGATGTCCATCACGTCATCCCTTGTTTTTGCCGCTGCCGGATACCACTTCCGGCCGAAAGTGCGTATTATCCACAGATGTTGAACCTAAAACGACCTTTATTGAACGGAAGCCGTTTATGAGTGTTATCGCGCCTGGAATGATTCTCGTCGCGTATCTGTGTGGCTCGATCTCCAGTGCGATCCTGATTTGCCGTATCGCTGGCTTGCCCGATCCGCGCGAACACGGTTCCGGCAACCCCGGCGCCACCAACGTGCTGCGCATCGGCGGTAAAACAGCCGCCGTCGGCGTATTGATTTTCGATATTCTCAAGGGAATGCTGCCGGTGTGGGGTGCTTACGCGCTGGGCAGTTCTCCGCTGTATCTCGGCCTGACGGCCATCGCCGCTTGTCTCGGGCATATCTACCCGATATTTTTTCATTTTCGCGGCGGCAAAGGGGTCGCGACTGCATTTGGCGCTATCGCGCCCATCGGCTGGGACCTGACCGGCTTGATGACCGGCACCTGGCTGCTGACCGTGCTGTTGAGCGGTTATTCATCGCTGGGGGCGATTGTCAGCGCACTGATCGCGCCGTTTTACGTCTGGTGGTTCAAACCGCAATTCACCTTTCCGGTAGCGATGCTCTCGTGTCTTATCCTGATGCGTCATCACGATAATATTCAGCGTCTGTGGCGTGGTCAGGAAGGCAAAATCTGGAAAAAGCTGCGTCGTAAACACCATTCGGCGGATACCCCGTCGGACAAGCAGGATGCCTCCTGACGATGTAACAGAAGCGGCCTGATGGCCGCTTCTGTTTTCTCACTTTTCTCACTGATTTCGACTTAATTATATGCGCCTTGAGAGCCGATGCTTGCAGGCCGGACCTGGTAGCGCCCCAACGCTGTCAGCGTCTGTTGCTCAAGCCGGAATTGCGCCACGCTGGCAGCCAGCTCGCGCGCCTGCTCTTCCAGCGATCGGGTGGCTGCCGCCGACTCCTCCACCAGAGAGGCGTTTTGTTGCGCCACAGAATCCATCTGCGATACCGCCAGATTGACCTGCTCAATGCCGTTGCTTTGTTCACGGGTCGCGGTCGAGATTTCACGCATCAGCGTCGTCATCTGTGATACCGCCGACGCCACATCACTCATGGTTTCCCCGGCAATACGCGCAATATCCGTACCTTCGTTGACCTGGGTTTGCGAATCCTGCATCAGCACCTTGATTTCCCTGGCCGACTGAGCGCTACGCTGCGCCAGATTACGCACCTCACCGGCTACGACGGCAAAGCCGCGTCCTTGCTCTCCGGCGCGCGCGGCTTCTACCGCCGCATTCAGCGCCAGAATATTGGTCTGAAAAGCGATGCCGTCGATCATTGCCAGAATATCCGCCACTCGAGCCGCCGTAGCGGAAATCATCTGCATTTTACGCAACATCTGTTCGACAGCTGCGCTGCCTTTACTTGCGATATCAGACACCTGCTGTGTCAGCAGATATGCCTGATCGGCGCTGTCGGCGTTCAACTTCACGGTAGACGCCAACTGCTCCATACTGGCGGCGGTCTGCTCCAGCGAGGCTGCCGACTCTTCGGTTCGTTCTGCCAGATGGCTATTACCGGAGGCCAGCTCACGGGTGCCGACGTCGATCTGGCCGCCGGCATCACGTACTCGTCCCACTGCAACAGCGAGGGATTGTTGCATGGATTTCATCGCCCGGATCAGTCGGCCGATTTCATTATTGCCGCCTTCTTCGATCGTGCAGGACAGATCGCCCTGTGCAATCACTTCGAGCTGCCGCACCGCGCCGTCCAGCGGGCGCAGAATCACCTGTCGGATCCCCCACCATGCCAGCCCGGCCAGCAGTAACGCCACAACAAACGCCATCCCCATTACCCATAGTCGGCTATAAGCCAGCTCGTCGGCCTGCAATAACAGGGTTTCTCCCACTTCCAGCGCAAAATCGCGGAAATCGCCGATGGTTGCATCCATATTGATGCTCAGCGCGGGCAGGGTATCCTGCATCAGGGAATAATATTCATCCAGATTGTCTTGTCTTAGCGCGGTGATCATCGGCGTCATGCCCTGACGGTCATAGGCGTCGTAGGCGACTTTGATATGTTCGGCCAGTTCAGCGCCGCGTTTAGTTACGGTGCCGTACGCCAAAAAGCGCGCCATCTCCCGACGCGATACACTGGCATAATTCTCGACACGCCCGGCCGTTTCCTTGGCTTTGTCGATCAAGCCGATCTCATGCAATCTGACGGCTTGCGCCGCCGCCGTTCGGGCACGTAACGTAGCGGTATAACTCGACGACAACGCGCTCAGTTCCTTCCCCTGAATTTTGTCTATCGATAACAGTGAACGGTTCCCCTGGCTGATTGCGCTGGTGCCGATGCCAACCACCGCCGCCAACAGCACCAGCATGATACCGACCAATGCCAACAGGCCATGCTTGACCGTAATGCTCTTTAGCATCCGTACTCTCCCTTGTGATTCAACATGATAAAAAAACAACCAATAAATAAGCTGGCGCTGCTCTGATACGACGTACCATGCCGATACGTCGCTGGCTGCGCCGGGTGACAGGATTCAGGACTCACACTTATCGGAACGCCGCGAATGAATCTTCAATTAGATTAATTATTTAATTTCCATTAATTAGGAGTGTGGGAATCTGCCGTCGCCTGCGGCCACGGTACGCCTAAAAAACCACGACTTTCGTCATCAGTTGGCTATAATGAGCGCCACTCCATTCTGGTTTGAATAAGAAGGAAACCGACATGAGTTTGAATAGCGTACCGGCGGGTAAAGACCTGCCGGAAGATATCTATGTAGTGATCGAAATCCCGGCCAACGCTGATCCGATCAAGTACGAAGTGGACAAAGAAACCGGCGCCCTGTTCGTAGACCGTTTCATGTCTACCGCCATGTTCTATCCGTGCAACTACGGCTACATCAACCACACACTGTCACTGGACGGTGACCCGGTTGACGTGCTGGTGCCGACGCCGTACCCGCTGCAGCCGGGCTCCGTGATCCGCTGCCGTCCGGTTGGCGTACTGAAAATGACCGACGAATCTGGCGAAGATGCCAAAGTGGTTGCGGTGCCGCACACCAAGCTGAGCAAAGAGTACGACCACATTAAAGACGTGAACGACCTGCCGGAGCTGCTGCGCGCCCAGATCGGCCATTTCTTCGAGCACTACAAAGATCTGGAAAAAGGCAAGTGGGTCAAAGTGGATGGCTGGGCTGATGTCGCTGCGGCGAAAGCCGAGATCCTGTCTTCTTTCGAACGCGCCAAAAATAAATAAAAGCCGCCCTGCCGATGGCCGTTAACGTTGAATCGGCAGGCTCAAGACGGCCACCGTCACCCGCTCTCTGAGAGCGAATTGACCGGTGACGGACAGCAAAAAACACCGCCGCCGGCGGTGTTTTTTTACTGTTTTACTGTTCATCGTGACCATCCTGACGCTTTAACCAGTCTCCACTGGTAATGCGACGCAGACCGGTGACCGGGCGTTGATACAGGTAAATCCAGGCACTGCCATAAGGTGTTGCAATTAGCTCACGCTTATAAGCCCCTACGCTGCCTTCTCGTTTTAGTTCATCCAATTCCGCCAGAATCGATGAGCTGATACGGTAGACCTCGCAGTGAATCTCTCCTTCGCCTGCTACTGCCGCAGGGTAGTGGCCCAAATCGTACAGCTCATAACCTTCAAGCTGGTGGTCCCCTAACCACTGCGCATTGGTCATCCAATGACTGTTTCCCTGTTTGCGCCGTAAACTGCCGTAGACAATAACTCGCATGGCTAAAACTCAAACTGATAGAGCACATCGAGTGCCTGGCTAACGCCAGACACCGCTTCCAGGTATAGTTTTGGCATTAAACGGTAACGTAAGGTTAGCGTTGCCAATGAATCAAACAGGCCAACCCCGTATTTGACCTGTAGGCCGGGCAGGACGTAGCCGCTGACGACAACCTGTGATTTATCGCCAACCCCCTGTGTATCCAGAGCTAAATTGCTTACGCCAAAGGCCTCGCCGATTTTACCCACAATTTGACCACTTTGTGCAACCCCCAAACCAATTAGGGCTGATGTCATCATCGAACTGTCTGTGCCGCTATTGTTCAGCCCCTGACCGCGCAACAGGTAAGACAAGGTTTCCTCCTGAGATAATGTCGGTTCGGAGAACACCTCAAGCTTAGGCATTTTCGCAGTACCGGTGACCCGCACGCCGACCGTCACGCCGTCTGCGGTATTGTCCGGATTACGGATCGCCTCGATGTTGAGTACCGGCAGCGTCGGCGGGCCGGAAAACAGCAGTTGCCCTTTACGTACTTGCAAATCCTGACCATATGCCTTGAAGCGCCCTTCCGGCATCGAAATCTGACCGTTCAGGCCCAGCCCCTGCGTATCCTGCGTGACGTTGAGATCACCGCGCAGTCGGGCACGCAAACCGTAAGCATCGAGCCAGACATCGTCGCCGACCCGTACTATCAGGTTACTGGCAATCGGAATCGTGCCGGAAGCGGCCGATACCGGCCGACGCCGCTCATCCAGAATCACTTCATCCGAAGCGACATCCACCGCACTGGCCGGCATCTCATGCACGACGATCCGCGCCCAGGGGATGGTTACCGTACCGCTCAGCGTCAGTAACTGCGGCGTCGCTTCAAACACAATATCCGGCGATACATCCAGCCGCGCCATCGGCGGCACCGTCACCCGCATCCGGTCGCCGTTGACGGCAATGCGCGCCCGCCAGGCTTCAGGCACCGACCAGTCGGCATTCCCCGCCAGGTTGATCTGCCCCTGCGTGGTGCGGAACACGCCCTGTAACGTTGAAGACATGCCGTTAAACAACAACGCCAGCCGCCCGCTGGTCAGGTCTACCGGCATCCAGTTACCGTCTACGTCCAGATTATCCAACGTCAGTTGACCGAACACCTGCGGGCGTTGCAGGTCGCCCCCCAGCCGCAAATCGGCATTGGCGACCCCGGCCGCCTTCTCGTTCTGTCGCAAGATCGGTTTCAGCAAGGCGAGCGACAAAGCGTTGAGCGTCACCGTACCGCTCAGGTTACGCCGTCGTTGTGGATCGGTAATCTGTACATCGCCGCGAAAACGGCCATTCCCCTGAATGCCCATCAGCCATGCCAGTTGCGCCTGTCCATGCTGTAAACCGGCATCCAGCGTCAGAGTATCAAACGCTACCGGCAGCGTGCCGCCCTGCATCTGCTGACGTACGGTTACGCCATTACCACTCAGCGTTACGCGAGCTTCCGGCAGGCCGCCGTTTGCCTGCCAGTTGACCTGCGCGTTGCCGGTAACCGAACCGCTGACCGCCGTCTGCTGGCCGATAAAAGGCTTAAGCATCGCCAGATTGAGCCGGTTCAGGTTAACGCTCGCCTTGCCGCTGGTTCCCGCCTCGATCGGCTGTGGTACGCACAATTCAGCATCAGGGTTACGCCAGCAATGCGCGCCTATCGTTACCTTCTGCGCGGCGACCTGATAAACCAACGACATAGCTGGCGCCAGCCGCCATTCGCCGACCGGGGTTTCAAACCGCGTATCGCTCAGTTCCCCTTGCCAGCGTTGTTGTCCCCGGTCGAAATGACCGCTCAACAACAGTTGACCGCCTGCCGGCTCGCCATTCACCGTCACCCGTAGCTGGTGCTGATTTTCGTCGCCGGTCGCGCGCGCATTCAGGGATGCCAGCCGCACATTACCTCGCGTCAGTTGCTGCACCTGCATGGTCAGCGTGCCATGCAACTGTTGATTCGATTGCACATCGCCATTGAGTGTCAGTTTGCCAAGGCTCAGTTCCTGCCAGCGCAGCGCGGTGACGATAACGTCCGTCTGCAACTGCGGCGCATCGCGTTTGCCGCTCAGCCGCAGTTTCCCGTTGACCTGCCCGCCCAATCCAGGCCACACACCGGTAAGCGCCGGCGCATTGATATCACCGTCCAGCAGCCATTGGTCTTTCAATTCTCCCTTCAACGTCAGTTGGTTACGCCCCAACGCCAGCGTAATGCCGGGAATCGACCACTGGCCGTCGGCGTTACCGCTGAACGCGCCTTTAGCCGTCAGTGTGTTCTGCCGTATCTGCCCGTCCAGCGCCAGTTGCGGCACCGCCAGTTGCCACGCCTCGCCTGCCAGACTGCCGTTAATGGTCATCACCCCGTCTAACCGCGCCGGCCACTGTGGCCATTGCTGCGCGGTATTGATGCCTTTGAGGATGACATCGCTGTTCCAGGTGATCGCATCGCGCCAGTCCAGCCGACCGGTCATATCCGCTATGCCTTGTAACGCGGCCAGCCGCAATCGCGCCAGCGTGAATTGCTGCTCGCTGCCGTTGCCTTCCAGCGTCAGCGTACCGGGTGGTAACTCGCTACCGCGAATATCGCCTCGCAAGGACAGCGAGTAATCGGTGGCTTTGCCGCCGATATTCAGTTGCACGTCGTTGAATTGATATTGAACGTCGCCGGTCAGCGGCCAACGCAGTTGCGGACTGCGCAGGCTAATGTTAAGCGGCAGGCCGGGTTCGGCCAGCGCGGTCTGAATATCTAACTGCGCCCGCTGTGGGCCGGACAGGTTCATTGCCAGCCGCAACTGCCGGCGCAGGCTGCCTTCGGCCGTCAACCGTATACGTTCCCCCCTGAACGGCTCGCTGTTCGCCATACCGTTTACATTCAGCGTCACCGGCCAGTCGCCCGACAAAGTCGCATCGCCATGGGCATACAGCGCGCCCTGCGGCGACTGTACCGTGAGTTGTTGCAGCGTCAACGTCTGCTGCCGGGTGGCAGCCTGCAACTGAAAGCGGGAAATCGTCACCGGCTGCCCGCCCTGAATCAGCCAGGATTCACCGCGCAGATCAGCGATGTCGAGATCCAGCGGTAACGTAAACTCAGGCATCGCCGGCAACAGCGGTGCGGCAAACAGGGCGCGCAACGTTTCACCCAGCGTTGGCGGCTTGCCGGCCGCGGCGGGTTGGGCGGGCGTCGCTTGCGGCGTGGCCGGCAACACCACGGTGAGGCCCGACACCTGCGTCGGCTGCAGCGTCAGCGACCGTCCCTGCCAGTGCAGGCCGGCTTGCAGCGATACCAGCGACACGTCGGTGCCATCAACAATGATACGGCTGTTGTTCAGGTTGACACGACGCAGCGTCACCGTCACCGGCGCGAGGATCTCGGTTACCGGAGCCGCTTGCGGCTCGGGCTCGGACGGCGGTATATCCTGGGTTGTGACCGCCACCGTCAGCCCCTGCGACGACAGGTCATCGAGGCAGAGTTGGCTGCGCCACAGGCACGCCGGCGACAACGCCAGATGCAGACTGTCCGCCTGCACGGTAACGCCGGGCATCTGATAGCGTATGGCATTCAGCGTCAAATCCCGCCAGCCACCGTCAACACGCCCTATTTCCAACCCCGGTACCCAGCGAGCGGCGGCACTGAGCAGTAAATGTAGCCCCGGAGTCGTACTCACCAGCAACACCAGCGCCAGCAACAACGTCAGCATACCGGCCATCAGGCCAATTCCGGCTTTTTTCATCCTGCTCATAACTCCGGCCCCAGCCCGATATAAAACTGCAATCCATGTTTATCGTCATCGCCAATCGGTCGGGCAATGTCGAGCTTGACCGGCCCTACCGGCGAGGCCCAACGCACACCGACGCCGGCACCGGTCTTAAGGTTGGTACGCACCAGGTCGTTGACGGCTTCGCCGCTGTCTATAAACACCGCTCCCCACCACTTTCCGGTGAGGTTGTACTGATATTCCAGCGAGCCGGTCGCCAGCTTTGAGGCCCCGGTGAGTTTGCCGTCACCGTCGCGTGGGGAAACGGACTTGTATTTATAGCCGCGAATACTGCGATCGCCGCCGGCAAAGAAGCGCAGCGACGGCGGTACGCGAGAGAAGCTGCCGGTTTCGATCCAGCCCAGATTGGCACGCGTCACGAAGCGGTGTTTTTCCGCCAGCGTTCTGATCCAGACGTTTTGCGCCTGAAATACTGCAAAATCGATATCCGACCCCCATAAGGTATTGGAAACATCCACGGAATAGCGCTGGGTATCCCCCCAGTCGGGCATCAACCCGCCGCGTTGTCGGGTACGGTTGAAACTGACGCCGGGGTAAACCAGCATGGTGGTGTTGGTAACATTGGCCTGGGTAAAGTGATCCAGCGTCCAGCGCAGGTTAACGGCCCGTTGCCAGCCGCTGGACAATTCCCAGTAACGCGCCAGATTGAATGACGTCGAGTCGGATTGGGTATCATTGAGGTCTTCCCGTTTGAAGCCCCCCTGTAACAGATAGTATTGCTCGAGTGGGTTTTTCAGCAGCGGCATCTTATAGCTGAAATCCAGTTGCTGCTCCGGCGCAGACAGGCTCAGACTGCTTTCCAGACTATGGCCATACGTATTGATCCAGGGTTTATTCCAGGTGGTTTTCAACCGCGGCCCGACATCGGTGGCGTAGCCACCCCCGGTTTCCACGCTGTTGCGGGTGCGCGGCGTCAGTACGGCGTCCAACGGCAGGATTTTACTCTGCCGGCCCTGGTCGAAATCAGGCGATACCACCGCCGAGTTGAACCAACCGGTGGCGGACAAACGCCGGTTAAACTCCCCCAGTTGTTCCGCCGAGTAAACGTCTCCCTCCCGAAACGGCACCAGATTCTGTAAATACGCCGACTGGATTTGCGAACCGCGAAAGTTGACCTTGCCGAAGCGATAACGCGGGCCGCTGTCGTAGTCGATATTCCACCAGGCTTGATGGGTAGAAGGCATCACGCCCAGTTGGCTTTTGCTGAAGTGGCCGTCGAAATAGCCTTTACGCATCGACAACGTGCCGAGCTCGTTTTTAAAGTCATCGTAAGCGCCGTGGTTAAGCAAGCTGCCCACCGCAGGCCGGCGTTGTCGCACCAGTTGTTGGTAGTCATCGTCTTGCTGCGCCTCACCGCGAATGGCGATGCTGGAGCCGGCGATTTTCACCGGCTCTCCCGGCGTGACGTTCACCTTGAGCACCGGACGGCCACGCCCCTGCGCCGGAATAAACTCAAAACGGATATCCGGATCGTAATAGCCTAACGCACGCAGCCCTTTGCGGATGGCTTCGTCAACCCGGGCGCGGAAACGGCCATCGGCGTTGACTTCATCGGGAGCGATGGTAGATAGCCGCGCACGGACATTCTTCTGCAACTCCCCTTCCAGCCCGGTAAGTTGCAAACGAACGTTCGATGCAGCCCATGCCTGCGTCGCCGTCAACAGCAGGCTACACACGCCCAATACCCGGCAGAACACGGCGCTACGGCGGCAAAATCTATTTTTTGTCCTGATAAAAATTGTCACTTAACTTCCCGGCAGTGTCAGCAGAATCGACGTTTTTTCTGATAAACCACAGACAAGTATGCCTGTAACGATGTGATTAATGATAAATGTTAACTATAGATAGTCGTCGCCATACCGACAACGCCCACACCTCCCCAAGGCCGCCGTCACTGACGACGGCATCTCGTGACAACGGATAGAACCCGCCGCTTTCCCGGCACGAATGCGCCGGATCGTCAGACGCGGTGCCCCATCCACATCCTTGTCACATTGCTATGCTATTTCGCCATAAAGACAGAGCGCATTAACTCGGTTATGCTCTGAAAATGGCGAAACACAGGGTGATAATCAGGAGCCAAAGGTGATAACGAACGTTGACAAGACACCGTTGATCAGTAAATCGGATGCCCTACCGGGCCGTACGACGCCGATGCCGGTCGCCCGTCTGCACGCAGTCAATCAGCACTCCATGACCCACGTACCGGACCATATGGAGGAGGCTATCTTCGCTATGGGCTGTTTCTGGGGGGTAGAACGGCTGTTCTGGCAACAGCCCGGCGTGTACAGCACGGCGTCGGGGTATTGCGGTGGTTATACCCCTAACCCGACGTATCGGGAAGTCTGTACCGGCAAAACCGCCCATGCGGAAGCGGTGCGGGTGGTGTTTGATCCCACAGTAGTGAGATATGGGCAGTTATTGCAGTTGTTCTGGGAGAACCATAACCCGGCGCAAGGTATGCGGCAGGGTAACGATATCGGTACGCAATACCGTTCCGCGATCTATCCGCTAACGCCGGAGCAAGACACCGCCGCAAAAGCCAGCTACCAGCGCTTTCAACAGGCGATGCGCGAAGCAGGCGACAACCGCGACATCACCACCGAAATCCAGCCTGCCGGGCCGTTTTATTATGCTGAAGACGAGCACCAGCAGTACTTGCACAAGAACCCGCACGGTTATTGCGGGCTGGGCGGTATAGGCGTTTGCCTGCCGCCGCAGGGCTAAGAGCCTATCCCATTGGGGCTCTGGGATAAGCGCTAAAGCTGGCGGCTATTTCACCACGCCTGCTATACTGTGCGCCCACAGGACCGGTTTCCGGTCCTTTTTGCGGCGCAAGCGCGCCCATAATGACATTCCCTTTCAGAGGTTCGCCGTCCGCGACGACTGTGCGAAAAAACTATGTTAAACAGTCTGTTAATTATTTTATGTCTTATCGCCATTAGTGCGTTTTTCTCGCTTTCGGAAATTTCGTTAGCCGCTTCGCGCAAAATCAAGCTGAAGCTGATGGCCGACGAGGGCGACCTGAACGCCGTGCTGGTGCTGAAATTTCAGGAAACACCGGGCATCTTCTTCACGGTGATTCAGATCGGCCTCAATGCCGTCGCCATCCTGGCCGGTATCATCGGCGACGCTGCGTTCTCCCCGTATTTCGAAATGCTGTTCGCCAGCTTTCTGCCGCAGGACATGAGCGCCCGCGCCAGTTTTATCTGTTCATTTGTGCTGGTTACCAGTCTGTTCATCCTGTTTGGCGACCTGACGCCGAAACGCATTGGTATGATTGCCCCGGAAGCGATTGCCATTCGGATTATCAACCCCATGCGCTTCTGTCTGCTGGTATTCCGCCCGTTGGTGTGGCTGTTCAACGGTCTGGCGAACCTGATTTTTCGGTTATTCAAGCTGCCGATGGCACGCAAAGAAGACATCACGCCTGACGACATCTATGCGGTAGTGGAAGCCGGAGCCCTGGCCGGCGTGCTGCGTAAACAGGAGCATGAGCTGATCGAAAACGTGTTCGAACTGGAATCACGCACCGTGCCGTCTTCAATGACCTCGCGCGAAAGCGTAGTCTATTTCGACCTGCACGAAGATGAAACGCAGATCAAAGAGAAAATCGCCCACCAGCCGCATTCTAAATTTCTGGTCTGTAACGGCACGATTGATCAGATTGTCGGTTATGTGGATTCCAAAGATTTGCTCAATCGGGTGCTGGGCAATCAGAGCCTGGAATTAACCAGCGGCGTCCAGATTCGGCCTGCGCTGATCGTGCCGGACACCCTGACACTGTCAGAAGCGCTGGAAAGCTTCAAAACCGCCGGCGAAGACTTTGCGGTCATCCTCAACGAGTACGCGCTGGTGGTAGGGATTATTACCCTCAACGACGTGATGACCACGCTGATGGGCGATCTGGTGGGTCAGGGGCTGGAAGAGCAGATTGTCGCCCGTGACGAGAACTCCTGGCTTATCGAAGGCGGCACGCCGATAGAAGACGTGATGCGCGCGCTGAGCATTGACGAGTTCCCCCACTCCGACAACTACGAAACCATCGGCGGGTTTATGATGTACACACTGCGCAAGATCCCCAAACGTACCGATTTTGTTCGCTACGCCGGGTATAAATTCGAAGTGGTGGATATCGACAGCTACAAGATAGACCAATTGCTGGTGACCCGACTGGAAGAAAGAACGACGGTTAACCCCGAAACGCCTCCGGCCTAAGTCCACTTTCACATTTGTCTTGGCGCTACTGTCTGGACGCTACAAATAACAACGGCCCGTCAACGGGCCGTTTTCCTGTTACAAACACGGGGGCCTCTCACTCTCACCCCAGTTCAGCCTGCAATTTCAGTACCTGACGGTTCACTTCAGACATCACGACCAGATGCTGTTTATCCTGCGTTTTGGGCAACAAAATGCGGCCCTGATCAAATTCAAAAGCGCCAATCCCTTTGATGTAGAGTCTTCCACGAAACAGGATTTTCACATACTTGGCAACCTTCAGGGGATTGTAACGCTCGAAGATCCTCATCGTCTTCCTCTCCTCCCGTTTTTTCTACGCCACGCGCGCCGCCCCTCATCCGGGCCAGGTGATGCCGAGCGTGGCAATCATGTACAACAGATTAGTGTCTTTATTCTATGATTAGTTCGCGCAATAACAGAATTTTTGACGTCACTTACATAATTTTACAGAATAGATTAATGCCATACTTTTTAAATCAGTATAAACATTCAAGTTATTGCCGTATGTACGGTATGCCGCAAATGCGTATATGCCACGGCAACCTCACTAACGGCCGACAATCTACCGTGAAAATATGACCAAAAAACGACAATGCGCCGTAAGTAGCATGAAAGGTGGAAAGGTGAAGGCCACATCAACGGCAGACACGTTGGCCTGCCGTTGATGTGATCAGGAAGGGTCAGGCCGGAATATTACGGCCGACAAAGCAGACGCATCAGAAGATCGACACCCGGAACCCCGGATTCAGGAAGGATTCACGCGGCGCATAAGACAGCGCACGCCCTTGCCAGTCATACACCTGTGCACCGGCAGCCAGCGCCACGGCGTGCCCTGCCGCGGTATCCCAGACATTCGTCGGCCCGAAACGCGGGTAAAGCTGGGCCTTACCTTCCGCCACCAGACAGAACTTCAGCGACGAACCGATGGACACGGTATGGTGCTCGCCTAACTGACGCAAATAGTCTTCCAGTTCGGCATCAGCATGGGAACGGCTCACCACCACCAGCGGCGGCCTGGCGTCTTTCACCCGAATGGCGCGACGCGTGCCGTTCTCTTCTTTCCAGGCTTTGCCCTCTGCCGCGGCGTACATCACGCCGGTCACCGGCACATACACCACCCCCAATACCGGCTGACCGTTATCAATCAACGCGATATTGACGGTAAATTCGCCGTTGCGGTTAAGAAATTCTTTCGTGCCGTCCAGCGGGTCGACCAGCCAGTAACGCTGCCAGTGCCGACGTTCGGACCACGCCTGCGGATCCTCTTCCGACAACATCGGAATCTCGGGGGACAGCATGGCTAACCCACGCGCAATCACCTGGTGTGCCGCCAAATCAGCCGCCGTCACCGGTGAGTCGTCTTTTTTATGCGCCACATTCAGCGGTTGCTGGCCGTTATATACCTGCATGATGGCGTCTCCCGCTTCACGCGCCAGTTGGCAGATCTGTTCTAACATCGTTTCACCTCGTGATATGTAGGCCATTTTTATGTCTGTCCCCGGCATTCTATCCCAAACAATTCGCGTGGCAGGAAGGCGGGTATATGTCATGCTTCACACTTCAGACTGATATTTAACACTATATTCATCAAAATCTGCGATATACATTCAAGCTTCGCCGCCAGTAAATCGGACAAACGCCCGAGCGGCAGGCGTTGCCATGCCAATACCTCTCACAGGAGCAACCTTTATGAAGCATAAGCTGGTGATGAGCTTGCTTGCGATAGCTATCGCTACCGCGACTCAGGCAGCCACCGTCGATTTACGGGTGCTGGAAACCACCGATCTTCACAGCAATATGATGGACTATGACTACTACAAAGACAGTCCGACGGATAAATTCGGACTGGTCCGTACCGCCAGCCTGATCCAGGCCGCCCGCCAGCAAGCCATCAACAGCGTGCTGGTCGATAACGGCGACATTATTCAGGGCAGCCCGCTGGGAGATTATGTTGCCGCCAAAGGATTACAACAAGGCGATGTACACCCGGTCTATCTGGCGATGAACACACTGGATTACGCCGTCGGCAATATCGGCAACCATGAGTTCAACTATGGGCTGGACTACCTGCATAAGGCGCTGGCAGGCGCCCACTTCCCGTATATCAACGCCAACGTGCTGGACGCGAAAACCGGCAAACCGCTGTTTACACCTTACCTGATCGAAAAGAAAACGGTGAAAGATCGTGACGGCAAATCCCACGAACTGCGCATTGGTTATATCGGCTTCGTACCGCCGCAAATCATGGTGTGGGACAAAGCCAACCTGAGCGGCAAAGTCTCGGTGGCGGATATCACCGAAACCGCCAAAAAATGGGTGCCTGAATTGCGTAAACAGGGGGCGGACGTAGTGATTGCCATCCCGCATTCCGGCCTGTCGGCCGAACCGTACAAAGCGATGGCGGAAAACTCGGTCTACTACTTAAGCCAAATCCCCGGTATTGACGCCATTATGTTCGGCCACGCTCATGCCGTGTTCCCGAGCAAGGATTTCGCCGGCATCAAAGGCGCCGACATCGCCAAAGGCACGCTGAATGGCGTTCCCGCCGTGATGCCCGGTCAGTGGGGCGACCATCTTGGCGTGGTCGATCTGGTATTGAACAATGATAACGGCCAGTGGAAAGTAACCGAAGGCAAGGCGGAAGCCCGCCCCATTTTCGACAAAGCGCAGAAGAAATCACTGGCGGCGGAAGACGCGCAGTTAGTCAACGTGCTGGCGGATGCGCATCAGAAAACCCGCGAGTTTGTCGGCCAACCTATCGGTCAATCCTCTGACAACATGTACAGCTACCTGTCGTTGATCCAGGATGATCCGACGGTCCAGATCGTCAACAATGCGCAGAAAGCCTACGTCGAGCATTTTATTCAGGGCGATCCGGATCTGGCGGAACTCCCCGTACTCTCCGCAGCGGCGCCGTTCAAGGCGGGTGGCCGTAAGAACGATCCGGCAAGCTATGTGGAAGTCGAAAAAGGCCGGTTAACCTTCCGTAACGCCGCCGATCTTTACCTCTACCCTAACACGCTGGTGGTGGTGAAGGTGAAGGGCGAGCAGGTGCGGGAATGGCTGGAATGTTCTGCCGGTCAGTTCAACCAGATTGATGTGCACAAGCGCGAACCGCAGTCGCTTATCAACTGGGATGGCTTTCGTACCTACAACTTTGACGTTATCGACGGTGTAAATTATCAGGTCGATGTGACACAGCCTGCCCGCTACGATGGCGAATGTCAGTTGATCAACAGTAATGCTCATCGCATTAAAGATCTGACGTTTAACGGCAAGCCTATCGATCCGCAAGCCACATTCCTGATCGCCACCAATAACTACCGCGCTTACGGCGAGAAATTCGCCGGCACCGGTGAAAAACAGGTTGCGTTCGCTTCGCCGGATGAAAACCGTGCGGTACTGGCCGCCTACATCAGTACCGAAACGAAAAAATCCGGCGAGGTAAAACCGTCGGCGGATAACAACTGGCGTCTGGCGAAGATTGTCAGTGATACCCCGTTAGATATCCGGGTGGAAACCTCGCCGTCGCCGAAAGCCGCTGCGTTTATTCAGGAAAAATCGCAGTACCCGCTGACACTGGTGGGTAACGATGAGGTAGGCTTCGCCGTGTACCGTCTGGATCTGCAAAAATAACCCGCCGTCAAACCGCGCTCGTCGGCGCGGTTTTTTCATTTTTCTCCCGGTAATCCTTTTTGGGGATAGCTAATCTTTAAAGATGCATTTAAAATACATTTTATAAATTACACCGTTCAAAGGGTACCCACCATGCACTACCGCGACCAATCATTAGGCGAGCTGGCCATCACCATCCCTCGCGCTACCGCGTTATTTCGTGAATTCAACCTCGATTTTTGCTGCGGCGGCAAACAAACACTGCTGCGAGCAGCCACCAAGCGGGCGCTGGATATCGATATGCTCGAATCGCGTCTGGCCGACCTGGCAACTCAGCCATCCACGGAAAAAGACTGGCAGCAGGCATCCCTCGGCGAGATGATTGTGCACATCATCAGCCGCTTCCACGATCGTCACCGCGCGCAGTTGCCGGAACTGATCCGCATGGCGGAGAAAGTCGAACGCGTACATCACGACAAACCGGGCTGTCCGATTGGATTGACGGAACAACTGACCCTGATCCATGACGACCTGACGCAACATATGATGAAAGAAGAGCGGATCCTGTTCCCGATGATTCAGTCCGGTATGGGAACCCAGGCGGGTGGGCCGATTTCGGTAATGGAACACGAGCACGATGATGCCGGTCAGCAACTGGACGTGATCAAAACCCTCACCAACGACGTAACTCCGCCGGACAACGCCTGCACCACCTGGCGCGCGCTCTACACCGGCATCAACGAATTTATCGACGACCTGATGGAGCACATCCATCTGGAAAATAACCAGCTGTTTCCGCGTGCGCTGCGGGGAGAATAACCGACGCCGTCCGCCATATAGCCGTGATCATCACGTAAAAAACCGTGCTCTTTTCAAGCACGGTTTTTTTGTTATTCCGCGTTATCAGCGACAGGCCTACCAGCGCGGACCACCGCCGTGGTGCGGCCCCCAGCCCCATCCGGGGCCAGGCCCGCGAGGCCCGGCCGGAACGACGTAAACCGGAGGCGGAGCTTCTACCACCACAACACGGCGTGGCGGGGGAGGCGGTGCATAGTCATAATATTGGTAATAAACCTGGCGGGCATGATGATGGCGACGCGCAGACCAGCTGTCTGGATCGCACCACCGATTGCCGTCCCAGTAATAGCCACGCTCGTCACGATCGCCGATGTGAAGATACACACCCGGCAGTGCCAGACTCAGACTGTCGGCCTGTGCGGCAGGCATCGCCGACGCCAGAACACCCATCATGATGGCACCCAGTAAAAGTGGCTTAATCATAATATTAACCTCTGATTCACCGCGATGCGGCGGATGACTCACTTATACGATGCGCAATGATTAACCGCTATCGGAAAATGGCTAAATATTAATAACTTCAGGAAAGCAATTCAGGCTCGGCGTCGCTTACTGAAATCAGCATCACGGCACCATCGTCAGGTCGCCTTTACACGGTGTATCGGGCGGTTACACCACACGGAATCAGCAGACCGGCACGGATGATGAGCGGATAAACACGGAGGCTGGCGCGGTTCACGCCTGACCGATCAGAGTAAAGATGGCCGGGTCATGACGACCCGGCAGAAACACTTACAGAATGTCCAGCAGTTCCACTTCAAAAATCAGCGCGCTGAACGGCGGGATAGACGCGCCGGCGCCACGCTCGCCATACGCCAGATTCTGAGGAATATAGAGTTCCCACTTTGAACCGACCGGCATCAGCGTCAGCGCTTCAATCCAGCCCGGGATCACGCCGCTGACCGGGAATTCAGCCGGCTGGCCGCGCTGCACCGAGCTGTCGAATACCGTACCGTCGATCAATCGACCGGTGTAGTGAACCCGAACACGATCCTGTCGTGCGGGGATCGCGCCGTCACCCTGGGTTAAAACACGGAACTGCAGGCCGGACTCGGTGCTGTTTACCCCTTCTTTGGCCGCGTTGGCGTCGAGGAAACGTTGACCTTCCGCCGCCTGCTCACGCTGACGTTCGCGACGAACCTCATCCGCCCGCTCATGGACTTCGCGCAACGCGCGATGCACCACATCAACCGGTACCGCCGGCGCTTTTCCTTCCAGCGCATCGCACAGCCCCGCCAGCAACGCATCGGGAATCAATCCCTTCAGACCGGATTCCTGCAATTGTTGACCAATCTGCAGGCCAATGCCGTAGCTTGCCTGTGCTTCGACGCTGTCATAAGAAGGCGTTGTCATGAATGTTCCTTTAATATGAAAAATACGAAAACGCAGCATAGCAGCGAGTCGATTGAGGGTAAAACGTTCTGTCACGATCCGGCCGCGTCGAAGCCCCCGTTGCGTCAGACCGCTCATGTTTGCGGCACCGGTTGCCAATGAAGATGGCCTTAACTGGTTATCTGTCGGCAATTACCGATATAATTAGGTTGTTTTTACCTTAATACGGTTCTAAGAGAGGTCACCATGGGCAGAATCGCGCCCAGGAGAAAGCAATCCGCCTGGAATCGCCTGACGTTATGGCAGTCATGCCGGAACTGGCTGGCACAGTGGCGCCAACGTAAGGCGATCCCGGGTGAACCGGAAGAAAGCGCAGATGAGGCGGAAACGGTTTCTCCGCCCCCCGCCTCACGCCGTCGTCTTCGCAGACAGCCATCCTGGCTGCGAACGCTCTGGCATCTGCCGGATGATTTCAGTTGGATGGAACCGCTGCCCTATTTTCACCGTCGTTGTATTCTGCTCTTGCTGTGTCTGTTGTTGCTGGTACTGCTGTGGCCGGTGTCGCCCCCGGCGCCCATGCCCTCCCGTCAGGTGGAGGTGCCGCTTAGCTCAACCGCACCGATACAGGCGCAACTGGTGGCCCCCACGGCCACCGCCAACCAGACGCCGCGCCCGGCGACGTCTGGCCCCAACTGGCAATCCTATCAAATTGCATCCGGCCAGACGCTGGCGCAACTCTTTCGCGACAACAATCTTCCCGTCAGCGATGTTTTTGCCATGGCGCAGGTGGAAGGGCAAAGCAAGCCGCTCAGCAATCTGCACGCCGGGCAAAACGTTCGGTTGCAGCTCAATACGCAGGGTATGGTAAGCCAGCTTGAAATCGACACCCCGGATGGTCAGCAAGTACAGTTCGCCCGCCAGCAAGACGGTTCTTTTATCCGCGTTCGCTGATCGTCAATGGTTCAGCCAGAAAATCACGCAATACTATCGCATGATTCCGTTCTTTATCCCGACTGCCGTACAGCAAGGTTATCGGCTCGCTCCGGCGCAGTAACGCCGCCAGCGGCTGCCACACATCATGCCGACTCAGTTCAGCACGATACATACCGGCGAAAGCCTCCCATTCTATCGGGTTAGCATGATACCAGCGCCGCAGTTCATGACTTGGCGCAACTTCTTTAAGCCAGACGACATCAGGCAGACGGCTTTTGGCAATACCGCGCGGCCATAGCCGGTCGACCAAAAACGTGGGGGAAGAAAAAGGGGGCTGCGCATCATAAACACGCATTAATTGGACAGGCTCATTCATCTCGTATGCCACTTGGTGATACACACGTTGATGATAGGCCGCTTTGGCTGGCTTACCAATGCAAAACGCTGGCGCAAGGCCAGCGTTTTACGCGTTATCGTGCAGCGAAGTAAAAATTACTCGGCTACAACAACAACGTTCAGCTTAGCGAATACGTCGCTGTGCAGCTGGAAGCTCACTTCGTGCTCGCCCAGCGTGCGCAGAACGCCGTTCGGCAGACGAACTTCGCTTTTCGATACTTCAACACCGGCAGAGGTCACCGCATCAGCGATGTCGCGAGTACCGATAGAACCGAACAGTTTACCTTCGTCACCGGCTTTAGAAGCGATGGTTACGGAAGCCAGCGCGTTAACTTTCTCTGCGCGAGCTTCGGCAGCAGCCAGAACGTCAGCCAGTTTGGCTTCCAGTTCAGCGCGGCGGGCTTCGAAGAACTCAACGTTTTTCTTGGTTGCCGGCACAGCTTTGCCCTGCGGAACCAGGAAGTTACGAGCATAGCCCGCTTTAACGTTAACCTGATCACCCAGGCTGCCCAGGTTTGCTACTTTATCCAGCAGAATAACTTGCATTACCTTATCCTCTCAAAGTCTCGTTAATGGACAGTGGCCGATTACTGATGACGATCAGTGTACGGCAACAAAGACAGGTAGCGCGCACGCTTGATAGCGCGGGCCAGTTGACGCTGGTATTTTGCACGGGTGCCGGTGATGCGGCTCGGTACAATTTTACCACTTTCGGTGATGTAGTTTTTCAGCGTTGCGATGTCTTTATAGTCAATCTCTTGAACGCCTTCCGCGGTGAAACGGCAGAACTTGCGACGACGGAAATAACGTGCCATTTGGCTAGTCTCCAGAATCAATCAATTCAATCTGCTCGGCATGCAGCACCAACTTACTGAGGCCATTGCGCCCTTGGTGGCAACTGATGAACCCCTGAACCCTGAGTTGCATACCGACCGTTATACTGTGGGTAAATGCCTGTGACGGGTGTCCACTAACAATCACGGGCATACGGCACCATGCTTGTCGGCTGAGTCCGGCTTCTTCCTGCATTGAACGGTGCTCAAGCACAAACTGACAATGCGGAATACCTGACGGACTGACTTTTCGAATGGGCGTCTTGCACACGGTGCCAGACAGCTCCAGCCGATTGGCCGTCACCACGACAATTACTCTTCAGAATCCCCAACTTCAGCATCATCATCAGCTTCAGCGTATTCGTCACGACGCTCACGGCGTTCGTCTTTCGCTTTCACCATCGGAGATGCTTCGGTTACCGCGTGCTTAACGCGC
Organism: Dickeya chrysanthemi NCPPB 402; assembly: GCF_000406105.1. Lineage (NCBI taxonomy): Bacteria > Pseudomonadati > Pseudomonadota > Gammaproteobacteria > Enterobacterales > Pectobacteriaceae > Dickeya > Dickeya chrysanthemi. The sequence goes on along the minus strand of NZ_CM001974.1, from coordinate 837,848 downwards.
ATAACCATGCTGCGGATAACGGCGTCGTTGAAGCGGAAGTTAGTTTCCAGCTCATCGATCACTTCCTGCGGCGCTTCAACGTTCAGCAGAACGTAGTGTGCTTTGTGCAGTTTGTTGATCGGGTAAGCCAGCTGACGGCGGCCCCAGTCTTCCAGACGATGGATCTTGCCTTCCGCTGCTGTGATAGCACCGGTGTAACGCTCGATCATACCTGGAACCTGTTCGCTCTGGTCAGGATGAACCATAAAAACGATTTCGTAATGACGCATCGAATTGCTCCTTACGGATTATTCAGCCTCCTGTCAGGGTCAGCCGCGGCCCATGGAAGCAAGGAACGTGTTGTGTGTACGGCTGAAAAAAATGACGCGTAATTATAATGAGCACCTCATGGGAAAACAAGCCAAATCGCTGATTTCCGTTCGGGAGAACGGAAACAGGTAAGATGACGGCTGATTGAGGTCAGGCCGAATGCGGGAGAGTCAGAGCGAGCGCAAGAAGAAATCCGCGCCGGCCTGCAGGGCGGTCGGGGTAATTTTGTGGCCGATACCGGCTTCGGTCAGGTAGGTTAGGTGTTGATGGCACTGACGCGCCGTCAGCTCCCGATACAACCGTTCGCTCTGCGATGCCGGTACCAGCTCATCGGCCAGGCCATGCCAGAGCAGTAGCGGCCGGTCAGACACCTTATCCAACTGATGGCCCACGTCATAAGGCGCCACGCGTGCCGCCAACGCCTGCAACTGCGCCTGCGCCCCCGGTTCATCCGGCATGACCGGCGGAAACAGCGTCTGCGACAACGACGAAAAATAGCCGGCCCCCATAAAGCAGGCCACCGACCGCAGCCAGGGGTATTGCGTCATCGCCGCCAGTGCCGTCATGCCGCCCATTGATGCGCCGCAAATCCCGACCCGGTCTTCGTCAATCAACCCCCGCTCACGGCACCATGCCAGATAGACGGGCAGTTCCTGAACATTATTAAGCAAAATGTCCCAGAAGCCGCGCCAGCGCTGCGCCTCATCGCCGTCAAAGCGTGCGCCGTGCATCAGTGCATCCGGCGCAATAACCCGAAAACCGGCCTTCGCCAGCGCGTACGCAAAATACGAGTAAACCTCTTTGGAGGAGGTGTAGCCATGAAAGAAGAAAATGGTGGGCAAGGGTTGTGTTCCGCTGCCGGCAGGAAAGGCATGCAACACCTCGACTCCCGCTATATCCTCATTTCCTATCTCTATCATTCCCGCCTCCTTTTCTTTGTTGATTGACAGGTAAAACCGTAAAAAACACCTACAATTACTCCGTATACCGTTTAACCTCTGACAACATCCAATACATCTAAAAACAGATCGCAATGATCTTGATCAAATTAGTTACAAAAGCACCAGTTAGTGTAAAATTTCGCACTTTTTTGCCGTTAACGGCAGTAGTCAATCCCAACAACGTTCCACAATAAAGAGAATTATCATGCAGCTTGCTTTTAGACGCTGGAGCCTCGGTGTCAAACTTTCAGTCATTGCCTCCCTGAGTGTGGCTGTGCTGTTTATTACATTCAGCCTCAGTCTGACACGCTCGGCCGGTGAGAAACTGGAATCATTGACAATGCATGACATGGAAAGTCAGGTTACAGGTATTACCGATATGATAGCCATGTACGACGCCAGCCTGCAGGCCAGCGTCGACAGCTATACTAATCTGTTTGCCAGCTTTCTTCCTTCTCGTTTTACCATGGATAATCAGGCGCGGTTACCTATCAGCGGTACAACCGCGCCGACACTCAAATCCGGCGATACCGTTCTGAATATGAACACCGCCGTTACCGACGACTTTCTTAATCGCACCGGTGCCATTTCCACTGTTTTCGTGCGCGACGGCGACGATTTCGTACGTATCACCACATCGCTCAAAAAAGAAGACGGTTCACGCGCCATCGGCACCAAACTCGATCGCGCCAGCCCGGCCTTTGCTCCCGTATCCGCCAACAAGTCGTTTAGCGGTCTGGCCGTGCTGTTCGGCAAACAATACATCACCCAGTACAAACCGGTTACCGATGCCAGCGGCAACGTCATCGCCATTCTGTTCGTCGGCATTGATATCAGCAAAGAATTCGCCCAAATGCAAAAACGCATTCTGGACAAACGCATCGGCGATAGCGGCCATTTCATTGCGCTCAGTAAAGCCGGTGCGACGGCAGGCACTTATCTGGTTCATCCGGCATTGTCCGGGCAAAAGCCCAACTGGTCCGGCGATGTACTGCAACAGGTACTGGCAAACGACAACGGCCAGTTGGAGTACGACGACAACAGCCTGAGTGGCGATGACCGCACGCAGGTGATGGTGTACCGCAGCGTACCGCAATGGAAGTGGGTGGTGGTCGGCACCATCAGCAAGGCCAGTCTGCTGGCGGAAATCAACACCATCCGTAATCTGTTCCTCGGCGGCGGTATCACACTGGTGGTGCTGTTTGCCGCATTCTTTATCTACCTCACCCGCCGTTGGCTGACTCGCCCTCTGGATGAAGTGGTAAAAGTGGCGGAGCAATTCGCCGCCGGAAATCTACAGGCCACACTCACCACCGAGAGCCAGGATGAAGTCGGCCGCCTGGTTGATGCAATCAACAGTATGGGCCACGGCCTGACGCGGCTGGTGTCTCAGGTACGCGATGCCGCCGAGGAGATCGCCATCGGCACTGACGCACTGGCCGAAGACAGCGGCAACATCAGCGAGCAGATTTCCCGCCAGGCCAGCAGCGTGGAAGAAACGTCTGCGACCATGGAACAACTGGCCTCGACGGTAAAACAGAATGCCGACAATGTTTCCACCGCCAAAGGGCTGGCGGCAGAAAGCGCCAGCGCCGCGCAAAGCGGCAGCAAGACGGTGACGGATTCAGTGGAAACCATGGGCGAAATCAAACGTTCGTCGCAGAAAATCGCCGACATCACCACCACCATCCAGTCGATCGCCTTTCAGACCAATATCCTGGCGCTCAACGCTGCGGTGGAAGCCTCGCGCGCGGGCGAACACGGCAAAGGTTTTGCCGTCGTCGCCGCCGAAGTACGCTCGCTGGCTCAGCGCAGTTCTTCTGCGGTAAAAGAAATCGAAGAGCTGATCGCCGAATCGCTGCATCAGGTCGAAACCGGCTACCATTTCTCGGAAAAAACCCGCACGGCGATGGATGACTTGCTGCAACGTATCCAGCAGGTCAGTACCATTATCAATGACATTGATATCGCCTCGCATGAGCAGGCTCTGGGAATCGAGCAGGTGAATGTGGCGATCAACCAGATCGGACAAGCCATCAACCAAAATGCCTCGCTGGTGCAAAACTCGGAAAGCACCGCGCAGGGATTACGCGAAAAAGGCCACCATCTGAGCGATGTGGTCAGCGTGTTCCGCATCCAGCACTGATCCCTTCACGGCCTTCGCTATTCCGGCGCAGGCCGTGTCGAGACGTATTCCTTTACACGCCAGTGGTATCCCTGTCTGCATCAAGGCGCTACACTATCAAAGCATTACGCCTGATTCACGTTAACGACCCATTCGGGTTGCACCGGATTAAATGGAACGTCACGTTATGACTCGCCCATCATGGCTACTTAACCTGATGCCTTTGCACCGGGCATTAATAGTCGCGGTACTGTCAATGCCGCTCGCCGGTTGTAGCTTACTGGTCGGCAAGCCGATGCCGCCGCCGCCGCCCGCTGAACACGCCGTTGAAGTCTCCAGAGAACAGAGCTATCTGCTGGAAAAAACAGGGGGTGTTTCGGTCAATGTCCGCGGCAGCCTGGATGATGCCGTTCGGGAAATACAACGTCAGGCCGATGCACAGGGCGCGCCGTACTACCGTGTAGTCAGCCTGAACGAAGAGGAACATGTGCGACAGGACAGCTGGCGCGGCTATGCTGTCTTTTATCGTCCGTTACCGGCCGCGCTCCACCCATAAACTGATTGAGCAAAATCAGCGTCCCCAAGAAAGAGTGAGAGGATAAGAAGGATGAAAACACACATTGCCGCCATCGCCTTGTTACTGCTGACAAGCAGCTTTAGCGGCGCCGTACTGGCTTCGCAATACCCGTGCCGCAGTCCGGAATGGAATAACTGGATAGAATCGCTGGTCAATACGCGCGCGCAGTTGGGTAATGTCGACATAGGCTCACCAGTCTGGCAGCAGGCGGTGGAAAGCCAGTTGCCCGCCTCGTCCTGGCCGTCACGCAATTCGGTACTCTGGTGCGCTGCCGTAGAGCAGAAAATCGCCGCCCTGAAAAAATAACCGCCTTCCTTAATATATATACCCAAAATAATTCGAGTTGCAGGACAAAACGCAATGCG
>NZ_CM001974.1:567684-833431 GCF_000406105.1 Dickeya chrysanthemi NCPPB 402 | reverse complement strand
AATATATATACCCAAAATAATTCGAGTTGCAGGACAAAACGCAATGCGTTGGCCCTTCAGGGCAAGGCTCATTGAGCCTTGTAACGCGGCAAGAGAGAGAGACAAATTCGTCGGGAACGAATTTGACCAGCCAACGGCTGGCCTCCGGTGAGAGACAGGATGTCTCTCATTTAATCCCGATGAGCTTACTCAGGTAAGTGATTCGGGTGAACGACAACTCTGCCGGGAGCAGATTTGAACGCTGCTTGCAGCGGCCCGAAGGGCGAGGCCCATTGATGGGCCGAGTAACGCAGCCAACGCACCTGCAACTTGAAGTATGACGGGTATAGATGCCGACCACGGGGTTATCTCTGTTGTCGGCCTATAGCGTGATCGACATAACGTACCCGACATCTGACCAGGATAAAACTTCCTGTTTTTCCAACGCTGATATAAACGTTCCCCCGCCAAAGCCGATAAAATGCCGACGTTTGGTTAGCATGCGGCCGCCTCACTCTGGTTCTATCCGACAGCCAGCACTGTGCCGACGTATGAGTCATGCTTTCGCAACACCGGACAGACGGCCATATCAAGACGGTCACATTAATAAGACAACACTTCAGGACAACAACAAATACGGAAGGAAGTAGATTTATGCTACATCACCTGTCATTAAAAAACCTGCCAGTCACACGTAAACTGTTGCTGGGATTCGGGTTATTGCTATTAATAGGTATTACCCTGTCATTAGTCGGCTTTTACGGTTTACACAACAGCGAACAATCTCTGAAACGTATCAGTCGCCTGGGCTCAATGTATGACAAAACCGTCGTTGCGCGAGAAGCCAACTTTGGCTATGCGCTGGAGCGTAAAGCGCACTATCTGGAACAGCATGATACCGCCATCAACACCATCAGCCAGGAGTTGACGACTCTCCTGCAGGAAATTCGCGCCAATACCTGGCCGGAGGAAGACGAAAGCGGTATTCGGCAAGTCAGCACCATGCTGGAAGCCTACACCAGCCAGCGTAAGCAGGTGCTGAAGCCCGACGCCAGCCAGCAGGTGCTGAGCGATCTTAACGCCCAAATGGCGACGCTGCAGGAGAGCATCAACCAACTCTATTTCACCGAAGAAACGCGGGCCGCCCAGAATATCTCCAGCAGCGACATCCGGCTGGCCATCATGACTCTGGTGGCCGTGATACTCGGCCTGACCGCCGCCATCGTGATTTCACGCCAGATAGTCCGGCCGCTACACGAAGCTTTGCAGGCGACACGCGCCATTTCCGAAGGCGACCTGACGGTACGACTGCGCAGCGAACGCCGCGACGAACTGGGGCAGTTGATTTGCGCCATGGCAAAGATGAACGACAACCTGCACGGCATGATCGATAAAATTCGTCTCAGCGCCGACCAGATTTCCCATGCGGCAGGCGAAATCGTGGCGGGCAATACCGATTTATCATCCCGCACCGAACAGCAGGCCGCCGCCATAGAACAAACCGCTGCCAGCATGGAGCAGCTCACCTCTACCGTGAAGCAGAATGCCGACAATGCTCATCATGCCAATACCCTGGTCATGAATGCCTCGTCGACCGCGCGCCAGGGGGGCGAACAAGTCAGTAGCGCGGTACAAACGATGGGGAACATCGCCCAGGGCTCGCGCCGCATCGCCGAAATTACGTCCGTCATCAACAGTATCGCGTTTCAGACCAATATTCTGGCGCTCAACGCCGCGGTAGAAGCCGCCCGAGCCGGGGAGCAAGGCCGCGGATTTGCCGTGGTGGCCGGCGAGGTGCGTAATCTGGCGCAGCGCAGCGCACAAGCCGCCCATGAAATCGAGGACCTGATCGCCAACTCGGTATCACAAATTAATGATGGTGCGTCGCGGGTGGAAAATGCCGGTAAAACCATGGAAGACATTGTTCATGCGGTCACCCAGGTTCACGACATCATGGGCGACATCGCCGTCGCGTCTGATGAACAACACCGCGGCATATCGCAGGTGGGTAATGCGATTGTAGAAATGGACCAAACCACCCAACAAAACGCGGTTCTGGTTGAGCAGTCATCCGCAGCGGCGACCTCGCTGGAACAGCAGGCTGAACTGCTCTCCAACGCGGTATCCGTCTTCCGGCTTTCCAACACGCTCACGCCGCGGTTGTCGGCATAACACGCCCGACGGCCTTTCTGCCTGAACCCATCGGGTTCAGGCAACCTCTTCACACTGCGCGCTGACGCACCGCCTCGAACAGGCAAATACCGGTAGCGACGGACACGTTCAACGACGACACGCTGCCCGCCATAGGAATGCTGATCAGTTCATCGCAATGTTCGCGGGTCAGGCGGCGCATCCCTTCTCCCTCAGCGCCCATCACCAGCGCCAGCGGGCCGGTGAGCTTGCTTTGATACAGGGTGTGATCCGCTTCGCCTGCCGTACCGACGATCCAGATATTCTGTTCCTGCAGGAAACGCAGGGTGCGCGCCAGATTGGTGACGCGGATCAACGGCACGGTTTCCGCCGCGCCGCAGGCGACTTTCTTCGCGGTCGCATTTAACTGGGCGGAACGGTCGCGCGGCACGATCACCGCGTGAACGCCGGCGGCATCGGCACTGCGCAGGCAGGCGCCCAGATTGTGTGGATCGGTCACGCCATCCAGCACCAGCAGGAACGGGGTAGCCAGCGAGGCCAGCAATCCCGGCAGATCGTTTTCCTGATACTGCCGTCCTTCTTTCACCCGGGCGACGATCCCCTGATGCACCGCGCCTTCGACTTTGTCATCCAGCCACTGACGGCTGGCGACCTGCACCGCGATGCCGCCGGCTTCCAGCTCGGCAATCAACGGTTGCAGGCGGCGATCTTCACGCCCTTTCAGGATGAATACTTCCAGAAAACGCTGGGGGTCTTGTTCCAGCAGCGCTTTCACCGCATGGATGCCGTAAATAATTTCGCTCATTAATACTCTTCAACAATACGCTTCAAAAGGTTAACAGGGCCGCCGTTCCGGCAGCCCCTGATGCAGATACAACGGTCGGACGATTTTCGTCACTCCGCCGGTTTTTTCTTTTTGTCGGCGCGTTTGGCACGGGTGGCCGCTGCAATTTTACGCGTTTTTTCAGCGTTCTTTTGCGATTGGGCCGCCTTCTTTTTGCCGCTGCCGTTCGGTTTGGCTTTATCCTTACCGGCAGGCTGACGCTTGCCGCCTTCGGAACGGAACGCGCTATCCGGCTCAAAGTTGCCGCGTTGCCCGGTACGGCGACGACGCGGCGGCTTCGTACCGGCATCGCTGCCTTTCTTCGCCCGGTCGCGCGCGGTCTTGCCTTCGCCACGCACCTTACGGGTGGAAGAGATCAGCGCAAAATCAATCTTGCGTTCGTCCATGTGCACCGCTTCCACGCGGATTTCCACTTCATCCCCCAACCGGTAGGTCTGACCGCGGGATTCACCGATCAAGCGCTGGCCGACATTATCGTAACGGTAATAGTCGTTATCCAGGGTAGAGACATGCACCAGACCGTCGATGAACAGGTCATTGAGACGAACGAAGAAACCAAAACCGGTGACGCTGGAGATGATGCCGGTGAAGGTTTCGCCGACGTGATCCTGCATGAAGTCGCACTTCAGCCAGTCGGCCACGTCACGCGTGGCTTCGTCGGCACGACGTTCGGTCATCGAGCAGTGTTGGCCCAGTTGCAGCATCTCGTTGAAATCGGCGTGCCAGCCGCCGCTCTGGGTCCAGCGGGCTTTACGGTCGCTGAGCAGGTACTTGATGGCGCGGTGCAGCGACAAATCCGGATAACGCCGGATAGGCGAGGTGAAATGCGCGTACGAGGTCAGCGCCAGGCCGAAGTGACCGCGATTTTCCGGGTCATACACCGCCTGTTTCATTGAGCGCAGCAGCATGGTTTGCAGCATCTCGTGATCCGGCCGGTCGGCAATGGAGTCCATCAGTTCGGCGTAATCTTTCGGCTGCGGTTTCATGCCGCCTGTCAGCGTCAACCCCAGCTCGCCCAGCACGCTACGCAGCGCCAGCACATGGTCTTCGCTGGGCTGGTCATGCACGCGGAACAGCGCCGGTTCTTCGCTCTTCTCAACAAATTTCGCCGCCGAGATATTCGCCAGAATCATGCACTCTTCAATCAGCTTGTGCGCGTCGTTGCGCACCACCGCCTCCACCCGTTCGATGCGGCGTTCGGCGTTAAAGATGAATTTGGCTTCTTCGGTTTCAAACGCGATGCCGCCGCGCACCTCACGCGCATGTTCCAGCACCTTATACATCCGGTGCAGTTCCTCCAGCGGCGCCACCAGAGGCTGGTACTGCTCACGCAGCGCCTCGTCGCCCTGCAAAATGCTCCACACCTTGGTGTAGGTGAGGCGAGCGTGCGAACTCATCACCGCTTCGTAGAATGTGTAGCCGGATAATTTCCCCTGTGAGGAAACCGTCATCTCACACACCATACACAGGCGATCCACCTGTGGATTCAGTGAGCACAACCCGTTGGACAACACTTCCGGCAGCATCGGCACCACCTGCGACGGGAAGTAAACCGAGGTGCCGCGCGCGCGGGCTTCGTGGTCCAGCGCCGTGCCAGGGCGCACGTAGTAGCTGACGTCGGCGATCGCCACCCACAGCCGCCAGCCGCCACCGCGTTTCTTCTCACAGTACACCGCATCGTCAAAGTCACGCGCGTCTTCGCCGTCGATGGTGACCAGCGGCAGAGCGCGCAGGTCAACCCGGCCTTTCTTGGCGTTTTCCGGCACTTCGTCGGTCAGGTCGCTCACCTGCTCTTCCACTTTGGGCGGCCAACTATGCGGGATCTCATGGGTGCGCAGCGCGATATCCACCGCCAGCCCGGTGCCCATATTATCGCCGAGGATCTCCACGATCTTGCCGATAGCCTTGGTGCGGCGGGTTCCACGTTGGGTCAGTTCCACCACCACCACCGAGCCCATGCGGGCGCCGGCGATACATTCCGGCGGGATCAGAATGTCAAAACTCAGGCGGCTGTCGTCCGGCACCACGAAACCGGTCCCGGCTTCGGTGAAATAACGCCCGACTATCTGGCTGGTACGCGGTTCCAGCACCCGTACGATGCGCCCTTCCCGACGTCCTCGGCGGTCTTCACCCAACGGCTGGGCCAGCACCACATCGCCGTGGATCACCGTTTTCATCTGCTCGGCGGAAAGATAAAGATCGTCTTTACGCCCTTCCACCCGCAGAAAGCCGTAGCCGTCGCGATGGCCGATCACCGTACCACGCAACAAATCGAGTTTTTCCGGCAACGCGTAGCACTGGCGACGGGTAAACACCAGTTGTCCGTCACGCTCCATGGCGCGCAACCGACGGCGCAGCCCTTCCAGTTGTTCATCGCTGGTTAATTGCAGATCACTCGCCAGCTCTTCACGGCTGATGGGCGTATCCCGTTTTGCCAGGTGTTCCAGAATGTATTCGCGGCTGGGAATGGGGAATTCGTATTTTTCTGCTTCACGTTCCAGAAACGGATCTTGTGACATTGCGGTTCCTCCGTTGTCATCAGCAGGCAGTTGAACAGATTTATTCAACCAGAAGTAATTTATAGAGGGGTGGGTTTTCTTCCACCATATCGGCGAGCGTATAATTATCCAGTTCCGTCAGGAAATTCTGTACCGCCTGCTGCAGCACTTGTTTGAGCCGACAGGCTGGGGTGATGTGGCAAAACTCCTTACTGCAGTTAACCAGAGAGAGCGGCTCCAGTTCCCGCACCACATCCCCAATGCGGATAGTGGACGGATCGCGCCCCAGGCGAATGCCGCCGTTTTTGCCGCGCACGGCCATCACCAACCCGGCACGACTCAGCTGATTGATGATTTTCACCATATGATTACGTGAAACACCATACACTTCAGTTACTTCTGAGATGCTGGTCATTTTGCCATCCGGCAATGACGCCATGTAAATCAGCGCTCGCAAACCATAATCCGTAAAACTTGTTAACTGCACAAAAACCTCGGGTACGTTGCCGGATAGCCCCAAAACACAGGCCGGAACCGAAATGCCGCTCGTTAGCCCAGAACCAGGCCCATGATGTTCATTTTTTATCAGCAGATGATAAACCAGTGATTACCGCCGGGCGAATTTATTTAGTACACATTGATCTTTCTTAAAGGAAAATTCACCGAGCCGATGCATTTCCGTTAACAAAAGATAAGAGAATCATGCTTCCTAACATGCTGTTTCATCTGTTATGTTCTGAAGAAAAAACACCCTTACAAGCATGTTAGCGTATGGCAAGCCGGCGATCGGTTTTGTCAGTGGTTTTTTTATTCTGCACAGACTAGGAATTGGACCATGCGTTTGAAAAATCTCTCCATCCGTACCGGCCTGTTAACCCTGTTGGCCGTGATCACCCTGCTATTACTGCTGGTCAGCGGCATGGGGATTCAGGCTATCAACAAGAGTCGGGCATCCCTGACGGCGCTCAACCAGATTCAGGGGGATCAACTGGGCGCGCTGATGAACGGGTATAACCTGACATTACGGGCCAGAGCCTCCGCTACGCTGGCGGTACGCAAAATAGAAATCGGGTTGCTGGACGTGGGGGCAAAAGAAACGGATAAGCTGGATAGCTATATACAGCAATCCGACAAGGACATTCGCCAGTTCAGCAGTGTAGAAACCACCAGCGAACAAGAGCAGAAACTGGCGCAACAGGTGCTGAAAAGTTATCAGGACTACCTGAATCAGGGGCTGAAACCGATGCTGGACTCCCTGAAAAAACAGTACACCGACGAATACTACACGTTGCTGGAAAACAACCTGACCCCACTGAGCGACGCATTTGATAAATCCATCCAGAACTTCCGCAGCTACTCCCAGCAACTCTCCGCACAACACATCCAACAGGCCAATAGCAATGAACGAATGATGCTGATGCTGATAGGCTTTGCCTGCCTGTTATCCTTGTCGCTGGTGCTGTTGGGCTGGCTGGCATTACGCCACATGCTGCTCAAACCGCTGGATCACGCCATTGAACAGTTGGAGCACGTCGCTTCCGGTGATTTGACCCGCCGCATTACGGAAGGGGGCGACAATGAACTGGGACGGCTAAGCGATGCCATCGCACGTATGCAGTCGGCATTGCTGGATTCGGTCAGCCAGGTACGAGACGCCGGCCACATGATCGACCAGGGCAGCCGTGAACTGTTTAGCGGCAACCGTCATCTGGCGGAGCGCACCGACGAATCCGTCGCCGCGCTGGAGCAAACCGCCGCCAGTCTGGAAGAGCTGAGCGCAACCGTTAAGCGCAACGCCGACAACGCTGAACTGGCTCATCAATTGACCAATCAGGTTTCCGATACCACCGATCGCGGCAACGAATCCGTCAATTACGTGGTGGAAAAGATGCGTGAAATTGCCGTCAGCGCCAAACGCATCAGCGATATTCTCGGCGTGATCGACGGCATCGCCTTCCAGACCAACATTCTGGCGCTGAACGCGGCGGTGGAAGCCGCCCGCGCGGGCGAACAGGGTAAAGGTTTCGCCGTGGTCGCCGGCGAAGTACGCAATCTGGCGCAGCACAGCGCGCAGGCCGCCAAAGAGATCCGCGGCCTGATTCTGGATTCTCAGTCTCGGGTATCGGAAGGGTTGGATCTGGCGGGCAAAGCCGGTGAAACCATGGATGAAGTGGCGGAAGAGATCAACCGCATCACCAGCCTGATGAAAGAGATTTCTTACGCATCTCAGGAGCAGCATCGCGGCATCGAGCAAGTGAACATCGCGTTCACTCAGATTGACAAAGTCGCACAGCAAAATGCTTCGCTGGTCAAAGCGTCTACCGATACGACCCAAACGCTGGAAGAGCAGTCTCGCCAGTTGGTGCAGGCAATGGCCATGTTCCGTATCGAAGATCATACGCCGCTGCTGCACACACGCTGATCACCGCGATTGCGTTGGCAGTGGCCGGTGCCGGTCACTGCCGTTTTCCCCTCAGCCGATGTCCCTCCTCGCGGGCTCACGCTTTCAGTGCATCACACAGCACCATGCACAGCGAACGGGCATGGCATGCCATATTTTCATGCCGGACGATGCAGCCTGCACAGAAACTACGTTCTGCATTCCCCGATGCCCCTCTCTGACGACCCGTTCAGGCGTTGCCGACCGTAAAACCGGCACGCTATTTGCTGAATCTCCCAGACATTGCCGTTTCCCCTAACGGGACGAAACCAGAGGGATCATCATGTCGGCATCGCATTACAGGAACGTATCTTATTTTCATACCTGGCATGGTCATACCGAACACGAGCGGGATAACTGGCGCGGCGACTTTCTGCTCCAGTTGCTGACCGGCGACCCGTCGGAGCTGCCGCTCATTCATCAACGCGCCGCCTGGCTGCAATGGCCGCTGGAACAGCCGCATCGGGTGATCGCCTGGCGTGTGTGCGGTATGGACACGCTGTTTTCCGCGGCGCATGTCGATAACCCGGAGGCGCACCTGCAACGGTCGCGCCGCTACCTGCAACAACGGTTACAGGAGTGTCTGTCGGCGCAGCCTAACCCGCTGCCGTTGGTGACGCTGGGCGACCTGTTGCTGATGGTGCTGCCGACAGACAGCCCGCTGTTACGGCAAGGGCATCAGGCGCTGGCCGCTTTGCGCCAGTCCGTCAATGCCGATATCGCCCCGCTGACGTTGTCCGGCGGCTTGTCCAGCCCGGTCAGCGCGGCAGTTCACTATCGGCAGGCGCTGAGCGAAGCCAGACAAGCGCTGAACGCCGTCGCAGCGATGCGCCCGGAAAAAGGCCTGTGCGACTACACTGAATTGGGTATTCTGCAATTGCTGGGCGCCGTCGACGACCCGGCATTGCTCACGCGTTTTATGCACAACGTGTTGTGCAATCTGATGGAAAATAACCGCAAGTCACCTTATTTGCTGATTGAAACGCTGGATGCGGTACTACAGGAAAACAATAATGTGATTAAAGCGGCAGAGCGGCTGGCTATCCACCGCAATACCTTGCATCAGCGCCTGCAACGCATCGAACAGTTATCAGGCGGCAGCCTCGGCGACCCGCTGTTTCGTCTCAGCGCCGCCGTCGCGCTCCTGCTCTGGCGCCAGTCGGGTTTACCGACACAGGAAACCGCGATGTTGCGGTGCAATACCACCTCACAGGAGTGATACAGGAGTGATGATGAAGATTATCAACGCCGCATTACGTCGTCAGCCCGGGCGCTACACGCTACAACTTCACGACGGCCTGATTGCGGCGATAGATGCCCAGCCCGGCATGTTGCCGACACCGACGACGCCAGACGTGATCGACGCCGCCGGGCGGCTGGTTATCCCACCGCTGGTGGAGCCGCATATTCATCTGGATGCGGTCCTGACCGCAGGCGAGCCGGCATGGAACATGAGCGGCACGCTGTTTGAAGGCATCGAACGCTGGAGCCAGCGCAAGGCGACCATCACACATGAAGATACGCGTCGTCGGGCACAGACGGCGATCGGTATGCTGCGCGACCACGGTATCCAACATGTTCGCACCCACGTTGATGTCACCGATCCGTCGCTGGCGGCGCTGGAAGCGATGCTGGAAGTCAAAAACGAAGCGAAGGCGCTGATCGACCTGCAAATCGTCGCCTTCCCGCAGGAAGGTATCGAATCTTATCCGGAAGGCCGCCGCTTGATGGAGCGTGCCGTCGCACTCGGTGCCGATGTGGTCGGCGGCATTCCTCATTTCGAAAATACCCGCGAACAGGGCGTCAGCTCGATAAAATTCCTGATGGACTTAGCAGAGCGAACCGGTTGTCTGGTTGACGTACACTGCGACGAAACCGACGACCCCAACTCGCGTTTTCTGGAAGTCTTGGCGGAAGAGGCGCGGGTGAGAGAAATGGGCGCGCGCGTCACCGCCAGCCATACCGTCGCGATGGGCTCGTATGACAACGCTTACTGCTCGAAACTGTTCCGTTTGCTGCGGCGCTCCGGCATCAGTTTCGTGTCGTGCCCGACCGAAAGCATCCATCTGCAAGGGCGCTTCGATACCTTTCCCAAACGCCGCGGCGTTACCCGGGTCGCTGAACTGGACCGTGCCGGTATGAACGTTTGTTTCGGGCAGGACTCCATCCAGGACCCCTGGTATCCGCTCGGCAACGGCAACATCCTGCGCATTCTTGACGCCGGGCTGCATATTTGCCACATGATGGGGTATCAGGATCTGCAACGTTGCCTCGATTTTGTGACCGACAATAGCGCCACAGCACTGCATCTGGGTGATCGTTACGGCATCGCGGTCGGCCGCCCGGCTAACCTGTTGATTCTGGACGCAGAAAACGACTACGACGCGGTGCAACGTCAGGCCAAAGCCCGGTTGTCGATTCGCCATGGCCGCATCATCATGCAACGCGACCCCGAATGCGTGCGTTATCCCGACGCTCAACCGTAACGTCCGCTACTCATCGGGGTGATAACTCCATCAGGGTGATAACTCCGTCACCCTTTTTCACCAAATTCGCCGCTGATATCTCAGAAGTTGTCGCCTGCGGTCGATAATTTCTCTGTCAGGACGCTTTCTCCAAACTAAGCTAAAAGAAAATTAATCGAACGAACGTCGCATCGAGCGGTTCGGCCACCATAATGCCGACCGGTCGGATGCATACAGCAACATTCACTTTAAAAATAATAAATTAAAAACAAGACGCACCGTACAACCCGAATCTGCGCGTCCTCCATCGGCCGACAGCACAACAGCGCCCTTAACCGCTTGCCCAGATTCGGTTTGTCAGAAAAACAGCATCAATATGAGGTGAATGATGACAGGTTCTGCATGGAATTCAGAAAGTCTGTTTCAGGCCATCCTTGACCGCTGCCCAGTGGGCATCGCCGTTATCAATTACGACGGAAGCTATGTCACCGTCAATCCGGCGTATGGCGCCATCTATGGTTATGCCCAGGAGGAAATGGCAGGCCGTTCTTTTACCATGGTTTTTCCTGAGTCCGCCCGCGAGTCCGTACTCGCCCGCCATCGGCAGTTTCTGGATGAAGGCGGTACGCTGGGCGGGGAATGGACCGTGATGCGTCGTGATGGTGTCATCCTGACCATTTGGTCGGAATCCGTCCCCTTCGCGCAGCATGGGCACAGAGCCGACCGACTGGTGTATGTCCTCGATATTACCGAGCGCCAGAAAGCACGCGAACAGATGAAGATTGCCGCCGCCGTCTATGAGAGCACGCAGGAAGCCATCATCGTCATCAATACCAGCCGTAGCATTATTTCCATTAACCCGGCTTTTACCCGCCTGACCGGATATAGCGCGGCCGATGTCGTGGGGCAACCATCATACATATTTCGTTCGGACCGACACGACGCCGATTTCTATACCGCCATGTGGCGTACTGTTGATGAAGACGGAGTGTGGGTAGGTGAAATGTGGGATCACAAAAAAGACGGCAGCGACTACCTCAAGGAAATAACGATCAATGTGATCAAAGACTCGGCAGGCACACCCATAAATTATGTCGGCGTATTTTCCGATATCACCCAGCGCAAAAAGCAAGAAGAGCTGATTTGGCGGCAAGCCAACTATGACGCGGTTACCACCTTGCCGAACCGGCATCACTTTCAGGATAAGCTTGAGCGGGCGGTTGAGCACGCCAAACAGAGCGGCCACCCAATGGCGCTGATGTTGATAGACCTCGACCACTTCAAATCGGTCAACGACAGCCTGGGACATCGCGCCGGCGATGCGCTGTTGCTTGCGGTGTCGAACCGCCTTACCGACTGTGTGCAAGGAGCCGATACCATCGCCCGTCTGGGGGGAGACGAATTCGCCATTATCCTGACCGATCTGCACCAAAACGGCGATAGTGGATGCCTGGCCAGAATACTGCTCGCACAGTTGGCGCAACCGTTCAATATCGACGGAGAAAGTATGCTGGTTTCAGCCAGCATCGGTATTGCCCTCTTCCCCAACGATAGCGATACGCTGGAAGAGCTGTTCAAAAATGCCGATCAGGCGATGTATGCCGCCAAGAGCGCCGGGCGTAACTGCTTCAATTACTATACGCCGGCCTTGCATCAGGCTGCGCGCGCCCGTTTACGCCTGACCAACGATCTGCGCACCGCAATCCAGTGCGGTCAGTTCGAGGTTTACTACCAACCTATCATCGAGCTGAGCACCAATAAAGTGGTCAAGGCCGAAGCGCTGGTGCGCTGGCGTCATCCCATCCTCGGCATGATAAGCCCGGCGGAGTTTATCCCTCTTGCCGAGGATACCGGGCTCATCGTTCCGCTCGGCGACTGGGTTGCGCGGCAGGCCATTACCCAACTGGCGCAGTGGCGCAAAATCTTCGATCCACATTTTCAGGTCGCCATCAACCAGTCGCCGGTGCAACTGCGCAGCAAAGACTTTACGGAAATGACCTGGGTACAGGAGCTGGCCCAACACGGATTAGAGGGCAACGCCGTGATCATCGAAATCACCGAAGGATTGCTGCTGAATGCAGAATCGCGGGTGAACGACAACCTGCACCTGTTCCGTGATACCGGGATACAAATCGCCATTGATGATTTCGGCACCGGCTATTCATCACTCGCCTACCTGAGGAAATTCGACATTGATTGCCTGAAAATAGATCGCTCCTTCGTCGAAGATCTGGATGGCGTCGGGTTTGAGTTGTGCGTAGCGATTATCGCAATGGCGCACAGCCTTGGCCTCAAAGTGGTGGCCGAAGGGGTCGAAACCCAACAGCAGTGTGACACCCTCGCCCGTATCGGGTGCGACTATGCGCAAGGGTTCCTGTTTTCACGCCCGGTTCCTGCCCCGGAGTTGACGATACGACTGCTCGCCGCGGCCGAACCCTCCGTGATGAAATCAGAGTAAAAGCCGGGGATGGGGAATATCGTCATGATGCGGCGTCGTCAGCGCCATCATCCGGCAGCGCCCCTTCCCGGCAGCGCTGCCGATAACTCTGCTCAAAGGTTTGCATCCCCACCTGGCTGCCGGTTTGCAACAGGCTAGGCAACTGGTGGGTTTTGCCTTCGCGGATCAGGTTGCTGACCGCTGGCGTAGCAAGCAGTATCTCGAACAACGCCACGCGCCCGCGCTGAGCGCCCGGCAGTAATTTCTGCGCCACCACCGCCTGCAAACTCGCCGCCAGTTGCGCCCGCACAAAGGCTTTCTCCTCGGCGGGGAATACATCCACCAGCCGGTCTACCGCCTGAACGGCCCGCCGGGTATGCAGCGTCGCCAACACCAGATGGCCGGTTTCCGCCGCCGTCAGCGCCAGCCGAATGGTTTCGCCATCGCGCAACTCGCCCAGCAGCAGGACATCCGGGTCTTCGCGTAACGCGGCCCGCAAAGCACCGGCGAACCCCTCGCTATGACGGCCGATTTCCCGCTGCTGGATCAGGCAACACCGGCTGGTATGCAGAAACTCTATCGGGTCTTCCAGCGTAATAATGTGTCGCGCCCGGCGCTGATTCAGCACGGCGATCATCGCCGCCAGCGTGGTGGATTTACCGCTGCCGGTCGCCCCCGTCACCAGAATCAGACCATCATCGCGATCGACCAACTCCGCTACCACCGGCGGCGCGCCCAGCGCCGGCAAGTCAGGCTGCTGCGACGGAATCAAGCGCAGCGCGGCCGACAAGCCGTGACGCTGCATAAACAGATTGGCGCGTAACCGTTGTCCTCCCGGCAGGGTTAACGCACAATCGGTTTGTCCGTATTGCTGCAACTGTTGTTCGCAGGCCGGATCCAGCCAATGCTGAC
Organism: Dickeya chrysanthemi NCPPB 402; assembly: GCF_000406105.1. Classification (NCBI taxonomy): domain Bacteria; kingdom Pseudomonadati; phylum Pseudomonadota; class Gammaproteobacteria; order Enterobacterales; family Pectobacteriaceae; genus Dickeya; species Dickeya chrysanthemi. Next base: position 819,705 of record NZ_CM001974.1, on the reverse strand, counting down.
ACCACTGTTCCAGTTCGGCGTGCTGCAACGGCGGCCGGGTAACATCCGTCACCAATTGCCCGTCGATACGCCACACCGGCGGATGACCGCTGCACAGGTGCAGATCGGATACGTTCTGTTTTACACTAGCGTTCACCCATTCACTCACATCCATTGATTGGCCTCCTGAATCACTATGACGATATCGACAGTCACGACACCGACAGTCCGGGAAAACTTACAGGACGTCCGGCAGAAAATCTCAGCAGCGGCGCAGTATTGCGGACGGGCGCCGGAAGAAATTACGCTGCTTGCAGTCAGCAAAACCAAACCTGTGAGCGCTATCGAAGAAGCGATTGCCGCCGGCCAGCAGGCGTTTGGCGAAAACTATGTACAGGAAGGGGTGGATAAGGTGCGTTATTTTCAGACGCATCAGCCGGATACGGCGCTGGAATGGCACTTTATCGGGCCGTTACAGTCGAACAAGAGCCGCCTGGTGGCCGAGCATTTCGACTGGTGCCACACCATCGACCGGTTGCGCATCGCCCAGCGCCTGAGCGAGCAGCGCCCGCCGCATCTGCCGCCGCTCAACGTGCTGCTACAGGTCAATATCAGCCGGGAAGCGAGTAAATCCGGCATTTTGGCCGATGAACTGGCGGAACTGGCCGCCAGCGTGGCTCAGTTGCCGAATCTGCGGCTGCGCGGCCTGATGGCGATCCCCGCGCCGGAAACGGAGCACGCCCGGCAATTGGCGATATTTCGCCAAATGACCGAACTTTTTCTGCAACTCAAAGCGGATTATGGCACCTTGGATACCCTGTCGATGGGGATGACCGACGATATGGCGGCCGCTATTGAGGCCGGCAGCACGATGGTGCGCATCGGCACCGCCATTTTTGGCGCACGTGACTACCCCCGTTAAGCTTAACGGGCTGACGAAAACAGCGAGAACTTGATGGAACACCGTAAAATAGCCTTTATTGGCGCGGGCAATATGGCGCAGGCGATCATCGCCGGTTTGATGGCGGGCGGTTATCCGGCCGGCCTGGTCAGCGTCAGCGCGCCGTCCGCCACCCACCGGGGGCAACTTGCCGCCCGCTATGGTATTACCAGCCTGAGCGATAATGCCGCCTGTGCCCGCGACGCCGACGTGGTGGTGCTGGCGGTTAAACCCCAGTTGATGGCGGAGGTCTGTGATGGACTGGCGCAACAGGTGGATTTCAGCAACAAGCTGGTGTTATCAATCGCCGCCGGCGTCAATGTCGCCCGCTTTCGTCAGTTACTGGGCGCCTCGCTCAATATCGTACGCATCATGCCGAATACGCCGTCGCTGGTGGGTCGCGGCATGAGCGGGTTGTACGCGCCGGCCGAGGTTAACGACACCGATCGCGCCTTCGCCGCCGACCTGATGCAGAGCGTCGGCAAGCTGTGCTGGGTGTCAGACGAGTCGCACATTAACGGCGTGATTGCCGCCGCCGGCAGCGCGCCGGCCTATTTCTTCCTGTTTATGGAAGCGATGCAACAGGAAGCTATCCGTCAGGGATTCGACGCCGATACCGCCCGATTGCTGGTTCAGCAAGCCGCCAGCGGCGCAGCGGCGCTGGTGGAAGCCAGCCCGGATACCCCGTTGGCCACCTTGCGGGAGAACGTCACCTCGAAAGGCGGCACCACCGCCGAAGCGTTACGCGTATTCAATGAGCGTCAGTTGGGCCAGACTGTCGCTGACGCTATGCAGGCCGCCATACACCGGGCAAAGGAAATGGAATCGCTGTTCTGATGACCGCCTGAAAAAATGACTTTGTTTGCCTGAAAAATGACTTTGAATGAAGGAATGACCGTCTCATGCTTACCCTGACTTTTCTGGTCAAGACCCTGGTTGACCTGTACGTGATGGTGTTACTGCTGCGTATCTGGATGCAGTGGGCGCGCAGCGACTTTTATAACCCGCTGGCGCAGTTCGTGGTGAAACTCACCCAGCCGATCATCGGCCCGTTGCGCCGTATTATCCCGTCGCTGGGGCCTATCGACAGCGCGTCGCTGCTGTTGGCGTTTCTGCTCACCACGCTGAAGTACCCGTTACTGCTGTTGATTCAGGTCGGTTCGCTGTCGCTCAGCCCGATCAACTTGCTGGTGGGGCTACTGGCGCTGATCAAATCCGCCGGTTATCTGGTGTTCTGGATAGTGATCATTCGCTCGCTGATGAGCTGGGTCAGCCAGGGCCGCAGCCCGGTGGACTACATGCTGCATCAGTTGACTGAGCCGCTGATGGGGCCGGTGCGCCGCATTCTGCCGTCGACCGGCGGGCTGGATTTCGCACCGATGGTGGTAATTCTGGTGCTGTACCTGCTGAACTACCTCGGCATGGATTTCTTCCCGGGGCTATGGTTACTGCTGTGAGTGCCGTCAGTCGCTGCGAAGACGGGCTGGTGATTCGGCTGTATATTCAGCCGAAAGCCAGCCGGGACCAGATTGTCGGGTTGCATGGCGACGAGCTTAAAGTCGCCATCACCGCACCGCCGGTGGATGGCCAGGCCAACGCCCACCTGATCAAGTTTCTTGCCAAACAATTCCGCGTCGCCAGGGGCATGGTGACCATCGAAAAAGGGGAGCTTGGGCGTCACAAACAAATTAGAATCGTCAACCCGCAAGTCATCCCGGCTGATGTCGCGGGCCTCATCCCCTGAGTTTATTCCCTGAATACACACCCTGAACAGATTGCAGGAACAACAGATGCAAAACGTGGTCTTAGCCACCGGCAACGCCGGTAAAGTGCGTGAACTCGCCGGTCTGCTGGCGGATTTTGGTCTCGACGTGGTGGCGCAAACCACGCTGGGCGTCGACTCCGCCGAAGAAACCGGTTTGACCTTTATCGAAAACGCTATTCTGAAAGCACGTCACGCCGCACGCGAAACCGGCCTGCCCGCCCTCGCCGATGATTCGGGCCTGGCGGTGGACGCGCTGGGCGGCGCGCCGGGTATTTACTCCGCTCGCTATGCCGGAGAAGACGCCGGCGACCAGCAGAATCTGGACAAGCTGCTGGCGGCGCTCGACAACGTGCCGGACGAGCAGCGTCAGGCCAGCTTCCACTGCGTGCTGGTGTATCTGCGCCACGCCGAGGACCCGACGCCGCTGGTATGCCACGGTCGCTGGCAGGGTGTCATCGCCCGCGCGCCTGCCGGTGAAGGCGGCTTCGGCTACGACCCGATATTCTTCGTGCCGCAGCTCGGCAAAACCGCCGCCGAGCTCAGTCGCGAAGAGAAAAACGCCCACTCCCACCGCGGCCAGGCGCTGCGCCAGTTGCTGGATGCGCTGCGACATGCTTAATCTGCCGCCGCTCAGCCTGTACATCCACATTCCCTGGTGCGTGCAGAAGTGCCCTTATTGCGACTTCAACTCCCACGCGCTGAAAGGCGAGGTGCCGCACGACGACTACGTGGCGCACCTGCTGGCGGATCTGGACGCCGACCTGCCGCTGGCGAGCGGCCGCCCGCTGCACAGCATTTTTATCGGCGGCGGCACACCGAGCCTGCTTAGCGCCGAGGCGATGCAACAGTTGCTGGACGGGGTGCGGGCGCGATTGCCGCTGGCGCCGGAGGCGGAAATCACCATGGAGGCCAACCCCGGTACAGTAGAGGCCGACCGGTTTAGCGGCTACCAGCAGGCGGGGATTAACCGGATTTCCATCGGCGTGCAGAGCTTCAGCCCGGATAAGCTAACGCGCTTAGGCCGCATCCACGGCCCGGAAGAGGCCAAGCGCGCCGCCGCGCTGGCGGCCGGTCTGGGGCTGCGCAGCTTCAATCTGGATTTGATGCACGGCCTGCCGGAGCAATCGCTGGACGAGGCGCTGGACGACCTGCGCCAGGCGATCGCGCTCAACCCGCCGCACTTGTCCTGGTATCAGTTGACCATCGAGCCGAATACGCTATTTGGCTCGCGGCCGCCGGTGCTGCCGGACGATGACGCGCTGTGGGATATTTTCGAACAAGGCCACCGGTTGCTGAGCAACGCCGGATATCAGCAGTATGAAACCTCGGCCTACGCCAAACCGGGTTACCAGTGCCAGCACAATCTTAACTACTGGCGCTTCGGCGACTATCTGGGCATCGGCTGCGGCGCGCACGGCAAACTCACCTTCGCCGACGGCAATATCGTGCGCACGGTAAAAACCCGTCACCCACGCGGCTATATGCAGGGGAATTACCTGCAACAACGCAGCGAAGTGGAGAGAGCCGAGCGGCCGTTCGAGTTCTTCATGAATCGTTTTCGGTTGCTGGAACCCGCACCGCGTGCTGATTTCACCGCCTACACCGGTCTGCCGGAAAGTGCCGTCAGAGCGCAGATAGACGCTGCGCTGGCGCAAGGCTACCTGACGGAAACCGCTCAACACTGGCAAGTGACCGAGCACGGCAAACTGTTTCTTAACTCGCTGCTGGAGCTATTTCTGGTGGAAGAGTGAGACGCGGGGAAACACGACCACAGCACAAAAAGCGGTCTTAACAGACTGACAACACATTGAATCCCGGTGTGTGATTATGACAAAGTGAAGGCGGGATTTGCCCCGCTATAAAAGGTAAACCACCATGAAAACCCTTATCTTACTGGTCGCAACCCTATTCATGGCGACCGCATTAAGCGGCTGCAACACCGCTCGTGGATTTGGTCAGGACGTTCAGAAGCTCGGCAGCACCATTTCCCATTCCGCCAGTTAACTGACGAGACAACGCCGGCACCCCGTCTGCCCGGCAGCGGGGTTGCCGTCCGTCATGGAAGACGGCATACCGCGGCAGCGACAGGTTATCCCGCCGTTCGCATCGGCACGTGGGGAATGCCATCCTCGTCGTAGCCATCGCCACATACCACAAAACCGAATTGCTGGTAGAAATGCTGTAAATGCGCCTGCGCGGACAGGTATTGCACCCGTCCCGGCCAGTGGCGCACACAGGCGGCCTGCGCATGCATCAGTAACTGATGCCCGAGCCGCTGGCCTCGTACCTCGGGAGCCACCACTACCCGGCCGATGGTCACCACGTCCTGCCGATCATGAGGCACCAGCAAGCGCGCGCAGGCGATCAGCCTGCCGTTTTGCCAGGCCGTCACATGGCGGTTGTCATCGACCAGATCCAGCCCGTCCAAATCCTGATAAGCACACCGCTGTTCCACCACAAAGACCTGGTTACGCAGGCGCAGAATGTCATACAGCGCATACAGGTTCAGGTCTTTTACCCCCCAGTCATGCCAAATCAGACTCATCACCTCTCCCGTTATTCACTCTTATCGGAGGTATTCATGACCGCAGGTTCCGGCCGACGACGCCACTGGGTCACCTGCACCCAAACCCACAGCCCGGCAATCGCCAGCGCAAACAACACGCCGAAGCCGACGCCAATCGCCAATACCGGCACGCCGACCTTCACCGCCAGCGAGTAGAGCGCCAGCATCAACAACATGGCGCCGTTTTCACCTAAATTCTGCACCGCGATGGCGTTGCCGGCGCCTACACTTTCCCGGCCGCGCTCCTGCAACAACGCATTGAGCGGCACGATAAAAAAGCCGCCCAGCGCGCCCAACACCAACAGGCAGGCGTACGCGCTGATCAGGCTATGTTGCAGGGTGAACACCACCACCATCACGCCGATCAGCACCCCGGCGGGCAGGCAGCGTCGCACGGTTTTCAGCGTCACCAGCTTACCGGCCGCCGCCGCGCCGACCACAATCCCCACCGCCACCATGGCGTTGAGCAGCGTCGGCGTCGAATTGTCGTTGATGCCCAGCGCCAGCGGCACCCACAGCACCAGCAGGAAACGCAGCGTCACGCCCGCGCCCCAGAACATGCTGGTACCGACCAGCGAAAAACGGGTTTCGCCGTTGCGCCACAGTACGCGACAGGCGTCAAAGAATGAACGGGTCATACGCGCCGGGTGCCAGGATGCGCCGGGGCGCGCGGCCGCCAGTTTCGGAATCAGCAGGTTGGCGGCTAGCGCAATACCGTAAGCCAGCGCACACACCGCCAGCGCACCGTAGATATGCCAGTCGGCCAGTACGCCGCCCACCACCGACCCGATAAGAATAGCCGCGATGGTGGAGGCTTCCATCAGGCCGTTGGCTTTCACCAACTGATCGCCGCGGGTGATTTCCCCCAGAATGCCGTACTTGGCCGGAGAATAGGCCGCCGCGCCCAGCCCCACCAGCGTGTAACCCAGAAACGGGTTGCCGCCCAGGCAGATCAGCAACGCACCGGCCAGCTTCAGGGCGTTGGCAAACATCATCACCCGCCCTTTGGCGAAACTGTCGGCGAACTGGCCGACAAACGGCGCCAGCACGATATAAGCGGCGACGAATCCCATCTGTAGGAAAGGCTGGCTCCAGTCCGGATACGCCAGCGATTTCACCAGCGCCAGCGTGGCGAATAGCAGCGCGTTATCGCCGAAGGCGGAGAAAAACTGCGCCACCATCACCGCATTCATACCGTGGGAAAACAGCGACGACGAAGGAGAACTCGGGTGACTCATGCATCATGCTCCGGTTGTGCATCCGGAGCGTCTTGCGCCGCATCGGCGGGCTGTTCCGCCCGTTGGCGCAGCGTGACGAAGTCCGGTTTGCCGCTGCCCAATAACGGCAGCTCTTTCAGGTAACGAATATCGCGCGGCACCGCCAGTTCCGGCAGGCCACTCGCTCGTGCCTGCGTCAACAGGCTGTCGCGGGTCAGCGTCGCGTCGGTGGTAAACAGCACCAGCGCTTCTCCCTTGCTGCTGTCGCTGCGGGCGCTGGCGGCGTGTTGCGCCTGCGGCGATACTTGGTTCGCCAGTTGCTCCACGCTCTCCAGCGACACCATTTCCCCGGCCAGCTTGGCGAAGCGTTTAACGCGGCCGACAATGGTACAGAAGCCTTGCTCATCAAGATCAACGATATCGCCGGTGTCGTACCAGTTCGACTCACGCTGCCCGTGCTCGTTTTCCGCCGCGGGGGACTCCAGCTCGCCGGGGTTTTCCACCCGCAGGTAGCCTTTCATCACGTTCGGCCCACGCAGTTGCAGACGGCCGCCATGATGGATGCCCGGCACCGGAATCAGCCGTGACGCAATGCCCGGCAACAAGCGGCCGACGGAATGCAGTTTGCAGGCCATCGGTACGTTGATCGCCACCACCGGCGCACACTCGGTCACACCGTAGCCTTCCAGAATACGAAGGCCAAATTTGTCCTGCCACACCGCCCGCACCTGTTCGGAGAGTTTTTCCGCCCCGGCCACTACGTAGCGCAGGCGAGCGAAATCGTACGGGTGAGCGAAGCGCGCATAATGCCCGAGGAAGGTGGAGGTGCCGAACAGCACCGTGCAGTTGCGGTCATACACCAGCTCCGGCACGATGCGATAATGCAGCGGGCTCGGGTAGAGGAATACGCGGGCACCGGTCATCAGCGGCGTCAGCAGCCCGACCGTCAGCCCAAACGCGTGGAACAGCGGCAACGCCGACATGAAACGGTCGCGCGGCGTGAAATCGGCCACGGCGCGGATCTGCTCCACGTTGGCCATCAGACTATTGTGGGAATGCACCACCCCTTTCGGGTTGCCTTCCGAGCCGGAGGTGAACAGGATCACCGCCGCATCGTCCGGCTGTTGCGGGCGCATGGCGCGCGTCGGTAACAACAGGTGGAATAGGATCCACAGTTTGTCCGACAGCGTAACCGTGTCCTTCAGGTCTTCCAGGTAGACCCAATTGGCCTCTTTCACCTGTTGCGGCAGGTGGGTCAGCTTGCCCTTCTCCAGAAACTGCCGCGACGTCACGATAGTTTTGATCCGCGCCGCGGTCATCGCATTCTGAATGCCTTTCACCCCGGCGGTGTAGTTCAGCATCGCCGGCACCCGGCTGCCGAGCGAAGAACCGAGAATCGCGGCGGCGGTGACGGTCGCATTGGGCAACAGCAACCCGACATGCTCACGCTCGCCGGTAAAGCGTTGCAGAATGCGCGCTACCCCGAGCGATTTCTTCAGCAAGCCGTGATAACTCTCTTCCTTGAGGTTGATGTCTTCAATACAGGGCGAGTGGTAGCCGTAGCGATCGCAGGCGGCCAGAAACGCCTGATACAAGGTGTGGCGCGGGCGCACCGCCATGCGCGCATCCATCATGATGCGGTGCAGCGCCTCACCCGCCAGGGCGCGGCGCTCACGCGCCGACGGCGCGACCGGCATGGGTAACGTCGTCGGCGGTAAAAAATGCAGAGAAACCGCTGGAAACAGGCGACGGCGCAACACCCCGCCCAGACGGCCGAAGTGGGTGAACTCCGGCCCTTCGATGCGCACTGGTATCACCGCGGCCCCTGAACGCGCCGCCACGAACGCCGCACCGCTGTAGATTTTCATCAGCGAGCCGGTCACGGTGATACGCCCTTCCGGGAACACCACCACCGGGCGCCCTTGCTCCACCAGCCGGATCAACTGCTTGAGCGCCAACGGTTTGGTCGGGTCCAGCGGCAAAAAATCGATGTACGGTTCCAGCCAGCGCATGAACCAACGGTCGGCGATGTTGGAATAGACGGCGAATACCGGCTTGCTTTGCAGCGGCAGAAACAGCGCCATCAGCACGCCATCAAGGAATGAAACGTGGTTTGGGGTAATCAATATCTTCGATTGCCGGAAACTGCTTTCATCACCCGTAATCTGAATGCGATACACCTGCTTCAGTATCCAGCGTAAAAAGGTATAAATCATCCCACCTCCCTATGTGTAAACAGTAACTCAGTCCGGTTTGGGCCCACACGCCGCTGATTGTTCATGATCGCTCGTTCCCGTTGATCGTTCACTTTCGCCGCCGACATAACCGCGACGTCGGGATGACGCACACCGCGGCGCCATTTTCCGCCAAAGGGTTCACCATACCATAAACCGCACCAACATTAGCGCTGAAAACACCGCCGGAACACGTGCAGGAGAGGGGAAAAAAACATCTGGAATCATTGGCCTGTGATGCAGCAAGATCGGGCGGGCAACGGTCCCGCCCCGAGAGGAGATGACAGTTGTTCACCGACTTCCGCCATCTGCCCCGGTTGGACAATCCGCTACGTCATTGCCGATTTTCACCTGAAACTGCGCGCCGGCCACATTAATACCGATTACCCCATCTAATGCTTTTAGTTGGGCACGTTCGATACGTTACGCTTCGTGCAAATAAAAACTCAGGCGGGTAATACAATGAAAAACCTGTCGGATATTACTCTCGTCTCCGACAAGCGTCACAATATTCCTGGCAATTTCCTGATAATTAACTGACATAGCAATGCTTCTTTCCAGAAAGAAACCTTACGATTTTCGCAACAACCGCCCGGTATTTACCGTGGCGCCTTGTTCCTCTGGGGTTTGCCTGCGTCAGCGGATATCGCATCGTTTCCGACGAATTGCCGCTGCCAGTAACAAGCCTATTCGGAATGATTGATATCCTTAATACGTCAAGTTGCAGGAAGGCGGCAACTCGAATGATTTTGGGTAAGACGATGAATCATATTATCGATATGAATGGTCAGATACAGTTTCTCCGAATTGGTCATAGTGTGTTGGTAATTCTTTTTGATAAAGCTATTGATGGCTTCGACACAGCCCAGCGTTTTTTGATAGCGTTGCTACACCATGATAAATAACTCGCCGTCGTCATTACCCAGCGTGGCACCTTCCATCACGCGCTGAGAAAAGAATTTCAGGTGGGTAATAAAGCGATGATAAATAAAGCCATTTTCATCAAGCGACACCTGAAAATAATATTTGACGATATTCTGCACCTGATAAATCAGTTGCGTAATTTATTTCATATTGCCGAACGCGCTGACCACATTATTATTCAGGACCTGAGTTATCTTCATCGCATTCTCCTGAAAACAGAAACGGGCAAAACCTAAATACAGCAAACGATAAAGTCGATTGACTTCATACTGTCGCTGCACTTATGTTTTGCCCGCCGAACGGTAACAAGCCTTATGCAATGGTTAAAAATTATCACTCGCTATATTGAGCGTCAATCAGCCTACCGACAGGCGGCGGGATTTCTTTTTTATTTGTAACCAGCGTATTATTTTCCGGCAGACCGGAGCGCAGGCAAAAAAAAACCTACGCATCCGCGTAGGTTGGTGAAATTTGAATGGTTCAATGTGAAGAACACATCGATTGTCACCCATCAATACCTCTGGGACTTGTTACTCTAAAGAGAGTCACCCGGAATCACTAGCGCAGAATCGAAAGATAAACGCTCGAAGTGCAACCAACTGTAAAATTCTCGGGTTGGCTGTAATAAAGCCGTGAAAAACAATGATTGCCTGGCCGGAATGCCGTCGCCCTGCCCCCAACATCATGTGTAGTTGAGGAAAAAAACATCGCTACATTTGCCACTATTGCCGCCTGACGAGCCATGACGGCGCGCCGACGGTGAAAGTTGCGATCCCCGCCTCTTGCGGCCACGGCCCAATTCCGTGACACTCAGGCAGTCATTTGATTGCGCGCACCATTTTTACATTAAGAGCCTATCCCAGTAGGCGTTATTGGCGCAGCCAGTTTGGACTCGGGAAGCCGCGGAGACAACATGCAACGCATGTTGAACGGACAAAGCACGTTGTCCGGCCCAACGGGCGAGCGCAGCGAGTAAACCGGAGCGTACACATAGTACGTGAGGATTTCGAGCACTGCCCAGGGCCAAAATGGCCAGTGAAATAGCCCTAATGGGATAGGCTCTAAGAACAACAGGAAACCCTATGGCCACCATTAAGGACGTCGCCAGGCTGGCGGGCGTGTCGGTCGCAACCGTATCACGCGTCATCAACGATTCGCCCAAAGCCAGCGAGCAAGCGCGCAGCGCCGTACTGCAGGCCATGCAGCAGTTGCAATACCATCCGAACGCCAACGCCCGCGCACTGGCCCAGCAGTCCACCGAAACACTGGGGCTGGTGGTGTCCGACGTGTCCGACCCGTTTTTCGGCACCATGGTCAAAGCCGTGGAGCAGGAAGCCTACCGTACCGGCAACTTTCTGTTGATTGGCAATGGGTATCATGTGGCGCACAAAGAGCGTCAGGCCATCGAACAACTGATTCGCCATCGCTGCGCGGCATTGGTGGTGCACGCCAAGATGCTGCCGGATGACGAGCTGGCGCAACTGATGGAACAGATTCCGGGCATGGTGCTGATTAACCGCATTCTGCCGGGGTATGAAGCACGTTGCGTAGCGCTGGATAACCGCTACGGTGCCTGGCTGGCGACTCGTCATCTGATCCTGCAGGGGCATCGCCAAATCGGCATTTTGTGCTCCAACCACGCCATTTCCGACGCCGATGACCGTCTGGCAGGTTACCGGGACGCGCTGGCCGAACACAACATTACGCTGGATGAACAGTTGATCGCCTACGGTGAACCGGATGAAAGCGGCGGCGAGGAAGCGATGATCACACTACTGGAGCGCGGCCGTCCGGTGACCGCGCTAACCTGCTACAACGACCCAATGGCGGCCGGCGCGCTGGCGGTGCTGAGCGATAACGGCATCGAGGTGCCGCGGGATATGTCGCTGATCGGATTCGATGATGTATTGCTGTCGCGTTATCTGCGCCCACGCCTGACCACCATCCGCTATCCGATTACCGCCATGGCGACGCAGGCGGCGCAAATTGCGCTGGCGTTGGCCAACGACACGCCGTTGCCCAACGCCATCAATCTGTTCCACCCGACGCTAATCCGCCGACATTCGGTCGCCAGTTTGAACAATGGGCGTTAGCGATGCATCAAGAGAGGTTAACAAACAGCGGTGTTATCTTGCAGGGGGATGCTGCTGACAACGATCCATCCTGTTATTAGCCGTTTCGATGAGCGTGACCACTATGCTGACGATTACCGCAGGTCGGAAACGCTACTTTACGCCGGAACTAAATAAAGGGAATATACCCGTCATACTTCAAGTTGCAGGTGCGTTGGCTGCGTGACTCGGCCCATCAATGGGCCTCGCCCTTCGGGCCGCTGCAAGCAGCGTTCAAATCTGCTCCCGGCAGATTTGTCGTTCACCCGAATCACTTACCTGAGTAAGCTCATCGGGATTCTCTCTCTTGCCGCCTTCCTGCGACTCGAATTATTTTGGGAATAGATCAACAAACAGAAGTTCAAATTGTACAAACAGAACCAGCCCAAGGTTTATGATGAATATGGTTTTAATGTATGAGGCCTAAATTTTCGTCACAGCTCTCTATTCATTTCAAATGATCGATACTTTTGAGCAACGGCTATATCTGTGTATTCACCATCAACGCAGTTTTCTATACTCTGACCATCTAAACCTCGAATACCATTTATAGATTCACCCCAAAGTTTTCGATCTCGAATGCCATCTATAAACTGACATAAGTAGTTATCCAAAAGCCCTTTTGATGGGGATTCAATTTCAGCGCTTAAGGCTGTTAAATAATCCACTTTATTGGTTCTAGACCAATCAATCGAGAAGCCTGCTCGATGACAAAGCTCATTGTGAATAATCAACATAGTACGTCCATTCCCATCAAGAAATGGATGCCCATAAGCAAAAAAACCCATAACTTCACCGGGGCGCTGACGCATCGATTCTGCATTCCGTCCAAGACGCAAGCCCTGCTCAATAGCTAAGCGCGCATCATGAGGATGGCAGAACATCGTATCAGCTTTAGATACCGCACAATTAGGAGCCGTCATTGCACGGTCTTGACCGGCCCACGGATAGAATGCTTCGAATAATATCCGATGAACCTCCAGGAAATCTTCATAACAGAGGACGTCTCTTCCCGCTAAGTAAGCTAAAGCGTCATCTAAACCAGCACGAAACATTGTGTGTTCAAGTTGACGAACAATTGCCGGGTCTTTTTCACCATAATGGTTACGTAAATAACCGGCTTGCTCAAAATCGTTAAACGGATCAAACACGTTGTTTTTGTTCTCGTAAGTAATTAACTGACAATATCGCGACTTCTTGCTTAGTGATTTTTCCCGCACGTTTTAAGGCGACAAGTAGATCTTCGACGGCATCATGTACCACTTCATCACCAGCTAAGCGAGTCACAGCATCAGCCCATTGATCCATCGCATTGTAGCAATAAGACACATTGTAATAACGAGCAAGCTCTGATACGTAACGAGCAACATCTTTAGTCGGAGGTGTCTTTGCCAATTTGAATGCTGTATTTTTAATACAAGACCTACGGCTATAACTACGAAAACAAATAGTACTACCATTGATGACAAGCTTGCGCTTAACTCTTGGCGCATCAACTTCAACAATGATCTCACCTTGAGAGGGATTTTCCTTAGCAAGGGATAAGTCTTTTCGGTGAAGCGGGAAGCCTAACTTGTCGGCTACTTCACGAATGATAACATCGAGACTACCCTGTGTTTTTACATCATTCCCCTCCCTTTTGGCTTTAGCGTAAATCCCTGGAGAAAGGCGAAGAAGTACACCATTCTCCACTAACACATTCAATACATGTGTAACTTGGGTCTTGCTTCCCAATTGAGCGAGATCAGAACGAGATAATACAACTCCACGACGATGTTGAATCGACTGGCGTATACGAGTTTCGAGTTTCATAAAAGCCTCCCCCAATAAAGCCCCTTAGCATCCTAACAAGAAAATCTATTTTTTTCAATTTTCTCATTTATTTACAATCAATTAGATTGCATTCAAACACTTACTAACCGACATCGATTGTTAAATATAATTGCAATCATCGACCATATATAAGTGGCTGTTTTGGTTGTTATCCTGGATAGAATATTGCTTCCAAAGCCAAACACCATAGCGACTTGTTTTTGTGCTTCGACCGAATGAGTAAGATTCAATTAAGCAAGATATCGTAAAATTCAGAGGCCCTATCTAAAAAGACGCAGCAGGTACGAGTAAGCCCCTTTAGCTAAAGGTGACGGTTTGACGGTGTGACTTACCTTAACGCGCGGTGGTACAGCCGTACCTGTTTATCGGGGTACTCCGGCGCGTCGCCGATGTAACGCCAGCCGTGGCGTTCGTAGTAACCGCTGAAACCGGCGTAGAGATAGAGAGAGTCAAAACCGCGTTCGCGGCTGAACTCGATGACAAAACGCTGAAGATCCGCCCCCAGACCGCGATCGCGGTAGCGCTCGTCCACATACAGCGCCGCCAGCCAGGGGGTCAAATCCTGCCGGCTGATCAGATCGCAGCGCCACAACCCGACGGTGCCTACCAGTTGATGGTCGGCCAGCGCCACGAACGTCAGCGGCAATGCGCTCTTGTCCATGCTGTGGTGCACCAGCGTGGCAAAAAAATCCCGGCTCAGCCCGTCGCCAAACGCCTGCCACAGCCAGTCGACGACCTGCGTCTCGAAATGCGGGTAATCCGCCAGATAACCTATCGAGACAGGAGATCCTATCGTTGCTTTAGATTCCATCGTCGTCATGCTCAGACCAGTTTTCCCTGAAAGATCGGCACCGAATCGAACAGGTAGCCGTCAAACTCCGGCGCTTCGGCGTCGGAAATCTCCATCAGCGTGGTTTTGACGTTTTCCAGATGCTGCCACATCGCCTGATAAGAACCGCTGACATCGCGACGGCGCAGCGCCGCCAGTATCGTCTGGTGGTCCGCCAGCCATTTCAGCCGGTAACCGTGGTTGCCGACATGGCTGTAAAGCTGTTGCCAGATCGGGCTTTCGTCCCGGCAAGACCAGATATTGCTGACGGTTTCCAACAGCATCTGGTTTTGGGTGGCGCCCGCTACCTGCAAGTGAAAGATTTTATCGAAATCGCTGCGGTAATCGTTGGCGGCGATGGCCGCCTGCTCCTGCTCCAGCGTACGCCGCAAACTATCAATGTCATTACGGGTCGCCATGCGGGCGGCAAAGGCGGCGATATTACTTTCCAGCAACTGGCGCGCCTGCAGCATTTCAAACGCGCCGATGCGGTTTTGCGCATTCGGGGACGGCTCCTCCGCCGACGGCACGCGCAGCACATAGACGCCCGACCCCTGACGGATATCCACCGTGCCTTCCAGCTCCAGCATCAGCAGCGCTTCACGCACGATGGTGCGACTCACGCCGTAGGTTTCCGCAATATTCCGCTCCGGCGGAAGACGCGCTCCGACCGGGTACTCCCCCTGCTGGATTTTCTCCCGCAGGTCTCCCCCTATTTCCTGGTATTGCTTTCTGTCTTGTAGAACCACAACCTTCGCCACAATGCCACCCTGAACGGCCGAGAATTGAACACTGCTGCTGCCCCGACGCGGGGTCGGATACCAGGCGGCAGCCCCTGCGTCATCGCCGTGCCGGCGTTCGTCAGGGTCCACAGCCTAAACGCGAACCGGATTTGGCTCCCTCACCGGCCCGCGTTTTACAGCAATCAGGGCTCAGTTTACCAAACTCAACGCCTGATCGAGTACCTTTGCGCCGTTCAGGGTGCCGTAAGCCACCGAGTCGATAACGGCGATAGGGATGTGGTACTCGTCGGTCAGCTTTTTGTTTTCCGCCAGCTTGAACCGCACCTGCGGCCCCAGCAGCACCGCGATGATGTCATTGCCGTAAGTCTGTAATTCATCCCGCAGGTTTTGTTCAGGAATGGCGTAAATCTGATATTCCATACCGCGCGCCGCCGCTTCCTTTTCCATTTTGGTGACCACCAGCGAGGTAGACATGCCTGCCGAGCAGGCCAGTACGATCCGTTTCATCTTTCCCCCTATTTCTCTTCATCGTCCAGTTCGAACGCCAGCACGCCGCTGTCCCGTACTTGTCGGAACCAGCCGGCTGATTTCTTCGCTCTGCGCTGCCGGTCGTGTTCCAGATCGATTTCAATCAGGCCGTAACGGTTTTTAAAGGCGTTCATCGGCGAGACGTTGTCGGTAAACGCCCACAGCATGTAACCCAGACAGTTGGCTCCGTCTTCACGCGCTTTTAGCGTCCAGTAAAGATGCTCGGCGATAAACGCGATGCGGTAGTCATCCTGTATCACGCCGCGGCTGTCTTTGAACTGGCCTTCGTTTTCAATCCCCATGCCGTTTTCCGACACAAACCAGGGCACGTTGCCGTACTCATCCTTCAGGCGCATCGCCATGTCGTAAATAATGCGAGGGTTGATTTCCCAGCCGCGAGACTTGTTCATCCGGCGGCCAGGCAGCTCGAAATGCTCGTAATACCAGGCCGGGTGGAACGGCGTATTGCTGTTCCACGCCCGGCTGGGCGCTTTGACCCGGTGCGGGTAATAGAGATTGATCCCCACCTCGTCCACGGTATTGGCGCGGATAATCGCCAGCTCTTCCTCGGTGTAATCCCACTTCACCTGATGCTTTTCCAGCAGCGCCAGCAGCTCCGCCGGGTATTCGCCTTTCAGCGCCGGGTCGAGAAAGACCCGGTTGTAGAACAGGTCATACAGGCGCGCCGCTTCCACATCGTGTGCCGCGCTGGAACGCGGATAGGTGACTTCCGGGTTGAGGATCACCCCGATGCTGCCGCCGTCGCGGTGGTAACCTTTCTCGCGGAACAGTTGCACCACTTTGGCGGTCGCCAGATTCTTGTGGTGGTTCCACTGCATCCAGACGCCGGAGTCCTGCTGGTAAGGGTAGCGCACCGCGTCCAGATAGACGCGGGTCTGCACCACAATCGGCTCGTTAAAGGTGAACCAGCGTTTGACTTTGCCGGCATAGCGGGCGAACACCGCGTCGGCATACTGCACGAACCACTCCACCACCTGCTTCGACGACCAGCCCTGATACTTCTCGAACAGCACCGCCGGCAATTCATAGTGTTCCAGGCACAGCATCGGTTCGATGCCTTGCCGGTGCAGTTCGTCGATCAGGTTGTCGATGTAAGCGGCGTACTCTTCATCCACCACGCCGTTTTCATAGTCCAGCATGAAGCGCGACCAGTTGATGGAGGTACGAAAGTGCGTCAGCCCGGTTTGCTTCATCAACGCGACGTCTTCGCGGTAGCGGTTGTAGAAATCGGTGGCGACCGCCGGGCCGTAGCCGTTGTGCCACACCTGACGATCGCGTTTGTACCACAGGTCCAGATAGGAATCCTGCCCGCTTTTCTTGCCCGACCACCCCTCGGTCTGCCAGGCGGATGATGCCGCCCCCAGAATAAATCCCTCGGGAAGGGTCATTGATACCTTGCTCATTACCAGTCTCCCTTACATCCATTATTTCAATGCATTCATTATTTCAATGCATTGGCTTGTGCGGCTGCGTCGGACTCCGCTTCACGCTGCGCCTGTTCGGCACGGCGAGACGCCACTTTGACGAACGGCAGATAAATCAGGGTGGCGACGATGATGCACACCAACTGCGTCGCGACCGCCCCCATCGAACCGGCGGTGGACAACCAGGCGTTAATCAACGGCGGCGTAGTCCAAGGCACCATCACCACCGCTTTACCGGCAAAGCCCATGCTGGTGGCGAAGTAACCGATGGTGCCGGTGACCAGCGGCGTGATGATGAACGGGATCGCCAGAATCGGGTTGAGCATGATGGGCATGCCGAAAATCACCGGCTCATTGATGTTGAACACGCCGGGGCCGAAGGAGATCTTGGCGATCTCTTTCATCTCACGGCGTTTGGAGGCGATCATCACCGCCAACAGCAGGCCGATGGTCAACCCGGATCCGCCGATGCTCATGTACACATCCCAGAACGGCATGGTGATGATGTTCGGTACTTCATGCCCTTGCTCGAACGCGGTCATGTTCACCGCAATCGCCCCCAACAGCAGCGGCTCGCGGATCGGTTTGATCATCTGGTTGCCGTGGATGCCGATCACCCAAAACAGCTGCGCCACAAACATCAGGATCAGTAACCCCGGCAGGCTCTGCACCACCGATTCCAGCGGCTGCTGCACCACTTTGTAGATGGCATCGTACAGGTACATGCCGGTCACTTTCTGGAAGGTAAAGCCGAAGGTCGCCACCAGCGTCACGGTGATGATCGCCGGGATCAACGCCGAAAACGACGCGGACACATTCGGCGGCACGCTGTCCGGCATCTTGATGCGCAGCCGGTCTACCGATTCCAGCTTCGAGTAGATTTCCACCGACAAAATGGCGATAAACATGCCGAGGAACAGGCTCTTGGTGTCGGAGAACTGACGCGCCAGCACGTCTTTCACCGGCAGCGTCTGGCCGTTGATCACCATATCGATGGTGGTCGGAGTGATGGAAATAAAACAGATCACCGCCAACAAACCGGGAAACAGGCTACGGGACCCATTGATTTTCCCAAGCTCGATGCCGATCAGGAACACCGCGCCGATAGTGAGAAAGTTCAGCGTGGCGTAGTTAATACCGCTCATGATGGGTTTGAGCGGCGCCAGAAATGAAAACAGAGCGAAACTCGCCAGTCCGTTCTTCGGATCCAGCACCATGTTGGAGATCAACACCGAGAACGCGCCCACGATGATCACCGGCATCAGCGTGATGAACGAGGCTTTGATCGCCATGATGTATCTCAGGCTGTTGAACTGGTTGGCGAACGATCCGAGTGAATCGATGGCCTGATCCTTGAATGACATAACTCCACCTCTTTGATTTACCTGCATTTCAGGGGGTTGTTGTTATCAGGAGCTACCGCTCCTGTAGTGGCCGTTACGCGCGGAAGATGGACGGCAGGTTCAGCGCTCTCGCGTTTGGCATACCAAAAAAATAAAACAAACGAATAATTTTTCTGTGACATTGTTCTCACAAGACAATATTGGAATTCCAATAACATAAAAAACACCAATTTTGGCATACCAAGAGGACACTGAGATGGAATTGGATATGGAACAGACCGTGATGGAACTGCTGATCAACGCCGGCGAAGCCCGTTCCAGCGCCATGATGGCGATTCAGGCCGCCCGAGCGCAGGACTGGGCGCAGGCCGACGCACAACTACTGGCCTCGCAGGAGGCGGCGAAAGCGGCCCACCTGATCCAGACTCGGCTGATCGGGCTGGATGAAGGCGAAGGCAAAGTACCGGTCAATCTAATCATGGTACACGCGCAGGATCATCTGATGACCGCCATGCTATGTCGGGATCTGGCACAAGAAATGGTATTGCTGCGCAAGGAACTGTTCGGCCGCCCATCAGCCTGATGGTGTCGGCGCGCAACATGCTGTACGTCACCCACCGACGTCGTTCCTGTGTGCTAGTATGTGACTAATTATTGATAACAACGCTGTGACTGACTTCGATAAAACAGGGAAGGTGCAAACGATGATGACCATGCTTGACGTGGCAAAGCACGCCGGTGTATCCAAAGCCACGGTATCACGGGTGCTGAACGGTACAGGTCAGGTGAAGCAAAGTACGCGTGATGCCGTGTTCAAAGCGATGGAAGAGCTGGGCTATCGCCCCAACTTTCTGGCGCGCTCGCTGGCGCAGCGTAGCTCAAACAGCCTCGGGCTGGTAGTGTCCAATTTCGACGGCCCTTATTTTGGCCGCTTGCTGCGCCGGGCGGCGGAACGCACCGAAATCAGCGGCAAGCACCTGATCGTCACCGACGGCCACGATACGCCGGAAGACGAACAGCAGGCGGTACAGCTACTGGCCGATCGCCGTTGCGATGCCATTGTGCTGTATACCCGCCATATGTCCGATGCGGCGTTGATGGGGTTGCTGGAACAATCCACAGTACCGATCGTGGTGATTAACCGCCACCTGCCGATGGCGCCTGACCGCTGCGTCTGGTTTGAACAACAGCAGGCGGTGTTTCAGTTGGTCGATTATCTGGTACAGCAAGGTCACCGCGAAATCGCCTGTATTACCGGCCCCATCAACACGCCGACCGCCCGCGCGCGTCTGGCGGGTTACCGGCAGGCGCTGGAACACCATCAGATACCCTATGATCCGTTGCGGGTAGTGAACGGCGACAATCTGGTGCCAGGCGGTTATCAGGCGGTGCGTGAGCTGCTGGCGCATGACGTCGGCTTCAGCGCCCTCTTCGTCAGCAACGACGATATGTGCATCGGCGCCATGAAAACGCTGCTTGAAGCCGGCAAACGGCTGCCGCAAGAGGTATCGCTGTTCGGCTTTGACGACATCCCCAGCGCCCCTTATCTCAGCCCGGCGCTGTCCACCGTCTATTTACCGATCGAAGAGATGATCAGCGCCGCTATCTCGCAGGCGCTGAAATTGTGCGAGGGCGACCCCGTCACCCCTATCGCCCCGTTTACCGGCGAACTGAAACTGCGCGCATCGGTGGTGAAAGGGCCTTACGCGCACTGAATCCGCACGGGGCGGTTAC
Organism: Dickeya chrysanthemi NCPPB 402; assembly: GCF_000406105.1. Lineage (NCBI taxonomy): Bacteria > Pseudomonadati > Pseudomonadota > Gammaproteobacteria > Enterobacterales > Pectobacteriaceae > Dickeya > Dickeya chrysanthemi. The sequence continues at coordinate 799,514 of NZ_CM001974.1, read as the reverse complement.
ACCCGCTCCAGCGCCAGCAGTTCGTCCAGCGTCTGACGACGGCGGATCAAGCGCGGCTGACCTTGTTCAAACAGCACTTCGGCGATCAGCGGGCGGCTGTTGTAGTTGGACGACATCGACGCACCGTAGGCACCGGTATCATGGAACACCAGATAATCGCCCACTTGCGCCGCCGGCAACGCCAGCGTTTCCACTCCGCCCCCCGCCTGCTGGGTAAACACATCGCCGGATTCACACAGCGGCCCCGCCACCACCGTATCGTGCAACGCGGACTGGCTCAGGTCACGCCCGTCGCCCGGCAGCAGCGTAATGTGGTGATAGCTGCCGTACATCGCCGGGCGCATCAGGTCGTTGAAACCCGCGTCCACCAACACAAAATGGCGGCTACCCATGTCTTTCACCACACGCACCTGCGCCACCAGCACGCCGGATTCCGCCACCAGAAAACGTCCCGGCTCGATTTCCAGCGTCACCGGATGCCCTAAGTGCCCGGCAATTTGCTCCCGCGCCCGGTTCCACAATCCATAATAGTGCTGGGTATCGATACGTTCGCCACCGTGGCGGTACGGAATCGACAACCCGCCGCCGGCGGAGATCGCCTCCAGATCCTGTCCCACCGCCAGCACCTGCTGCACCATCGCATCGCATACCTGCTCCAGATGCCGGTAATCAACACCGGAACCGATATGCATATGGATGCCGATCAATTTCAGGCGGTAACGGCTCAACGCCTCCAGCGCCTGCGGTAAATCGGCATACCAAATACCGTGTTTACTGTTTTCGCCGCCGGTGTTGGTCTTCTGGCTGTGGCCATGACCAAACCCCGGATTAATGCGCAGCCACACCGGGTGACCCGGCGAACGCTCGCCCAGTTGATGCAACATGTCGATGGAACCGGCGTTCACCGGAATGTTCAGCTCATGTACCCGTTGCAGCGTGGCGTCGTCCAGCACATCGGCGGTAAACACGATCTCGTGCGCGTCGGTGCCTGGCTCAAACCCGGCCGCCAGCGCACGTTCGATTTCGCCAAGCGACACCGAATCCACCTTCACGCCCTGCTGACGCATCAGCGCCAGAATATGCAGGTTGGAACAGGCTTTCTGCGCGAAACGAATGGTATCGAACTGGCGCAGTTGACCGATACGTTCAATGATGGTGTCGGCGTCGTAGGCCCACAGCGGGCAGCCGAAGCGCTCCGGCAGCGCGCGCAGGCTCTGCACGTTCAGTGCATGAGAAAGGTCATTCAGATCGTGTGGCATGGATATATTACCGAGACGTTATCAGATACCTGCATTGTGCTGGCCCACAGACTATAATTCCAATATCCTTTTTCGCAGACTCTATTCATTTTTGATATGGAATGAACCGCCTATGACCGCCGTCTCCCTGCGCCACATTGAGATTTTTCACGCGGTGATGACCACCGGCAACCTGACGGAAGCGGCGGCGCTGCTTAACACCTCGCAGCCCACCGTCAGCCGCGAGCTGGCAAGGTTCGAACATCTGGTGCAGATACCGCTGTTCGAGCGCGTGCGCGGGCGCCTGTATCCCACCACCCAGGGGTTGCAACTGTTTGAAGAAGTACAGCGCTCTTATTACGGATTGGATCGCATCGTCAGCGCGGCGGAGGACATCCGCCACTATCGGCAGGCGCAGCTCTCCATCGCCTGTCTGCCGGTGTTCTCGCAGTCGCTGCTACCCGCGGTTTGTCGGCCGCTGCTGGCAAGCTATCCCGAACTCAACTTGCACGTCATTCCACAGGAGTCGCCGCTGTTGGAGGAGTGGCTGTCGGCCCAGCGCCACGATCTGGGGCTGACCGAAACCACCACCACGCCGGCCGGCACCGAACGGCAGACGCTGATGCAGCTCAACGAAGTGTGCGTGCTGCCGGCCGGGCACCCGCTGGCGGACAAACCAACGCTGACGCCGGAAGATTTTCGCGGCCAGCCGTTTATCAGCCTCTCCAGCACCGACAGCTACCGGCAACTGCTGGACCCTCTGTTCCAGGAACGCCGCATTGCCCGACGCATGGTGGTGGAAACCCACAGCGCCGCCTCCGTATGCGCCATGGTACGCGCCGGCGTGGGCGTCTCCATCGTTAACCCGTTGACGGCGGTGGATTACGCCGACAGCGGCGTGGTCGTTCGGCGTTTTAGCCTCGACGTTCCGTTCACCGTCAGCCTGATCCGCCCGCTGCACCGCCCGTCGTCGGCTTTGGCGGCGCAATTCACCGAACAGTTAATCGCCTTCGCCGAAAAATTTCCCGTGCGGTTACAGCGTTGGCTGGCGCACAATCTCTGACCCAAAATAGACTTGACGAAAGGAAAGCGCTTTCGCAACCTCAATCCAGTTAATCGGCTGAGAAATGCTTACTGTTGACTCCCCTGATAATATATGTAGAAACCTTACCCTCACAAGGTGATGGATTTTGTGAAAACGCATGGACACAGCGAGGGATTGATATGGCAAATATTATTTATTTGAAGCTTACGGGTGAGAAGCAGGGGCTTATATCTGCCGGATGTTCGACCGCAGATTCTATCGGTAATAAATACCAGTCGGCACACGAAGACGAAATCTTCGTCTATGAACTGATAAATCAGGTAACAAGGGTAGAGAATGTATCTTTACACCCTGTAGAAATCAGGAAGCCTGTAGATAAATCCACACCACTTCTGGCTCAGGCACTAAACGATAATGAAAAGCTGAAATGTGAATTTCTTTTTTACCGGACTTCTCTATCTGGTGGTAATGAACTTTATTTCAAAGTTAAACTGAGTGATGCCGTCATTACGGACCTTCGCTTTTTTTATCCCAATTCATTAACGAATAATGAGATGCAACCACAAGAGAATGTTTCTTTCAAATTTGCATCAATAGAATGGGAACACGTTGTTGCCCGTACCAGCTCTTATATATTATGGAATAATGTAGAGTACTGATATGACAGCAGCAGCCTTGCTATATGGATTTTATGATGAGAGTGAGCGACTGAGAAGGATCGCTCTTCTTGCATCTTCTTTTTTCATTGAAGATAAAACTATTCGCATGGAGTATATTAAAGAAATAGATGATTTCATTAATACACTCCGCGTAAAAATCACCTCTTCCACATCAGAGCTTAACGAACAGAATGCTATTTTAGAAGAGATAAGAAAAGAACGAGAATCCACAGAAAAAGAGTATCAGAGATTAAGAACAGGCGATTATATAAAATATATTGTTACCGACATATTTGAAGATCAGGGTGTACTAAAATATGCAAAAATCGCATCAGGTGTAGTATCAGGCGGATTCCAGACATTTGCAGGGTATAAACTAAATCAGTTTGGAAAAACGTTCCATATAAAACATTTTAAATCTTTTGGCGTTTTACTAATAGCGCACGGCGCTAATAATATGTACGAAGCGGCATCTCCGTTATTTAATGATGGAATACATAAATCTGGCACATTAAGAAATATATATAGATATATTACAAATTCTTTTGGGTATAACAACGATGATGGTGATTTACTTTATAGCGCAGGAGATCTTTCATTAACCTTATACGCTGCATTCAGAACACCAGTACTATTTGAAAATCCAAACCGCCTTGTATCCAGAGATTTTATGGATAGCCCAAGAACTATAAAACTATTCTACTACGTGAATAAAGATCATATTTCTAAATTTTCATCAGCAAACAACCTGATGAAAATGTATATGGTCGGTAATTCGGCCAGAAAAGTTTACGCCGAATTCAAGGACGGAAATTACATCTATAGTAAAAATTAGCATTCATTCACTAAAAATGGAATGTTTCAAGCACTGGATTATTCCATCGGATAAAACAATAGCATGACTCTGAGAAACATCAATTTCAGAGTCATTTTCATGCTAATCTTGAAAAATACGTTTTTACTTTTAATAAAACAAATCATCATTACAATAAAAAGAAAGGAAAAAACCTTTAAGCTTTTCATCAAAAATTTATCTTCTAGATAATCACCTATTGCAAAAAAAAGACATAAAGCAATGGTAATCACGATTCCGTCCCAGCATGAATATGCTGTTAAAAAAATATACTCCCGCAATGACTCTGCGGCTTTTACATTCCGACTTTTTCTGTAAGGATTCTCTTTAGTAGTCATATAATTTTTTTTGAGAACAAGCAACTCTCTCCTGGAGAGTCCTGCTTTTGCGATCAAATTCCGTTTATTCATCATTACTATCCTTTTTCTCCATTAAACCCTTACTATCAAATCTAGGCTCAATCCTGATCATTGAACTTTCCAATGGACCAATTTTTTAAAGCAAGTATCCCAGACTCATCCCTGTATTCGCCACCGTTTCCTCCAACAATTTGCACAGCGACGAGGCTATACCAATCTGAAAAGTCGAGAATTTACTAGATTTCACTGGTCATGGTTAGCAATCAACATACTTCAGTCCTGAGATTAAATTGTGCAAACAGATCAGCCCCTCCCCAAAGTCACCTGAAAATCGCGTCCATCCAAAAAAGTATTGCAGTACCAGACCGGGGCTAACCACAACGTTATAAGGACTAACGCTTAAGAAGGGCAACGTACTGCCCAGCTTCTCATTCAGTTGATCTTCATACCCTACATCGTTCGAGTGGCAGAAAAACGGCAAGAAAATCCCCCGTTACGCCACCTCACGCAGCGCGCCCAGGTCAATCTGCACCCCGACCCGGCTGCCAGTTGGGCGCAGGCTCGCCACCGAGCGGTTCAGTTCGTCCACTGATAGCTCGATCGCCTTCACCCGTACCCGGTAACGCACGACGTTGCCCAGCAGGCTATGGCTGAGCACTTCGCCCGGCATCCCCTGCGCCGGTGCGCACAGCAAAATCGACTCCGGCCGCAACGCCACCTGCCCGGCATAGCGCTCGCCGGTCAGTTGCATCGCCGCCTCCGGGCTCAACAGGTTGTAGCTGCCGATGAAACTGGCCGCGAACAGGCTGGCAGGCTGGGTATACAGCGCTTCGGCATCGCCGTTCTGGACGATTTCGCCTTTGTTCATCAGGACGATACGGTCCGACATGGTCAGCGCTTCTTCCTGATCGTGGGTGACGAAGATCGCCGTCAGATTCAGTTCCTGCTGAATGCGGCGAATCTGCTCGCGCAGATGCCGACGGATGCGGGCATCCAACGCCGACAGCGGTTCATCGAGCAGCAGCAGGCGTGGGCGGGTTACCAGCGAACGCGCCAGCGCCACGCGTTGACACTGCCCGCCGGACAACTGATGCGGGTAACGGCGAGCGTAATCCCCCAGTTCCACCAGCGCCAGTGCGTCGGCGACGCGCTGACGAACCGCCTCCGCCGCCAGTTTTTGCATCTTCAGGCCGAACGCAACATTGCCTTCCACCGTCATATTGGGAAACAGCGCATAGTTCTGGAACACCATGCCGATATCGCGCTTCTGCGGCGACAACGGCACGATGTCGGTGCCCTGTAGCAGGATTTGCCCGCTGTCCACCGGGGTCAGCCCCGCCAGACAGCGCAGCAACGTGGATTTGCCGCAGCCGCTCGGCCCCAGCAGGGTGACGAATTCCCCTTCGTCCGCCGAAAAATGGATATCGTGAAAAACCCGGGTCGGCCCGTAGTGTTTATTGAGATTTTTGACGTCAAGGTAGGCCATATCAGCGTTGTCCTCGGTTCAGGTAGTTAGACAGCCAGGTCACCAGCAGCACCACCAGGAAATAGGAAATCACCAGCGCACTGGTAAAGTGCCCGCTGTCGTTGCGTTTGTTGTAGAGATAGACCTGCAACGTTTCATAGTTGGTGCCGGCCAGCAGATTGGCGAACACGAATTCGCCGATCAGAAACGAGAACGACAGCAACACGGCGATCATCACGCCCTTGCGCAGGTTGGGCAGCACTACCCACAGCGCGGCCTGCCAGGTGCTGGCACCCAGCAGGTGAGCGGCATCCAGCAGTTCCTGCAAATTAATCGCCTGCATATTGTTGGCGATGGCGCGGTAAATAAACGGCAGCGCGATGGTGAAATAGCAGCCGATCAGGATCCACGGCGTTCCGGTGATCGCCAGCGGCCCGGACGAATACATCTGCAGCAGCCCGACGGAAGAGACCACCGGCGGCACGGAAAACGGCAGCAGGATCAGCACGTTCATCAGCGCGTCCAGCCGCGGGAACGCCCAGGCGATCACGAACATGGCGGGCAACACCAACAGCAGCGAAAACAGCAACGCGCCAAAGCAGATCAACATCGAGTGGCCGAGGGACGCCAGAAAGCGTGCATCGCTCCACAATTCCACAAACCACCGTAGCGTCAGGCCGCGCGGCAGAATGGTCGCCCCCCACTCGGTGGCCAGCGCGTAGCCCAGCGTAGCCAGCAGCGGCAACATCAGGATCAACAGCACCAGCCAGACCACCATCTGGTGGTAGCGCTGTTCAAAACGGGACATGGCGTCCTCCGGTCAGGCCGTTAGCGGGCGGCAGATTATCGTGAAGCATAGGTATAACTCCGGCGCAGCAACCACTGGTGCGCCACAGTAATCAGCGCCATCAGCAGTACCAGCAGCATAGAGAGCGCGCTGCCCAGGTTGGGGTCGAGCGTGATGTCGCCGGAAACCAGCGACGCAATGCGAATCGGCACCACGTTGAAGTTGCCGGTGGTGAGCGCATAGAGCGTGGCGTACGCCCCCAGCGCGTTGGCCAGCAGGATCACGAAGGTGCCCAACAGCGCCGGCGTCAGCACCGGAATGCCGATGTGCAGCCAGTAGCGCCAGCGGCTCGCGCCCAGCAACGCCGCCGACTCTTGCCACTCGTCGCGCAGGCCGTCGAAAGCCGGATAGAGCAACAGGATACCCAGCGGGACCTGAAAATAGGTGTAAATCAAAATCAGGCCATCCCGCGAATAGAGGTTGAAACCGTCAATCAGCCCGTAATGCTTCAGCAGCAGAGTAAGAAAACCGTTCAGCCCCAGCATGATCACAAAGGCGAACGCCAGCGGCACCCCGGCGAAATTGCTGGTCATGTTGGAAAACGCCATCACGAAGCGCTGTAAGCCGCCCTCGCCCAATTGGCGCAGCGAATAACCGCCGATGAGCGCGATGACCAGGCCGTACAGGCTGGACCAGAAAGCAATATCCAGCGAGAAACGGATCGCCTGCTGGTAAAACGGCGACGTCAGGATATCGACATAGTTCGCCAGCCCCCAGGCGCTTTCGGTTTCGCTGTAAAAACTGTTGACCGCAATCCAGATCAGCGGCGCTATCTGGAACGCGAAAAACACCACAAAGAATGGCAGCAGAATCAGCGCCGCCAGCCAGCTTTTTCTCACGCGTCGGCCTCCATCCCGGCGTCGGCGAGCAACGCCCGGCACCAGGGTTTATCGTGTTTCACCCCCAGCAGTCGGCACACCGTGCCGCACAGTTCGGTCTGTTGCGGGTTGGCGTCCGGTTGCAGTGAAAAGCCACGCCCGAACACATACAACGGCACCTGCCGTTCCTCCGGCAGAATGCCGCCGTGGGTACGATCATCGTTCATGCCGTGATCGGACGTCACCAGCACCTGGTAGCCCTCTTCCAGCCAGCGCGGCATCCAGTGGGAGAGGTAACCGTCCGCCATGCGCGCCCGGTTGCGGTATTGCGGCGTGGACAGGCCGTGGCGGTGGCCGGCGTCATCGATATTCATCGGGTGAATCAGCAGAAAGTCCGGCTGATGGCGCAGCCGCAAGCTTTCCGCGTCTTCGAACAGATGGGAGTCGGGATAGCTGTCGTCATGGTAAAAGTGGCCGTACTGGATGGGCAGCGCCGGCTCGACCGTGTGGCGATCCCGCGCGGCGTCAAACGGCGTGCGGTTATACAACTCGCTGACCCAATGATAAGCCGCCGCCGCGGTAGTCAGCCCGGCGTCGCGGGCATAGTGGAAAATACTGCGCTCGCGGCTCAGCCGGGACACGCCGTTATGGACGATGCCGCTTTGCACCGGCGCGATGCCGGTGAGAATGCATTCGTACAGCGGGCGCGACAGCGACGGCAGCTCGCACTCCAGTTGATAAAGCTGCCCGCGTTCCGCGGCGCATTCCGCCTGCAGATACCCCATCGCCTCGCGCCCCACCTGGAACGAGAGGCCGTCCAATATGACCAGAATCGTTTTCATCCCGAACTCCAGACCGCAATTACTGCTTCATATTGATAATGACGTTTTCCTGCCACAGGCGCGGCAGCATCTTGACGGTCTTGTCCCAGGCTTCGCCGTCGGCGATCGGACGGGCGCTCTGGTACTGAGCTTCCGGCAGCAGTTTGGCTTTTACGTCATCCGGCAGCGTAATGTACTGAGCGCGGATCGGGCGGGCGTAGCCGCGTGCCAGGTTGATCTGGCCGGCGTCGGAGAAGATGTATTCGCGCGCCAGTTTAGCGGCGTTCGGGTGCCTGGCGTATTTGTTGATGATGGTGGTATAGCCGGAGATCACCGAGCCATCGGACGGGATCAGCACGTCGAAACGATCTTTGTTGATCTTGTCGCGGTAATTAAGGCCGTTGAAGTCCCATACCACGCCGACCTGCACTTCCCCTTTCTCGATATTGGCGATGGCCGGGTTGGTCAACCCCAGACGCCCTTCCTTCGCCAACTGGCTGAAAAACGCCAGCGCCGGTTTCAGATTCTTTTCATCGCCGCCCAGCGCGTAGTTGGCGGCCAGCACGCCGGTGGAAGCCTGAGACGCCGCGCCGACGTCGCCGATGGTAACCACATACTTGCCTTTCAGCAGATCGGCCCAACTGTGCGGAATCTCTTTCACCTGCTGTTTATCAACGATAAAGGCGATGGAACCGGTATAAGCCAGCGCCCAGTGACCATCTTTGTCCTTCGCCCAGTTCGGCACCTGCTCCCAGGTGGTCGGCTTGTAAGGCTGGGTGACGCCTTTCTGCACCGCCACCGGGCCGAAAGCGATCCCCACATCGCCGATATCCGCGCTGGCGTTCTCTTTTTCGGCGGCAAATTTGGCGATTTCCTGTGCCGAAGACATGTCGGTATCGCTGTGCTTCAGGCCGTATTTGGCGGTGAGGTCGCTCCAGGTGTCTTTCCAGTTGGCCCAGCTGTCCGGCATCCCGACGCTGTTCACTTCACCCTCGGCGCGAGCCGCCTTCTCCAGCGCCGCCAGATCCTGCGCCAGGGTCACGGAGGAAAACAGCGCGCTGCTGATTAATACGGAAGACAACAATTTTTTCATCATCATGCTCCAGATTGAGAAAATGTTCGCTATTCTGGTCTAGTCCAGCAATAACCAAGCCAATTCATCACACGGCGATGAAGTTTTTATGTCGCCGTTATGACAACGGCGTTGCAGCCGAATGTCGCCCAACGCGGACAACAGGTTCTCCCGACCAGCAATCCCTGCTATGGTGCAGGTTGCACTAGGTTAAGGCTTTCAGGCGATGACAAAACACCCCACCACCGCCGTCACCCAGATTGGCGATGCATTAACAGCGCGGATTCGTCAGGGCGAGTTCGCCGGCAGCCGTCTGCCGTCCGAGCGGACGCTGAGCGAGCAGTTTTCCACCACGCGCATTACCCTGCGCGAAGCGCTGACGTTGATGGAATCCCAGGGCATCATCTACCGCGAGTTGCGGCGCGGCTGGTTCATCTCGCCGCCGCGGCTTAGCTATAATCCGCTGCACAGAAGTCACTTTCATGAAATGGCGGAAAAGCAGGGTCGCCGGGCGCAAACCGATGTGCTGGACGCCGGCGTGATACCCGCCGGCACCGCCGTCGCCCGGCACCTGGAGGTGGCGGAAGGGACGGAAATCTATTGTATTCGCCGTTTGCGCCGCCTCGACGGGCGCGCGGTGCTGTATGTGGAACACTACCTCAATCCGGCCTATTTTCCGGACCTGCTGAGCGGCGACCTCACCCAGTCGCTCACCAACTACTATCTGTCGCAATACGGTATTCGCTATGGTCGGGTGCGTTTCATCATGCTGCCTACCCCGCTGCCGAGCGTCGCCGCGCCGGTGCTAAAGCTGGCGCCCGGCAGCCCGGCGCTGTTTATCACCCGCATTAACCGCGACCAGCACGACCGCATCATCGACTGCGACTACGAATACTGGCGTTACGATGCGCTGTATATCGACGTAGAGGCGTAAACCGTAACGGCCGCCAGGCGGCTGGAAAGAGCAGACAGGCGCAAGCGCGCCCGTCCGATAGCATGAAAAAGCGTAAATGGAGGTGTTGAATCGGTTAGTGCGAGGTCAGCGGCGAATGGAGACAATCGATAAAAGCGCGCTGGAATTCGCCAAGCTCGTTCTGGCTTTTCCCCATCGCCTCAAAGAACGCCAGCGGCGGGTTGTAGCTCATGCCGATGTAATAGGCGCTGGCTTTCATCGGCGTTAATACCTCGTCCATGGTGCTTTTGATAATGCCGTCAGCCGAATAGGTGAATGCCGTCGCGCCGGCGGTCACCACCAGTTGCATCTCCTTGCCCTTCAGTTTCCAGCCGGAGCCAAACGCCCAGCCGTAACTCCATACCTGGTTGAGGTAGGCTTTGAGCATCGGGGTCAGGTTGAACCAGTGAATGGGGAACAGGAAGACGATACGGTCGGCCTGCCCGGCGGCCTGCTGCTCGGCAGCCACATCAAAGCGACTGATGTCGCTGCCATAAAGACTTTCCAGATTACGCACCACCACATCCTGATGCTTACCCGGCACGGGTGAGACAGTGAACACATTGATGACGCCGCGGGTGCGCGCCACCCTCGACTATCTGCCGGCGGCATTCGCCGGCGATAACGCGCTCCATGTGCCGCTGCACACGCTGAATGATTATGTCTACACCGCCTAACCCGGCGGTATGCAAACCTGACGGCAACGCCATCGTGGAAAATACGGCGCCAGTCAACCGCTCACCGAAGCGGGCTTGAGCCGCCCGCCGTTTCCGACCACCAGCGACGCCGCGACCAGCAGCAAAGCGCTGCCCATAAACGTCGCGCTGATAGAAAGCGAATCCAGCAGCCAGCCGCCCAGCGCCGCGCCCAGCGTAATCGCCAGTTGAATCGCGGCAATAATTAATCCGCCGCCGCTGTCGGGGGAATCCTCAATGCCCTGGGTGATCCAGGCCGACCAGGCGACCGGGATCGCCGAATTCAACGTCCCCCAGAGCACCAATACCAGCGCCACGCTCCAGAAAAGGTGCCCGACGGCCAGCAGACCGAGTGTCATCACCGCCAGCACCAGCGGCAACCAGCGCAACATCCGATAGAGATGCCGGCTCAACATCAGGCTGACTGCCGTGGTGCCGACAAAACCGGCCAGACCCAGTGCGAGCAGCAGCGAGGATAACTGCGGCAGGCTCACGTGGGTGTAGGTTTCCAAAAAAGGCCGAAAATAGGTAAAGGCGCTAAAGGCACCGGCGAAGGTCAGCATCACGCCCATCATGGCGAAGAGCACATGGGGCCGCCGCATCAACCGAAAGGGATTCTCCGGCCGTGACGTCGAACGCATAGACGGCACGCTGCCAGCTATCCACAACAGGTTGACGGCCACCAGCGGCACCAACAGCCAGAATACCCCGCGCCAGCCGATGATGCCGCCCAGATAGCTGCCGATCGGCGCGGCAAACGCCGTCGCCACCGCGTTCCCGGTATACATGATACCCAGCGCCTTCGGGACGGCTTCAGCCGGAACCAGACGCATAATCGTGGCGGCGGCCAGCGCCCAAAACCCGCCGATGACCATGCCGAGCAATGCCCGCGCCACCATCAGCACCGCAAAATTGGGGCTCAGCGCGATCACCACCAGCGACAGTAACATCAACGTCGCTAACCCCATCAGCACGTGGCGTCTGTCCAGTGTGCGGCAAAGCGAGGCAATCATCAGGCTCGTCGGCACGGCGAACAGGCCCGAAATCGAGATAGCGAGGCCCGCCATGCCGTCGCTGGCCCCCAGATCGTCGGCGATCGGCGTCAACAGGCTAACGGGCATAAACTCGGCGGCGATCAGCAACGCCACGCACAGCGACATGGCGCCAACGGCGGACCACCGCCCGGTGCCCGCCGCAACAGAGCCGGAGGCATCCGGCGATAAACGAGAAGGAGTCATAACATTACCTGAAACTAAAAAACCCTGGATGTGGCGTCACTTGACGGCTTCAACGGTGACGGTCGCGGAAGGGTGAGCGGTCAGATGCGCTATGCCCGACTCGATTCGCCCTAATTTGATCAGCCCGGTTGAATAGCCGAAATCTCGATAGAAAATGGCCAGGTTTCCCCATGGCGCGTAATAAGTCAGATAGCCGACGTCGGGGTCGATGCCTTTGGGCGCCCCTTGCGTGGTTAATTTTCGCGGCAGATAGGCAATCTTCTCGGTGCCGGCATAGTCCTCCAGCGTCAGCGTCAGCGGCAGCATGGAGAAAAAATCTCTGGCGCTCGGGCTCTCTTCCAGCGTGGCGATAAGCGTCTGGCCGGCCAGGGTCATCTTGATTTTCATGGTGTCTTTCACCGTCGGGTTATCGATACGGTAGCGCACGTCGGCGGCTACCGCGCCGGTGCTCGCCTCAGACGAACGGATAAACACGCCCGCCACGGTAATCAGCGCGACAATGGCCAACAGAAACACCGCCATCGTGTTGCGTGCAGAGAAAATCATCACTCTCACTCCTGCAAGGGAATCACTCCTGCAAGGGAATCACCCACGGCAGACAAAACCGGGTATCGGACGCGATAACCAAGCGGCGGGAATTCCCCCGCCGCCCCGAACCGGCCTTACTTCAGATTGCTTTTAAAGAACTGCTCAAACCTGGCGAACGGGATCTTGCCGGCCTGATTGTCGTACAAGTCCACATGATTGGCGCCGGGCACCACCACCAACTCCTTCTGCTTGCTGCCAACGGCCTTGAAAGCATCCTCGGCAAAATAACGCGAGTGGGCGTTTTCACCGGTGACTATCAAGGTCGGAATGGTGATTTCGCCGGCATAGCTCAGCAGCGGCATATTCATAAACGAGATAGGCGTCGTCGCTGTCCAGGCACCGGTTGAGTTCACGGAGCGCTCATGGAAGCCACGAGGCACGCGGTAGTAATCGAAAAACTCTTTGAGCACCGGATGTGGGTTCGCGGGTAATGTTTCCGGCAAGATGCGCTCACCAGCGGTGACTTTCCCGTCTTTATCGACATAGATATCGTGAGAAGCATGAGCAAAGGTGCCGCTTTCCGCATCTTTCCAGCGCTGCTCATTGAGGTATTGCAACACGGCGCGGCGGTCAGCGGTGGTGTAGCGATCTTTACCATCGCCGACACCGTGCCCCATCGCCCGGCTCATGTCGTACATCACGCTGGTGGCGACCGCTTTCACGCGCGTATCGGCAGCGGCCGCATTCAACGCCATACCACCCCAACCGCAGATACCGAGCAAACCGATACGGTTACGGTCGACTTCTTTTTGCAGGCCGAGAAAATCAACGGCGGCGCTGAAGTCTTCGGTGTTGATGTCGGGAGAGGCGACATTACGCGGGCTACCGCCGCTTTCACCGGTGTAGGAAGGGTCAAACGCCAGCGTGACAAAACCGCGCTCGGCGAGGGTTTGCGCGTACAGGCCGCTTGATTGTTCTTTTACGGCGCCGAACGGCCCGCTCAGGGCGATGGCCGCCAGTTTACGGTCGCCCCTGTCTTTCGGGAGATAGAGATCGCCGACCAGCGTAATGCCGTATCGGTTTTGAAACGTGACCTTGCGGTGATCAACCTTGCTGCTTTGCGCAAAGGTTTTATCCCACTGAGTCACCATAGAAACAGGTTCATTAGGGTTGCTGCTGTCTGCATAGCTCATAGAAGAAGCGCCGGTCAATACCGCGCCCAACAACAAGGCTGAGGCGATAGCCGTCAGTTTCTTTGGGAGGACATTCATGAAAAAGCTCCTTTAAAAACACATCATGGGTTCGTGGTCTGGGTGGGAGGGCGGGCGATTTTTCAGCCTGCGAACCGCATTGTAGTTAGCACACACGGTGATGATTAGAGGGGTTAATTTGATAACATTAATGTGTTTATGTTATGAATCCTCATGCCGGACAGAAAGCGACATCAATGTCCCCTACATGCAAAAAGGCACATAACGATGGCAAATCGAGAAAACTACAACGATCTCTATCTGTTTATGCTGGTGGCGCGGGAAGGCAGTTTCACCCGAGCCGCCACCCGGCTTGGGCTGGCGCAATCGGGAGTCAGTCGCGCCATACGTGAACTGGAAACGCGTCTGGGCGTGCAGTTGTTAAGCCGTACCACCCGCAAACTGTCGCTAACGCAGGCGGGAGAGCAGTTGTATCGCACTGCGCTGGCGGGTTTTGATTCGCTTGATCTGGGCCTGGCTACCCTCGCCCATTTCCGCGATACCCTTTCCGGCACGGTGCGTATTAATGCCAGCCAACATGCCATCGACAAGGTGCTGCTGCCGAAACTGGCGGCATTCAGGTTGCGCTATCCGGATATTCAGTTGGAGCTCATCAGCGAGAGCCGTTTTGTGAACATCATTGACGAACGGTTTGACGCGGGGATCCGCTTAGGCGCCGAGGTCGATGAAGGCATGATTGCGGTGCGAATAGCACCGGATATGGAGATGGTCGTGGTGGCGACGCCGGATCACTTTCGCCATTACGGCTTTCCGCAAACACCGGCGGATTTGGTGGTGCACCCCTGCATTGCGTATCAGCTTGCCGACGGCAGCCTTTACCACTGGGAACTCTGGCAGGATGGAAAACCGTTGAAGCACAAGCCGCAAGGGCAATGGGTCCTCTCCGACAGCTATATGGAAGTCGCCGCCGCCCGGTTGGGGCTGGGGCTGGCGTATGTCCCCGAGGAACTGGTGGCCGATGATCTGGCACGAGGGACACTGATCCGGGTACTACAGCGTTACAGTCACCGTCTGGCGGGATTACACCTCTACTACCCCCACCGTAATGTGTCGCCGGCACTGAGAATGGTCATCGATGCGTTGAAACTCTGAGCCTGCCTCGCATCCGATTGGTAAGGGGATGCGATGGCGCGGAGCGTGTTCTCCGGTTACCACGCGGTCTGCCAAAGAAATGGGATTCCCGCTATACCCATCATACTTCACGTTGCAGGTGTGTTGACTTTCCTCACTCACCCCGGTCACTTACTTGTGTAAGCTCCCGGGGATTCGCTGCGTCGCCGCGTTACAAGGCTCAATGAGCCTTGCCCTGACGGGCCAACGCTTTGCGTTGTTCAACACGTGAGCGTGTTGTCCTGCAACTCGAATTATTTTGGGTATATACTACCGCTTCGCCTGTATATTCCCTGATGGTACGGCCATAGCGTTTTGCGCCTTTGCCGACGTGACGTTTTTATCTAGTCACCCGCCATAACGACCGAGAGGCGTGCCGCCGCCCGGAGCAGCGAGGGGGACGATTTAATCAACACCTGTCTGGAAACACCCGTAAATGACTCAAAAACCCATCAGTGAAAACCCGGTGAAATCAGGCGCTGAGACCGTATCCGTCAAGCCTGCCCACCGTCAGAGATTCTCCATCGCCCCGATGTTGGATTGGACTGACCGCCACTGCCGCTACTTTCACCGGTTGCTGAGTCAGCACGCGTTGTTGTACACCGAGATGGTGACCACCGGTGCAATTTTGCACGGCAAGGGCGATTATCTGGCCTACAGCGACGAAGAGCATCCGCTGGCATTGCAACTCGGCGGCAGCGACCCGGCAGCACTGGCGCAGTGCGCGCTACTGGCGGAACAACGCGGTTATGACGAAATCAACCTCAACGTCGGTTGCCCGTCCGACCGGGTGCAAAACGGCCGTTTCGGCGCCTGCCTGATGGCGGAAGCGCAACTGGTGGCCGACTGCGTCGCCGCCATGCGCGAACGTGTCGGCATTCCGGTGACGGTGAAAACCCGTATCGGCATCGACGATCAGGACAGCTACGAATTTTTATGCGATTTCATCCGCACAGTGTCCGAACAGGGTAGCTGCGATACTTTTATCGTGCATGCCCGCAAAGCCTGGCTTTCCGGCCTGAGCCCGAAGGAAAACCGCGAGATCCCGCCGCTGGATTATCCGCGTGTCTACCAGCTTAAACGCGATTTTCCGTCGCTGACGGTGGCGATTAACGGCGGCATCAAAACGTTGGCCGACGCGCAGCAGCATCTGCAACACGTGGATGGCGTGATGGTAGGCCGCGAAGCCTACCAAAATCCCGGTATGCTGGCGCAGGTCGACAGCGAACTGTTTGGCGTCGACCGTGCGGTGCCGGATCAGGTGGCGGTAGTGCAGGCGATGTACCCGTATATCGAACGCGAACTCTCCGGCGGCGCTTCGTTAGGCCACATCACGCGTCATATGCTCGGTCTGTTTCAGGGCATACCCGGCGCACGTCAGTGGCGGCGTTATCTGAGTGAAAATGCCCACAAACCCGGTGCCGATGCCGCGGTGGTGGAACGCGCATTAGCGCAGGTCAAACGATGAATGTTCGGCGGACAGGTTCTAAACACCAAACTGTGCGCCAGTAAATATTTTTTCTTTACTGAGGCTGCTAACATGCCGCCCATCGTCCGGTTCGCTGTGTTGCAGGCAGCCGGACACACCCTTTCATCATCGTCAGGAAAACAATAGCCGCCCAGCGGCACTCTCCTGACGGCTCCCCACTGTACCCTACATACAGTTGATGAAATTAGGCTGATGGCAAAACCGCCGGCGGAATAATACCGGCTCTTAACGAGCCGGTATTATTTCAACTCGGTTTACCACAACACCTCCCCGGTAACGCCCATGCTTTCTTATTCTGCCGTTAACGTCGCCGTCTACGGGCGTTTATGCAGCCTTACGCGAAAACCGGCCGGGGTCATGGTGAAGGCAAAACTCTCGATAACGTCCGACGCCGGCTGTTGCGCCTCAACGCGAAACTGGCTGCATAGCGCATGAAACCCCAGCTTGATTTCCATTAACGCCAGCGACCGCCCTGGGCACATGCGCGGGCCGCCGCCAAACGGCTGAAGGTCGGAAAACGACGCCTGCCCGCGCTCAAGCCAGCGTTCAGGCATAAAATCGCGAGGTTGCTGAAATAACGTCTCATCAAATCCATTCGCATGTAGCATCAGAAACAGATACGTCCCTTTCCGGATAAAGAAATCAGCAATCACGGTGTCCTTCACCGGCTCAAGGTAAAGCAGTGGCGCCACCGGTTTCAGTCGCATGGCTTCATACATCACGGCGGTGAGCACCGGCATCCGGGGTAAAGGCCACGGCAACACGCCCCCAGAATCTTCAGTCGCCTGGCGGCATTCCTCAACAACCTGCGCCTCCATTGACGGTGACGAGCAAAGCAGAAAACTCATCCAGGCCAGCGTATTGGCGGTGGTATCTTCCCCCGCCAGCAGCAACGTGAACGCATTCGCCAGAATGTCTTCATCTGTCAGCGACCCGTCTTTTTTCTGCTCGTTAATCATAATTTGCAGCATATTTTCAGGGGCATCGGTAAGTTGCGGGTTCTGCTCAAGGCGTTCACGCTGATGATCAATAAAGGCGTAAAGGCGCTCACGAATCAGGCTCAGGCTGGCATCAAACTGCTTGTCCCGCTCTCTCCTGATATAGCGCCAGAGCGGAATGGGAGATCCACAGCGCTGATTAATGACGGGAAACATGCGGCGTAAACTTTGCGACAGCGGATTTTCTCCCTGCTCGAGAATGTTGATGTCCTCACCGAAGGCCAGCAACGACGTTACATCCACCGTATAGCGCTTAAACTCATCCACCAGCGAAAACACCTCCCCGGTTTGCGCCAGCCTGGCGAAACGTTCGGATAAGCGCGCGGTGATCTTCCTGAGACTCGGGTAGAAATATTTCAGATGCGCCGGCTGGAACATCGGCTCCGTCAGTTTCCGCTGATGCTCCCATCGGGCGCCCTCGGAAGAAAAAACACCGTTCAACCCGGCTTCCTGAAACACCGATTCAATACTGCTTCTGCGTCGAAACTCATCGGGGCGGGCCTTCATGATGGTACGAATCCACTCCGCATCCGCGATCACCATCGCCGGTTTCCATCCCAGCCTCAAACGGTAAAAAGGGCCGTAATGCTCTTTCCATCGCAACAACTGTAAGTGGACGTCATGCCGCTTTAAATACTCAACATGCCCGAGGAGGCCCCTGGTCGGGGGCGTCGGCAGTCGTTTGATCGATTTCATACGCGATATCCTTCCTTGTTCAGGTGATACATAACCAGTGAAAAAGCCGCTATCGGGATCCCAAAGAGATAAAGAAAACAACAAGGAACGACATAACGACGCCGCAGTAGACGGCGGCAAAAACCGGTGCCCGGTTTTTGCAGGCATGATGTTGGATGTTATCGACAAGAACAGCAGGCAAAGCCTGAATCTCGGCCAGATGGTAGCGATGGATGATGAAAAAACAAACAGTCTGCTACGGCTTTTTTGTTAACAAGTGAGACACCGCCGGGGAAACCGGGAGGTTAAGCGGGGGCGCCTTTCCCAGCCTGGTCATGCCGGGTAAGGCGCACGTTCCGATGTTTTAACGCTTATTGCATCATGACGCGGAGCCGGGAATCAGCAGGCATGACCCTTGCGTACTGCGGCTTTCCAGCGCCCGATGGGCAGACTGCGCATCTTCCAGCGCAAATTTCTGGCTCTCCGGTACATCCACATTGATAGCGCCGCCGGCAATCAGCCCAAACAGCTCGCGGCTGGCGTGCTCCAGCTCCTCGCGGCTCGTAATGTAGCTGAACAACGACGGCCGGGTTACGTACAGCGATCCTTTCTGGTTGAGGATGCCGAGATTCACCCCGGTTACCGGGCCGGACGCATTGCCGAAGCTGACCATTAACCCGCGCCGCTTCAGACAGTTCAGCGAAGCTTCCCAGGTATCCTTGCCGACAGAGTCATACACCACCGAGACTTTCTCTTCACGCGTCAATTCCATCACCCGCTGGGCGATATCTTCCTTGCGGTAGTTAATGGTAGCCCAGGCCCCCGCCTGTTTCGCCAGTTCTGCTTTCTGGTCGGAACCGACGGTACCGATCAGTTTCGCCCCCAGCGCCTTCGCCCATTGGCAGGCGATAAGCCCGACGCCGCCGGCCGCCGCGTGGAATAAAAACACCTCGCCCGGCTTGACTTCATAGGTCTGGCGCAGCAGGTAATACACCGTCAGCCCTTTCAGGAACGACGCGGCCGCCTGCTCAAAACTGATGTTATCCGGCAACAGCGCCGCCTTATCCGCCGGCACGTTATGCCGCTCGCTGTACGCCCCCAGCGCCGACTGGGCATACACGACGCGATCGCCCACTTTCAGGTGTTTGACACTCGCCCCGACTTTTATCACCACCCCGGCCGCTTCCGTGCCCAGACCTGAAGGCAGCGATGGCGGCGAGTACAACCCGGAACGAAAATAGGTATCGATGAAATTGATGCCGATGGCGCGGTTTTCTACCTGCACATCGTTAAGACCCGGCTCACGCGGCGTATAATCCACATACTCCAGCACACCAGGACCGCCGTGGTCGCTGAACTGAATACGTTTAGCCATGATTCTCTCCTCGCTCTATTTTGTCTGCCCGGTGATGTTATCGGACGATATGTCATTCCTGTATTAGGATATACAATGCTCCCACCCCTTAAGGTAAATCAACCGGTAAAGAACGCGTTTCATGGCAGAAAAAAAACCAACTAAACCAGCAGAATTCCGCGACCGTCAGGTAGAAGGGCTCAAACTCCCGCCCCATTCCATCGAAGCGGAGCAGTCGGTGCTAGGGGGATTGATGCTCGACAACGAGCGCTGGGACAACGTTGCCGAGCGCGTCAGTGCCAATGACTTTTTCAACCGCGCCCACCGGATGATCTTCAACGAGATGCAGCGTTTGCTGGAAATGAGCAAACCCATCGACCTGATCACCCTGTCGGAGTCGCTGGAGCAAAAAGGCGAGCTGGAATCCGCCGGCGGGTTCGCCTATCTGGCGGAATTAGCCAAAAACACCCCCAGCGCCGCCAATATCGGCGCTTATGCCGACATCGTGCGTGAACGTGCGGTGGTGCGTGAAATGATCGCCGTCGCCAACGAAATCGCCGACGCCGGCTACGACCCGCAGGGCCGCAGCAGCGAAGATCTGCTGGACCTGGCCGAATCGCGCGTGTTTCAGATAGCGGAAAACCGCGCCAGCAAAGATGAAGGCCCCAAAAGCATCGACCGCATTCTGGAAGACACCGTTTCACGCATCGAGCAGCTTTATCAGCGCCCGCACGACGGCGTTACCGGCGTTTCCAGCGGTTATCAGGATCTGGACAAGAAAACCGCCGGCTTGCAGAAATCCGACCTGATTATCGTGGCGGCGCGTCCTTCCATGGGGAAAACCACCTTCGCCATGAACCTGTGCGAAAACGCCGCCATGACGCAGGAAAAACCGGTGCTGATCTTCAGTCTGGAGATGCCCGGCGAGCAGATCATGATGCGTATGCTGGCGTCGCTGTCGCGCGTGGACCAGACCCGCATTCGTACCGGCCAGCTCGACGACGAGGATTGGGCGCGTATCTCCAGCACCATGGGATTGCTGCTGGAAAAACGCAACATGTACATCGACGATTCATCCGGCCTGACGCCGACCGAAGTGCGCTCGCGTGCGCGCCGGGTGTTCCGCGAACACGACGGCCTGAGCCTGATCATGATCGACTACCTACAGTTGATGCGGGTACCGTCGTTGTCGGATAACCGAACGCTGGAAATCGCCGAAATTTCCCGTTCACTCAAAGCGTTGGCAAAAGAATTGCAAGTACCGGTCATCGCGCTGTCGCAGCTTAACCGCAGTCTGGAACAGCGCGCGGATAAACGTCCGGTCAACTCGGACTTGCGTGAATCCGGCTCCATCGAGCAGGACGCCGACCTGATCATGTTTATCTACCGTGATGAGGTTTATCACGAAAACAGCGATCTGAAAGGCATCGCGGAAATCATTCTAGGGAAGCAGCGTAACGGGCCGATCGGCACCGTTCGCCTGACCTTTAACGGGCAGTGGTCGCGTTTCGACAATTACGCCGGGCCACAATATGATGATGAATAAACTACGATGATGCATAAACCACGCGGACAAATCCATCACCGTCGATAATACATACACGCACTAAGGACTCAGAATGAAAACGGCAACCGCCGTCATTGATCGTCAGGCTTTACGCCATAACCTGCAACGTATCCGGCAGATGGCGCCGCAAAGCCGGCTGATCGCCATCGTCAAAGCCAACGCTTACGGGCACGGCGCGGTAGAAGCCGCCCGCGCTTTTTCCGATGCCGACGGTTATGGCGTCTCCCGCCTCAGCGAAGCGCTGGCGCTGCGCGCCGCCGGCATCACCAAACCCATCCTGCTGCTGGAAGGCTTCTTCGCAGCCGATGAGTTGCCGTTGCTGGCCGAACATCAGTTGGAAACCGCCGTACACTGTGAAGAACAGCTCGCCGCGCTGGAACAGGCGCACCTGCCGCATCCGCTGACGGTATGGATGAAGCTCGATACCGGTATGCACCGTCTCGGCGTGCTGCCGCAACAGGCCGAAGCGTTTTATGCCCGGCTCAGCCGCTGCACCAACGTGGTGCAGCCGGTGAATATCATGAGCCACTTTTGCCGTGCGGATGAACCACAAACAGACACCACCCAACGCCAGCTCGACTGTTTCGACGCCTTTGCACGGGGCAAGCCGGGCCGCCAGTCGATCGCCGCCTCCGGCGGGATTTTGCTGTGGCCGCAGGCCCACCGCGACCAAATCCGCCCCGGCATTATCCAGTACGGCGTCTCGCCGCTGGCCGAAGGCGACGCCAGCCAATGGCAGCTTAAACCGGCGATGACGTTAACCTCACGTCTGATCGCAGTCCGCGAGCACCCTGCCGGCGAGCCGGTGGGATACGGCAGCACCTGGAGCAGCCCGCGCGACACCCGCCTCGGTGTGATCGCCATCGGCTACGGCGACGGCTACCCGCGCGATGCGAAAAGCGGCACCCCGGTGTGCATCAACGGTCGCGAGGTTCCGCTGTCCGGACGGGTGTCGATGGACATGATCACCGTCGATCTGGGACCAGACGCCCAGGACAAGGTTGGCGATGAGGTCATCTTGTGGGGCGGGCCGCTGCCGGTGGAGAAAATCGCCGCCCACAACGGCATCAGCGCCTATGAATTGATTACCCGCCTGACCGCCCGTACTCAACTGGAGTACATCGGCTAACCCCGGCGTTATCGGTTATTGCCGCGACGTAAAAAGCCCGAGCCCCGGATCATCCGGGGCTCGGGCTTTCTCCATCACCGCTGACGCGATCAGCGCAGCGGTTAAACAATCAGTGACTCAACACCCCATCACTGAGCGTTCAAGGATTAGTTATACAGCTCGGCAACGGCACGCATCTGATCGTCGCCGGTGGCGGAGATGATGTGGAAAGATTTAGCGCCGGCGGCATCGGCTTTGGCCGCCAGTTGATGCTGCAAATCGTCCAGGCTATAGCCGGTCACGGATACGGTTCCCTGAACACGGCTCTGTGCTGATTGCACTTCGGTAGCGGCCAACGCACCGAAAGAAACGGTAGCCAGAGCAATAGCGGCAACAACGGTTTTGATTGATTTCATGGTAAGCCTCTTCACATTATTCGAGTTGGGAAGGCGTGCTTGCCTTCGATGTGAAGCAGAATAGCGCCATTATCAGGCTGTTAAAATCGAGTTAATTTGCCGACGGCGCTCAAAAAAACTGAACAAAAAAAGCACCAAAAGATAAGTAAAAAGTATCTCATGGTGCGCAATAACGGTTCATTATCCCAAAATATACCGTTAACTATATTTATTTACGTTACATTACGCAACAAAAGCAAACTTTTATTCTGATTTACCCAACCATTCAGAAATTATATTCCGGTACTCTCCGGTCGATTTGGACAAATGCAGCCATTGATCCACATATAACTTCCAGCTCAGGTCGTCACGCGGCAGCATGTAGGCTTTCTCACCATATTGCATCGGCGAGGCGGGGTTCACCGCGCACAATTGCGGATAACGTTTCTGCTGGTACAACGCTTCCGAAGCATCGGTCATCATCACGTCCGCCTGTTTGTCCACCAGTTGCTGGAAGATGGTCACATTGTCATGCAATGCCAGACTGGCCTTCGGCAAATAAGCGTGAACAAAGGCTTCGTTGGTGCCGCCGGCAGGCTCAATCACCCGCACCGACGGCTGGTTAATCTGCTCGACCGTCTGGTATTTATCTTTGTCGTCGCAACGCACCAACGGGATCTTGCCGTCAACATCCAGAGGGTTGGAGAAAAAGGCTTTTTTCTGGCGTTCCAGCGTGACGGAAATCCCGCCCATGGCGATATCGCACTGACCGGACTGGAAATCCGGCATCAGGGTTTTCCAACTGGTTTTCACCCACTCCACCTTCACGCCCAGGCTTTTCGCCAGCGAGCGGGCCATCGCGATGTCGATCCCTTCGTAATCGCCATCAGCGCGCAGCGACGTGTAAGGCTTGTAATCGCCGGTGGTACACACTTTCAGCACGCCACGTTCCTGCACCTGGTCAAGATGAGACGCCGCGCCGGCACTGCCGGCCAGCCCCAATAACAACATCAGTGAAAATCGTTTTTTCATACACGTTCCTTACACGCCTGTCTGACAAAAACGCCACTGTAGCACGCCGTTTCCACCGATGCCGGTTTTGACCCTTTTTTTTCACTCCGTTATAACTCATTGATTTTTAATGACGATAAAGAACGACTTAAAAAAAGGGTTTCGCAGGGAAAAACGCTATTTTTCCTTTTCACATCAAGCCATAAGCGATAAATTGCTACGGTGCACTGCCGTATAGGCAGCTTAGAAAATATTCGTCAGTCAATTATCGACATCCTGACCGTGCACTGCCGTATAGGCAGCTTAGAAAGACAATCTGATAACGGCGCACCTCTCCACCGCGTGCACTGCCGTATAGGCAGCTTAGAAAATCTGATTCCGCCGACGCACTGGTGACGGTTTGTGCACTGCCGTATAGGCAGCTTAGAAAACGGTGATGTAGATCGGATTCGGCGCATCATCGTGCACTGCCGTATAGGCAGCTTAGAAATGACCAGTGCCGAGCAGGAACGCCTGGAGACGGTGCACTGCCGTATAGGCAGCTTAGAAAAATTGACCATCGCGCAAGCGGTAACGGATTCGGTGCACTGCCGTATAGGCAGCTTAGAAAATGCTGACGTTTGGGGGCAGGTTGCTGAGTCGGTGCACTGCCGTATAGGCAGCTTAGAAAGGGGTGTGGACTATCGGATATGGTTGGACGCAGTGCACTGCCGTATAGGCAGCTTAGAAATCGCCTACTTCAAGAAGCGCATTCATTTCGATGTGCACTGCCGTATAGGCAGCTTAGAAATTGGAACCGTTAAGTATCAGGAGTTCTGGGTGGTGCACTGCCGTATAGGCAGCTTAGAAAAGGGTGTCGGCGGCGTAGTTTAGCCATCAAGCCAGTGGTCAAGGAGAGGTGGCGCTTGCACCTCTCCTTGTCGTGCGTGCGATGAAATAGTAGAGATACGCGATTGCCTATCCCGCACGAAACCGCTCACCGCCCCAACATAAATCAGGCCGCAGCAAAATCCTTGCTGTTTGCCAACAGCCCGAAAACACTATTCCGCCGCCAGTACCGACTGCGCCCCTTTGCGCTTTTTGATGGCATAACCCGCGCCCAACGCCAGCAGCCAGAACGGAATCAGCCACACGGAGATCTGAATGCCCGGCGTCATCGCCATGATCACCAGAATCCCGGCCAGAAACAGCAGGCACAGAATGTTGGTCAGCGGGTAGCCCAGGCTTTTGAAGCGGGTTTCCTGATGCGCACGCTGCTTCGCCTGACGGAATTTCAAATGGGTAATGCTGATCATCGCCCAGTTGATCACCAGTGCAGACACCACCAACGCCATCAACAGTTCAAACGCTTTGCCCGGCATCAGGTAGTTGAGCAGCACGCACAGCGCCGTCGCCAGCGCAGAAACGCCGAGCGACACCAGCGGAATGCCGCGGCGGTTGACCGTGAGCAGCGCGCGCGGCGCATTGCCTTGCCGCGCCAGCCCGAACAGCATCCGGCTGTTGCAATACACACAACTGTTGTACACCGACAACGCAGCGGAGAGCACCACCAG
Source organism: Dickeya chrysanthemi NCPPB 402 (assembly GCF_000406105.1). Classification (NCBI taxonomy): domain Bacteria; kingdom Pseudomonadati; phylum Pseudomonadota; class Gammaproteobacteria; order Enterobacterales; family Pectobacteriaceae; genus Dickeya; species Dickeya chrysanthemi. Next base: position 774,393 of record NZ_CM001974.1, on the reverse strand, counting down.
ATTCAGCACGTTCGCCACCAGATTGCTATCCAGTGCGTGGAAAATCAGCACAAACGGGCTGCCGCCCTCCACCACTTTCTGCCACGGATACAGCGACAGCAGCACCGCCAGCGCACCGACATAAAACAGCAGGATGCGATAAATCACCTGATTAGTGGCGCGAGGAATGCTCCTGTGCGGGTCGTCCGCCTCGGCCGCGGTGATCCCCACCAGTTCCAGCCCGCCGAAGGAGAACATGATCACCGCCATCGCCATCACCATGCCGCTAATACCGTTCGGGAAGAAACCGCCGTGCTGCCACAGGTTGGCGACGTTGGCGTCCGGCCCGCCGTTGCCGCTCAGCAGCAGATAGCCGCCGAACACGATCATGCCGATAATCGCCGCCACCTTGATGATGGAAAACCAGAACTCCAGCTCGCCGTAGACCTTCACATTAGTCAGGTTGATGGCATTAATGGCGACAAAAAACACCGCCGCCGAGACCCAGGCCGGCACTTCCGGCCACCAATACTGAATGTAGATGCCCACCGCGCTCAGTTCCGCCATGCTCACCAGCACATACAGCACCCAGTAATTCCAGCCGGACATAAACCCGGCGAAATTGCCCCAGTATTCATTGGCGAAATGGCTGAATGAACCGGCCACCGGCTCCTCCACCACCATTTCGCCCAGTTGGCGCATAATAAAAAACGCAATCACGCCGGCGATGGCGTACCCCAACAGCACCGACGGCCCCGCCATGCGAATCGTCTGTGCAATACCAAGAAACAACCCGGTTCCTACCGCTCCGCCCAGCGCAATCAGTTGGATATGGCGATTTTTCAGCCCGCGTTTGAGCTGGCTGTGTTGTTGTGTGCCCATTTGCCCTGTCTCCCCAGAAAGTGGGTGAATATATTTTATGTCACCTCATTCCGAGCAATTATCAGGCCAACTAGCGCCACCGCTGCCGGTCTCGCCTGTTTACAGTACTTAACAAACTGAATCGGTTTTGAAAAAACATTAAATTCACATTTCTTGCAGCAAACCGGCGATGACATTCATCCAGCGCAAGAAACATTAAAAACCTGCATGTAATCCACAAAAAATCAGCCGGAGATACACAATAATGAACCAAGGCGGTGCAACGCCGCCGGCGGAAAAACAGGCTGGTAGCATCACGATGCCAAACAACGAACTTCCGGCAGTGAAAAAAGCTGCTAGTCTGTAGGTTTGGTACTTCTGGCAAGGCAGGGTTATGTACAACATTGATGATTTTGATTTGAAGATCCTCACACTGCTGCAGGCAAACGGACGCCTGACCAATCAGGAACTCAGCGATCTGGTTGGGTTGTCTGCATCCCAGTGCTCTCGTCGTCGCATTGCCCTTGAGCAGGCGCAACTGATCCTCGGGTATCACGCCCGGCTGGCGCCGGATGCGGTGGGGCTGGAGTTGATGGGGTTGATTGAAGTACGGCTGATCAATCACACCCAGGAATGCGTAGACAGCTTTCACCAAATGCTGGGCGAAGTCGACGCGATTATCGATGCCTACAAAACCACCGGCGACGCGGATTACATGCTCAAGGTCGCAGTGGCGGACTTGCCCGGCCTGAGCGCGCTGATCAGCGAAATTCTGGCACGTAACAAAAGCGTGGCGCACCTGAAAACCTCGGTAGTGCTCAACCGGCTGAAAGAGAACGGATTAATGGCGCCGCCCGTCTCTCCGCTCTAATTCGGTGCACAGGTTGCTTCATTTCGGTGCAGGAAAACACGATTCCCGCATGAAAAACCAAAATCACGCACAATAATTACGAAAACCACACACAATACGCACAATACGTGCAAAAATTTTCATTCAGTGCTTTCAATACGTTAAGGCTTTTTTCGCCTAAAAAAACAACGACACGCCCGACCGGGTGCGGCAACTGGTGTGCTTTTTGCTTGAAAAGACAGGGTTTCCTTCTTTTATCAGGCACGTTTCCATGGATAACGTCATTACACCACCACCCGTTTCACACACACTGCTGGAAGACGTTCTGGCGCTGCTTATCGGCACCCTAATGGTCTCTTTCGGGGTGATTCTGCTGCGCCAGGCGGGCGCGCTGACCGGCGGTACCGCCGGGATGGCTTTCCTGCTGCACTACGCGACCCATATCTCGTTCGGCACCGCGTTCTTTCTGCTGAATCTGCCGTTTTATTACCTCGCCATTCGGCGTATGGGCTGGCAGTTCACCCTCAAAACGTTCTGCGCGGTGGCGCTGGTTTCGCTGTTTTCCGACCTGCACCCGCTTTTTATCCACTTTGATCACCTGCAACCGATTTACGCCACGCTGTTCGGCAACCTGATCATGGGGCTGGGGTTTATCGTACTGTTCCGCCACCGCGCCAGCCTGGGCGGGGTGAACATTCTGGCGCTCTATTTACAAGACAAAAGTGGAATCCGCGCCGGAAAATTCCAGATGGCGGTAGACGTGAGCATTGTGCTGACTTCCCTGTTCGTGGTAAGCATACCGATGCTGATCGCCTCGGTACTGGGTGCGGCGGCGCTGAATCTGATTATCGCTATGAATCATCGCCCTGGCCGTTATACCGCCTAGCGAACAGCCTGACTTTTTATACCTGAGGAGAGTGACCAACGTGTTCCAGAATGTCGACGCCTATGCTGGCGACCCTATCCTGTCCCTGATGGAGAAGTTCAAGCAGGACCCCCGTACTGATAAAGTGAACCTCAGCATCGGGTTGTATTACGACGGGCAGGGCGTCATTCCTCAGTTGCAGGCGGTCAGTGCCGCAGAAACCCAGTTGCAGGCCGAGCCGCAACACGCCTCGGTCTACCTGCCGATGGAAGGTCTGGCGCCTTACCGCAGCGCGGTGCAGACGCTGCTGTTCGGCGAGCACCACCCGGCGCTTACCGCACAACGCGTCGCCACCATCCAGACGCTGGGCGGTTCCGGTGCGCTGAAAGTGGGTGCGGATTTCCTCAAACGCTATTTTCCGGATTCCGAAGTCTGGGTCAGCGACCCGACCTGGGAAAACCACATCGCCATTTTCTCCGGCGCCGGTTTTCAGGTGCATACCTACCCCTATTTTGACGCCGACACGCTGGGCGTGAACGTGGACGCGATGATAAGCGCGCTGAAACAGCTGCCGCCGCGCAGCATCGTGCTGCTGCACCCGTGCTGCCACAACCCGACCGGCTCAGACCTGACTCACGCCGAGTGGGACAGGGTTATCGAAGTGTTGATCAAAGGCGAGCTGGTGCCGTTTCTTGATATCGCCTATCAGGGCTTTGGCGGCGGCATGGACGACGATGCCTACGCCATTCGCGCCATCGCCGGTGCCGGCCTGCCCGCGCTGGTCAGCAACTCGTTTTCCAAAATTTTCTCGCTGTATGGCGAGCGCGTCGGCGGGTTGTCCGTCGTGTGTGAAGATCAGGACGCCGCCGGCCGGGTGCTGGGCCAGTTGAAAGCCACCGTGCGCCGCAACTACTCCAGCCCGCCGAACTTCGGCGCGCAGGTGGTCTCACGCGTGCTGAACGACGGCACGCTCAACGCCAACTGGCACGCAGAAGTGGAAGCGATGCGCCTGCGTATTCATGAAATGCGCCAGACACTGGTGGACGAGCTGAAAAAAGCCTTGCCGGGCCGCAACTTCGACTACCTGCTGACCCAGCGCGGCATGTTCAGCTACACCGGTTTTAGCGCCGCGCAGGTAGACCGCCTGCGGGAAGAGTTCGGCGTGTATCTGATCGCCAGCGGCCGTGTCTGCATCGCCGGGTTAAACCACCACAACGTACAGCGCGTCGCCGCTGCCTTCGCCGCCGTACAGTAAGTTATTCCTTTCACTTTTTTTACGCCCTTTCCCCCAGCCGGTAACGGTTGGGGGATTTTTTATTCCTGCGCGGGAATAAGGCTGTTGACACACAGCCGGGGTATGGCTGACAAATACGTTTGTCGAATGTATGAGAGGGCGGTGGTTCATTTCGTGCGGGATAAACCGTGTCGCTTCTTTGCTACATCATCGCACGCACGACAAGGAGAGGTGCAAGCGCCACCTCTCCTTGACCTCTGGCTTGATGGCTAAACTACGCCGCTGACGCGGTGCCTTCGGCGTTCGCCTTCGCTGTTCGGACCGCCCATTACGCGTTTACTCGCCCCATCCCTGGGGCTCGCCCTTCGGGCCAGCGTAAACGCTGTTCAAAAACGCTCCCGGCGTTTTTGTCAGACGCGGAATGGGCTTGCACGGCATCCATGCCGTGCATCCGGCGAAGTCGCCCACCTCAGCGTAGTTTTAACGCCAGTAACCCCGTCAACCGCTGCCTGTGCGGCAGTGAATCCGGCGGTGCTACGACCAGCTCTCCGCGTAATTTCTAAGCTGCCTATGCGGCAGTGAACATGGAAACATTCGTGTTCGCGTAGATGCCTTGTTTCTAAGCTGCCTACTCGGCAGTGAACTTCTGGTCAGCAGCAATACCGGTGTTTGAATATTTCTAAGCTGCCTACTCGGCAGTGAACCATGGATAGACAGTCATTTCTGGGAACGTTTTTTTCTAAGCTGCCTACTCGGCAGTGAACCAGTTCGTGATCCATGGCATCATCGTGTAGCGTTTCTAAGCTGCCTACTCGGCAGTGAACACCATTACGACCAGCGGCGCGGATAGACGCGCTTTCTAAGCTGCCTACTCGGCAGTGAACGTCGGCGATGTTCCGGTGTATGACGAAGAGCTTTTCTAAGCTGCCTACGCGGCAGTGAACTTACAGCAGCAATAAATCAGGCTCGAAGCGAATTTCTAAGCTGCCTACGCGGCAGTGAACGCTGGGGTACGGGACATCTGACAATAGTAACGTTTCTAAGCTGCCTACGCGGCAGTGAACAGCTAGAATTCACAATCAGCTTTCGTGCTGGATTTCTAAGCTGCCTACGCGGCAGTGAACGCCCGTTAGGCGCCATCGCTGGCGCTGAGATATTTCTAAGCTGCCTACGCGGCAGTGAACGCACAGTCTGGAACTTCGTACGCCTGCCAGGCTTTCTAAGCTGCCTACGCGGCAGTGAACCTGGGTAACCTGTTCACTCAGTTCATTTCCCATTTCTAAGCTGCCTACGCGGCAGTGAACTCCAGTAATCATTTCAGGATGTGCGCCAACCGTTTCTAAGCTGCCTACGCGGCAGTGAACGCATTTCATTGATTGCGGTCGCAGGCCGATCATTTCTAAGCTGCCTACGCGGCAGTGAACCCGGTATGAGCGTTTTCACTGCGCTGCGCACATTTCTAAGCTGCCTACGCGGCAGTGAACTGTAGCGAATAATCGCTTATCACCTGATTGTTAAAGAGAAATAGCCGTTTTCCCGGAAAAACCCTTTTTTCTGGCGGCCAGATTGCGGTATTAAAAATCAATACGTTACAACTGGCCGCAAAAAAAGGGTCAAAACCACGGGATGGTGGCGATGGCGCTTAAGCCGTAGCTGGAGAACACCCCGGCGACTGGTTTCTCCTGCAACGGGCCGTGCTCGACAAACAGTAAAAACGTTTGTCCGCTGGAAAGGCTGCGCAGCGGCAGATACGGCAGCGAGGTGCGTTTTTCCGCCGCATAGGGAATGCGGGCGGCGGCTTCATCCGCAGTCATTCGGCCTTTACTCACCGCCCGGCGGCGCAGGCGTTCAGCGCTGCTTTTTACCTGCACCCGGCGCACGGTGCGGTACTGCGCACCCGTTGGCACCGTTAATACATCGGTGATGGTGCTATAGTCGCGCAGCCCTGTGCGCCAGCCGGTTTGTTCCAGTGCCGTCAGTGCCTGCACGCTGCCGTGCAACCGCAGCCGTTCCCCCAGCGTTTTGCCCGCATCCGGAAAGCTCACGCCAATATCGCCGGTCGCACGCTGCCCCAGCGTCCGGTGCAACTTGGCGAACAGCGCGCTCAGCAACTGCACCGCGCTGAACTCCAGATCAGGCAACACCCGAATCTCGATATAGTGATCCATAGGGTTACTCGCCTTTCTCGCCGAACACCCCGCCGCGAATCAGTGTGGCGATCACGTAGTGCTGCTGCGCCACCTCCGGCACGTTGCCCTTGATCACCCAGTTATCCAGCAGGGTGTAAAAATCCATCTTGTCTTTCGGCTGGCGATACGCACGGCCACGGCTGGTGACGGAGCCATAGGGTTCAACCGCAATCGGCCCGGTTTCCGCCGCTTCCGGGTGCCAGTCATCCACCGTGCGCAGCGCATTGCCGATTTTCTGCGAGTGCATCGCCGCCACGCCGTTAACCTGATACAGAATTTTGCTCTTGCCGTTGCGGGCGCGCTCATCCAGCACCAGTTCCTGCGACGGGAACACCTCCTGCCCGTTGCCCAGTTTCACCTGCGCTTCCACGCGGAAAAACGCCGAATCGCTGCCCGCCAGCGCCTGCTCAATGGCGTGGGCCAATTCGGCCAGTGCGTCTGAAGGTTGGCTAAACTGGCGCAGCGAGTAGTCTTCGCCGTTGAATTCCCAGCGCTTATCGTCGTGCGTCACCACCACCTGCACCGCTTCTGCGCCGATACGGTTGCGCCACAAAAAACGACCACTGGCGATATTCTCGGCGTAACGTGCCGCGAGCACGCCAAAGCCCTGCTCGCGGGCGTAACCGTTAATCAGGTCAGTCAGCGCCTGTTGATAATCCTGATCGTTACAGACCGACGGCAGCGCCAGATTACCCAGCACCCGCAGGGTGAAGGCCACTTTCAACGTGTCGGCATCAAACGGCAGCGCCGCCACATCCACCGTTTGCAGGTTGGGTTTTTGAATTTCGGCATCCAACTTGGCCGGGTCACTGCTGATGGCGTTTTTTAACCGGTTGGAGATGGTGCCGCGTACCGATTTTTCCTGAATTACCACCGGCTGCCAGTTCTCCTGCTGCCAGTTGCCCGCCAGCATCAGCGCATCGGAATTCGCCAGTTTGCGCTCAAACGCCAGTACCGATGCGGTTTTCAAGGTAGTTGCTGCTTTTGCCATGGTTTCAATCCTTGTCTCAGTAGTTGAATTCAAGTTCTGGGTAATCATCATCTGCTGCGCTGCCTGCGTCGTTGACGGTTTGCAGGCAGCGGTAGGTGTGGTGTTGATAGTGATAACGCCAAAAGAGGCGGTCGATGTCGTCAATGCGGTGCACGCCGCACCACTCACCAACGCCGTAAATCGCTTCGGCAAAACAGAACGGGGTGGACGGGTCGCGGGTTTTCTCCACCTCGCCGGGGTTGTACAACGGCGAAATGGCGCGGTAGCCGGTCATCAGCGGCACCAGATAACCTCTGTCAGGCTTGGGCAGCGGTTGCCAGCTCACCGCATCATCAGAAGATCGCACCGCCTGATATTTCAGGGCGGCGAAATCGAGCCAGGCATCCAGCATGTCGGCCTGCGGATTGGTCTGTTGCAGGGTTTCAAGATGCGACGGCAACAGCGAGGTGCAGTCCAGCAACACAAAGCCCGGCAGTAAACGGCGCATCAGGCTGCGGGTGGCTGCGCCCCTGGCGGGGATGTCGTGGAAGCTTACCTGTTCGATATCCACAATCAGCCCGCCTGCCAGCCGCTGCTGTTGCGCCTGTTGCCGCACCTGCTGGCGAAGCGCCTCACGCCCGTCTTCACCGGGCAACATGCCGTGGCATTCGATAAGCAGCGACACGGTGAGGTGCATTCGCCCCTCTTCGTTAAAAGCGGCGGTTTTTTCCTCTTTAGTCAGCGGGTTACGCGTCAGCGCAAAGCTACGGTTCCAGCCGCTGCCGTAAGCATGAACCTGATACTGATGGCACACCACACCGCAGCCTTCCAGCCGCAAACCGTGAGATGCCTGCAACTGGCGCGACAAGGCGTGGGTAAAGCCGAGAAAATGGCTGATGGCGGGAAAGCCGTAGGTGTGCCCGGCAATGGCGTTGGCGTTTTCCACCTGAATACGCCGCAAAATCATCAGGCTGCTCATGCCCGTTCCTCCTTCAGCGCGCGTTCGGTTTCCCGCAGGCGCTGCTTAAACAGCGCGGCGGTTGACCACTCGCGGCGTTCCACCTCGCCGAAAATCAGTTTATCGTGGTGCAATCGTGCATTCAGCCATTGGCCAAATTCATGGGCGACCTGTTCTTTCCAGTCCCCGCCGTCGCGTGCATAGCGAAAAGCGTCATCATGCCGACAGCGCCTTGGGTCAAGCCACAATCGCAGAGGGAAATTCAGTTGGGAATACGTGCTCCAACCCGCCTTGCCCAGGTTTTGTACCGTGGCGACATAGTCAAATAGGGCGTTGATCAACCGGTCGAGGTAACGCCTGCGCTGGTTGCGAATCTCACGGTTGTTTTCCACCTCTTTGACGCTGAGCAGGAATTGCTGCATCTCCCGGCGCGCAGTGTAGGTCAGTGCATCCACCTCACCCCGTTCACGGAAGATGGTGTCATGCTCCAGCGGCAGTTTGATTTGGCTGAGCCACTGTGACGGCGCGCTGCTGAGCAGATAGGAGCGACCACTGCGGGCAGAATTAAGCGCGGAAATATTTTGCGGCTTGGTGCCGCCCATATTCTGCACCGCAATACCGGGGTAGCTGACATCAACTTCATCGTGCCAGCGCTTTTGTCGCCGGGCCTCGCGGATGGCTTTAGCCTGCTCGGCAAAGCGCACCGCGTTCAGGCGTTGGTCCAGCGCCTGCGACAGCGAAGAGGAATAAAGCGGACTGAGTAAGTGGTATTCGCCGTCACCCACCGGAAAATAGATCTGCTTTGCCAGCTTGTGGGAGCTGGGTTGTTTATCGCTCAACACCTGCCCGAACCCAGCCAGCCACTGTGCAAGCTGCTCTGCGTTTTCCGCCAGCGCTTCCAGCGCGCGGTGGTCACCCCGCTGTAGCGCCGCCACCAGCGAATCACCCTGATGCTCGGTTTGCAGCAGTTTGGCCACATCCAGCGCCGCCGCGTTGCCGACCGCATCAATCGCCGGTTGCGCCAGCGACGCGGTAGAGAGCACATCCGTAGCCGTTTCAGGTTCAGTGCTGAACACACTGCTGCCTTTGGCATCACTGTGGGTGAATTTCAGCGCGTGGGTCACCAGGCTAATCTGCCCGGCGCGGCTGGCGGCATCCGTCAGCCAGGTGCGCGCCTCGTAAGCCTGTTCTATCTCGCGCCGCTGCTGCAAAAGCGCCACTTCCGCTGCGGCCAGCGCTTCGCCGCTTAACGCCGCCCGCTGCTTATCAGCGGCTTTATCGAAGGCATCCAGCTTGGCCTGCTTTCGGGTTTCGATATAACTGACAATAAACTGCGTTAATTCACTCTCTTCCATGCCTCCTCCTGTCATCATGATTGTTCCCCAAACACCCCGAGCCACTGATGCCAGCACCACGCCCGGTTGTCGCGGGTGCTGATACTGATTTCACCAAAGCGGTCGCTGACTCTGGCGAGTTCCCACTGTTTTTCCTCGGCCAGTTGCAGATAAAGCGCGGTGTAATCCATCTCTACCCAGAGGCTGACGCCATCGGCCATGGCCTGTTCCACTGAGCGAATCTCATCGATTTTTTTCCAGCCGCTCGGCCCGTCGTCCTGCAACATAAAGACCGGATCGTCGCCTTCATCTTCCAATCGCAGCCAGTAACGCTGCTGCGGGTCTGAACGGCGAAACGGCGTGTGCCGTTGCAGTTCGCCGTTCCAGTGCAGCGGTTTGCGCCACCACAGCACAGCCGTTGGTTGTGAAGACGACCCGTTTTTTGGCCCAAACAGTTTTGTTGCCAGCGCCGCGTGCTCCAGCGAAATCAACGTAAACGGTTCTTTCAGTACCGGTGGCTGTTGAATTCGCGGCGCAGCGCTGATGGTCTGGTAATCCTCCGGTTTGAGGATCTCCCGCAGATCGTGACTGGCGAGTGTGAAGCCGTGCTCCGATTCAAAACCGGGGCGAAGGAACACCACTTTTTCGCCTTTCAGCGCCCGCACGTTGTGGCTTAGCAAATAAAAATTGGGTGAGGTCGGCACATACTCGTCACGCTGGCGGTGGCGCAGAATACGCCCGGCTAACTGAATAACAGAACGCATCGAGCTGGGTTCGGCGATGGCCCAGTCGTAATCGTGGTCTCGCCCCACTTCCGCCACCGAGGTGGCCAGCACCACAAACAGGTGATGCTGCTGCGGCTGCTGTTCGATGGCGTCACGAATTTCCGCCACCTGCCACAGTGCCTGCGGGTCTTTGCGCATCAGTGCTGCATCCAGCCGCGCTTCGATGTGGGAGCGCATCGCCAGCGGGTGCTGGCTGTGATAAACGCAATAATGCACGCAGTAATCCGGCGGGGAAGGCATCTCCATCAGCGCACGCGCTACTGCCACCAGCGGGTTGATGTTTGCCATGCGAATCAGCCCCAGCGACACGGTTTTGCCGCCGGAATGCGTCTGGTGATGGTGCTGATGCAGCGCAAACACCCGCTGGTGCAGGGTTTGCGCCAGCGCCCGGCACACCGCGCTCGCCTCTCGCGTCGGGCTTGCCACCGGTTCAATCTCCGCCCAGCGCAGCCGCTGCTCCTGCTGATGCAGCTTGTCGATGCGCCCGGCGACAAACGCCTTGTGTTGATCGGCAAAAGCCTGGGTATCGGCAAGCTGATGGCACTGGCTGTCGAATTCATCAAACCAGCCGCAGCAAATACTCAGCGGCGTGCCCGGCTCGCCGTACGCCTGCTGCCAGGCTGCGCGGCCTTTCAGGTAGGCTTCGAACAGCGCGCGGATCAACGCCGGCGGCAGCGTGGCGGATGACAGTAATACCCGTGAGCCGAGCATCCCCGCCCAGTTCACCAGCCGACACAGCGCGGGCAGGTCTTCCAGCCCAAAATCGTCCGGCTCGTCCAGCACCAAATCCGAGGTGAGTAGCCGCAGCATCGGCGCAATCTGGTGGCCGCCGCGCAGGCTTTCGGTCGCGGGCATCAGGTGGTCGATGGTGGTGACCAGCACCGGCGCACTCAGCAGTTGATGCAGCGTCGGCGATTTTTCCAGCCAGGTTTTCAGCCGACCGTCATCCAGCGAGCCGTCGTAACTGACGTACTGATGCTCGCTAAACAGCGACTCAGCCGATTCGCTGCCGGTTTGCACCACACGCGTTTCCTGCTCCTGCTGGCGTAGCTCATGCAGTTCCTGCACCGCTTGCGAGCCAATCAACACCGCCAGGTCGTCTTCATCCAGCGTCAGGCGCTGGCGCAATGCGTCGCCGGTTTGCAGCGTCAGGGTGCGCAGGCCGAGCGCCACCGAAAAGCGGCACCCGACGGATTCCTCTGCCAGCGCGTACATAATGCGGGCATTCGCCAGCGTCTTGCCGCGCCCGGTAGAGGCCATGTTGACGCCAAAGAAACCGTGGCGGGCCGCCTGCTCACGCATGGCGCAGACCTGATCAAATGCTTTATCCTGCCAACGGAAACGCGCATCGGTGCTGCGCTGGCGAAAGCCTTTGTGGCGGGTGATGGCCGGCAGCGTATCGCGCAGGTGCGGCAGGCTGCGCCCAAGCAGCAGCGCATTCTGCGCCACGCCGACGCAGTGTTCGTCCAGTTGCTGTTTGAGCTTGCCGGTCTTTCTATCGGTATTAGCCCACACGGTATAGCGCGGGTCTTGCCAGCCGGAGGTGGCATCGGAAGAGGAGTAATGGTGGTCTGCCAGCATCAGCGACAGCCGTGCCAGATGCACCGTCAGCCGCTGGTCCAGTTGGCCGAAGGTCATCAACGAGGGTAACTTCAGCGCACGGGCAGCGAACTTGCGCGCCTTTTCACACCAGACGCGGCTTTGCAGCGGCGTGCCGTGCGGGAACTGCCACACCTGTTGCCATTCCTGCTGGCTGATATCCGGGCGCAGGTGATTAACGGCATTCCAGCAGGGCGATACCTGCCCAGTCAGCCACTGACTCACATCGGCTAGATCAGGGCTGGGATTGTCGCTCTTGTCATCCCAGAACATCGGCAAACGGTGGTGCGAGACAATCAGCCAGCCCACCACCTGCGCCAGCGGCGGCAGGCTTTTAAACGGTGAGGAGTGGGGGATTTTCTCATCCTGCTGCACGCGCGCCAGCAACGCCGCTTCCCCCTCCGGGCGGATGGCGGCCAGCGCCGTCAGCCAGCCGGTATCGTCCCGCTCGCCGACAAACGCCTGAAACAGCCGCAGCGACACCCACTCGTGGCGAAGCGGCTGGCTGCGCGGCCCCTTGCCCCGCAACCCGGCCTGAAACAGCGCATTGGCCTTGCCGATGTCGTGAAACAGCCCGGCAATCGCCGCCAGCAGGCTGAAGGCTTCGGCGCTGTGCCACGGATTTTCATCCTGGCTGCGCAGAATATCACGCTCGGTGCGGTTGGTCGGCACGCTGCCTTGCGGGTTGAAACGCCGCAGGTTGCCGACAATCCACAGCAATTCGGTGTGATTGGCGCTGCGAATCCAGTGGCAGGCCACCGCCGTGTTGCGCCGTGCGGTTTTACGCAGCAGTGTGCGTAGCGTTTTCAGCCCCTCTTCGGTGATGGCGGTCTGCCAGGTGCGTTCCCCTTTGCGCTCGGCGAACTGGTCCAGCACCCGGCGGGTTTCCACCAGCGCCCGCTTGTTGCATTCGGAAATCAGCAGGATGTTCATTGCGCCCCCTGACTCCCGGTTTTCGCCACCTGGCTTAATTGCTGCGCCACCTGTTGCAGGCTGTCGATCATCACATCCAGCGCCTCGGCCTGACGAAACGACGTCAGGCAGCGCTGGCGAAATTCCTGCTCGTCTTCCCCTTCCATCGCGGCGATAAACGCCTGCGGCAGAATCAGCGCGTCTTTAATCAGGTCCGCCACATCGAACACCAGCCCGCCACGGCGGGTTTTGCCGTGCAGCACCGCCAGCCCGTGCGGCAATCCCAACACCCACAGCGCCACCGCCGCCAGCCCGTAAGCCAGATAATTACCGTGGTCGAGAAAACGGTTCGCCAGATCGGTGCCGCCGCCGCGTTTGGCGCGGGTAAAATCACCGTAACTCACCGCATTGGCCGCCAGCCGGTACAGCGATTTGGTCATCATCGCTTCCTGCACCAGCACATCGTTACTGGTGCGACAGTTCGCCAGCCCTTGCTGATAGCGGTTAAGCAGCGCTTCCACATGCTCGGGTTTGATGGCGAAACGCGACTCACGCGCCAGCCGCCCGCTCAGCCAGTGCTGACGAATCTGGCCGATGCGCACCTGCTGAAAGGCAATCGCCGCCGCCAGCCGCTGCTCTTCGTTAAACCAGAAGCTGACCCAATCCTGCAAATAGCCGGTGGGGCGGTATTCGCTCTGCGGCGACAGCCACGACACCGCCACCTCCGCTTCATTGGCGGCGAACAGCGGCGTGCCGCCACTACCGCAAAACCCGACCATCACCCCGGCACGGGCAAATTCCCGCATCGCCGCCTGCGTGACCGAGGTACCGGTGCCGAGCATCACCACGCTGGTATTGGCAATCGGGATATTCCAGTACAACGACTGATTCCCTTCTTCAGTGACATATTCCACCCGCCCGCCATTGACCAAAATACGGCAATGCTGGAGGTAATAAATATTGGCGCGTTTGGAATGCAGAATGGTTTTTAAATCCGACGGGCTGAATACGTTATCCATAAAACCGTTTCTCTGTTGTCGTGATAAAGCAAACCCACCCGCGTAATAACACGCAGGCTAATAATTAATTGGGAAATACGGATACCCAAAATAATTCGAGTTGCAGGAAGGCGGCAACGCAGCGAATCCCCGGGAGCTTACCCAAGTAAGTGACCGGGGTGAGCGAGGAAAGCCAACACACCTGCAACTTGAAGTATGACGGGTATAATCTACTGGAAAGTAACGAGAATTAACCTATCACAGCCACAACGGGAAAGTGAATGGCGCCGAAAAGACTTTTCTTATTTTTATACCCTTTTTTTCAGCCGCTATTTTCGGCACTGAAAAATCAATCAGTTACCGACAGCCGAAAAAAAAGGGTCTGACGACGAAAATCGACAATTGCGGGTCAGAATACAAAGGGTTAGAGTCAACGGGCTACAGTTCACTGCCGAGTAGGCAGCTTAGAAAGGCGCGCAGCGTATGGCGTGCCATCCGGGTTTGTTCACTGCCGAGTAGGCAGCTTAGAAAGACATTGAGCGTTATCTGTCTATCGACATCAAGTTCACTGCCGAGTAGGCAGCTTAGAAAAGTGCGGGTTTCTTTTTGCCGGAGATTTTATGGTTCACTGCCGAGTAGGCAGCTTAGAAACCCAGATAACAAGGTGACAACCGATGATCCTCTGTTCACTGCCGAGTAGGCAGCTTAGAAAGAGTATAAAAACCTCATTGATATCATCACGCAGTTCACTGCCGAGTAGGCAGCTTAGAAAAGCAAGTATGCACGTCACAAACTGGCGAATGAGTTCACTGCCGAGTAGGCAGCTTAGAAAGGTGAAACAGTCAGCGCCTTGTAATCGAGATCGTTCACTGCCGAGTAGGCAGCTTAGAAAAGCGAGAGACTCTGCGGGCCGAAACACTACAAGTTCACTGCCGAGTAGGCAGCTTAGAAATGAACAAACGCGCACCCTTCAAGGCACTGAATGTTCACTGCCGAGTAGGCAGCTTAGAAAAAAATCTTTCGGGCAGACAGAAAAACTTTTGCCGTTCACTGCCGAGTAGGCAGCTTAGAAATGGGGTAATTCACCGAGATTGTATGACATTTAGTTCACTGCCGAGTAGGCAGCTTAGAAACCGCACTGCCTGTAGTGCCGGATGGATTGCACGTTCACTGCCGAGTAGGCAGCTTAGAAAGGAGCGTTGTTCCTGCTGTCAGATTGGCTATTGTTCACTGCCGAGTAGGCAGCTTAGAAAAGCATTGAGCCGACATCCGTCGACGATAACGGGTTCACTGCCGAGTAGGCAGCTTAGAAAATGCCGTTGTCCAGCACGATAACGGCTTCACCGTTCACTGCCGAGTAGGCAGCTTAGAAAAGACTCGGCGGGAACCCGCTCGACCCATGGCAGTTCACTGCCGAGTAGGCAGCTTAGAAATGAGTCAGTTTGGCGGCGGTTAAGGCGGCGGCGTTCACTGCCGAGTAGGCAGCTTAGAAAGAAGTCACTGGAGTCTTTGCGGGTACCCGAAGGTTCACTGCCGAGTAGGCAGCTTAGAAACACTCGCGGCACTGGTAGGCTGGGTATTAAGGGTTCACTGCCGAGTAGGCAGCTTAGAAATGTCTCTAAAACTGTCACTAACCTTGACATGTGTTCACTGCCGAGTAGGCAGCTTAGAAAGTCAATCCACCCCTGATAATTAGGCAGTAGTTGTTCACTGCCGAGTAGGCAGCTTAGAAAGGTCGAGATTACCATGAGCACCAATATCTTATGTTCACTGCCGAGTAGGCAGCTTAGAAATCTGAGTCTTGTTTATAATGACTATTCTTCTGGTTCACTGCCGAGTAGGCAGCTTAGAAAACCCTGGCCAACCCGATGAAACCGCAGTGGAAGTTCACTGCCGAGTAGGCAGCTTAGAAAACCATATCCAGCTGTGGTTGCATCGCGGAACTGTTCACTGCCGAGTAGGCAGCTTAGAAAAAGCAGATGCTCAACACGCCAGTGTGTTGCCGGTAACGCGAATTATTTAGGTTATGCCGACTGATTTAAATTAAAACAGGGTTTCTTTTTATTACTTCGACCACAAATTCTACCTCCTTGGTTGACACTATTTTAAACCTTGACTACTACTTAACTATTAAGGCTAGATTGACGTCCACCCTTAACGGAAAAAGAAATGAATTGCACATTTTGTGCAACCAGAAATGGTCATCACCGGTAGCTATAACTAAATGCGAATAAAAAAACTGATACAAATAAATCTTTTGCATTTAATCCTATTCATTTCTCTTGCCAGTATGTTTGTTACGCTATTGAATAGCTATTTAACTTTTTATCACGTTCAAAAAAAACTACTGTTTGAACAAGCCACTAAAGTCAATGCCAGTTATTCAGCCAAACTCGCCATGACTGTGGATAATTTTTTTTCTGTTTCAGAAGAGCAATTATCTTATAGCGCCAGGTTGATCGTCAGTCATATCCAGTCGGGTAATTTACGTGCCCTGCAAACTGACTTGCAACGTATTCATCAGTTAAGCCATGCGTTTAATTCAATGGTGGTGGTGACAGCAACCGGCCAGATCATTGCCGCGTCGCCAATATCGCTGAATTTGACCGGCATCACATTAACCTCCAGCCAGCATCTTATTGCACAAAAAGAAAAAAATTTATTATCAGCTCTCCCTATACCTCGTTGAGCGGCAATTATATTATTTTTATTTCCCAGCCTATTTTCGATGACATGGGTAATTATCTTGGTTATATCGGCGGCTCGCTGTATTTAAATAACCGCCGCATTCTGAATGAGTTCATGAATACACAATTCAGTAACGATAGTTTCAATACTTATGTGATTGATAAAGAAGGCACGATAATTTATCACCACGATCTCACACAAGTTGGCACCAAATTTAGCGACCCCGCGACTTTGTCTTCGGTTAACGGTCAGGATAAAGGCAGCTTTATGATGCCGGATGAGCAGGGCATTCCCTCGCCAGCTTCATTTATCCGTACGCAAAAATCAGGCTGGATTATTATCACTCAGCAGTCATTTCATTCCATCAAAGAAGCGCTGAATAACGTGATGGTCAATGTACTCAAACAAGGTACGCCGCTGGGGATCGTGACATTGATGATACTCAGCATTTTGACCTATTACATCGCCAAACCGCTGCGCCAGTTGGCTAAATCCGCCAGCAGTATGGAACAACCGGGGGTGATAAACAAAATACGCTCAGTCAAAGCCTGGTATCTGGAAGTAGAGCAGCTCAAGCGGGTATTGCTGATGGGTACCGTGCTGCTGCACAAACGTATCGGCCGCCTGAGCTCCGAAGCCCATACCGATCCGCTTTCCGGCATGTTAAACCGGCGAGGAATGCTGGAAAGCATGGAAGAGGTTCGCGGCGAATATAAAAAAGTCTCGGTAATCGCTATTGATATCGACCATTTCAAAGTGATCAATGATTCTTTTGGTCATGACATGGGTGATGAAGTGATCCGTAAGCTGAGCCAACAAATCCGTAAAAATTTCCGGAAAACCGATTTGGTCTGCCGAATCGGCGGCGAAGAGTTTTTAATCCTGCTGCCGGGCGCCGACATCCATGTCGCGACGGTGATCGCCGAACGGCTGCGTAATAATGTCGCCAATACCATTTATATGCCGAGATCACAGCATCATCAGGTCACGATCTCGGTTGGCGTAACCACCTTTAACCCGCAAAAATCAACGCTGGATGTTGCGATCAAAACTGCGGATAACGCGCTGTACAAAGCGAAAAACAGCGGGCGTAATCAAGTCGTGGTGGAATATCTCTCCGACGATATATCGCTGGTACAGCATTAAACATCGCGCCAGGCTGTCGGCCCCCCGCACAGACCATTAACCCTGCTTATTCCCCCTGCAACGTCACCACCAGCGATCGGCTGCCGCCATGATTGCGATGCTCGCACAGATAAATCCCCTGCCAGATACCGACATGCAGCCGACCGTTACGCACCGGCAGCATCAGGCTGCTGCCCAGCAAGCTGCTTTTCAGATGGGCCGGCATATCGTCGCTGCCCTCATAGGTATGGCGATAATAAGGCTCGTCTTCCGGCACCAGGTGGTTAAACGCGCTTTCGAAATCCTGCCGTACCGTCGGATCGGCATTTTCATTGAGCGTCAGCGACGCGGACGTGTGGCAGATAAAGACATGCAGCAACCCCACCTTCACGGTACGCAAATCCGTCACCTCTCCCAGCACCTCATCGGTGATCAAATGAAAACCACGGGAGCGGGGTTTCAGCCGAATATCGTATTGTTTCCACATTTCGCGTCTCCTGTGGTGGTGAATCATTGGCATAAAAAAGCGCGGCAAGCCGCGCTTAACAACCCATTTTGGTCTGGAAGGCTCAGCCGCGCGCCAGAATCGGTTTCAGGAAACGGGCGGTGTGGGATTGCTCGCACTGCGCCACCGTTTCCGGCGTGCCGGAAACCAGAATCTCGCCGCCGCCGCTGCCGCCTTCCGGCCCCAGATCGACAATCCAGTCGGCAGTTTTGATCACATCCAGATTGTGCTCAATCACCACAATGGTGTTGCCCTGATCGCGCAACTGATGCAATACCTCCAGCAGTTGCTGGATGTCGGCGAAGTGCAGCCCGGTGGTGGGCTCATCCAGAATATACAGCGTCTGACCGGTGCCGCGTTTCGACAGCTCACGTGCCAGTTTCACGCGCTGCGCTTCGCCGCCGGACAACGTGGTGGCGGACTGCCCCAGCCGGATGTAGGACAAACCGACATCGATCAGCGTTTGCAGCTTACGCGCCAGCGCCGGAATGGCATCAAAGAATTCACGGGCGTCTTCAATGGTCATCTCCAGCACTTCGTGGATGCTCTTGCCCTTGTATTTAATCTCCAGCGTCTCGCGGTTATAGCGTTTGCCTTTGCATTGGTCACAAGGCACGTAAATATCCGGCAGGAAGTGCATTTCCACCTTGATCACACCGTCACCCTGGCAGGCTTCGCAGCGCCCGCCGCGCACGTTAAAGCTGAAACGTCCGGGGTTATAACCGCGGCTGCGCGCTTCCGGCACGCCGGCGAACAACTCGCGGATCGGCGTAAACACGCCGGTGTAGGTAGCCGGGTTGGAGCGCGGGGTACGGCCGATCGGGCTTTGATCGATGTCGATCACCTTATCGAATTGCTCCAGCCCCTGAATGTCACGGTACGGCGCCGGTTCGTTCAGTTCGCCGCCGTTGAGCTGGCGCTGGGCGATTGGGAACAGCGTATCGTTGATCAGCGTCGACTTGCCGGAGCCGGACACCCCGGTAATGCAGGTGAACAACCCGACCGGCAGCGTCAGGGTGACGTCTTTCAGGTTGTTGCCGCGCGCGCCAATCAGCTTAAGCACTTTAGCCGGGTCCGCCGGTACACGCTGCGCCGGGATCTCGATTTTGCGCGCCCCACTCAGGAACTGGCCGGTCAGCGATTCCGGCACCGCCATGATCTGCGTTGCCGTCCCTTCGGCAATCACCTGCCCGCCGTGCACGCCTGCGCCGGGGCCGATATCGATGATATGGTCGGCGGCGCGGATGGCGTCTTCATCGTGCTCCACCACAATCACGGTGTTGCCGAGATTACGCAGGTGGATCAAGGTCTCCAGCAGGCGTTCGTTGTCGCGCTGGTGCAAACCAATAGACGGCTCGTCCAGCACGTACATCACGCCGACCAGGCCCGCGCCGATCTGGCTGGCCAGACGAATACGCTGCGCCTCGCCGCCGGACAAGGTTTCCGCCGAGCGCGACAGCGACAGGTAATTCAACCCGACGTTGACCAGAAAACGCAGACGATCGCCGATTTCCTTCAGCACTTTTTCGGCGATTTTCGCCCGTTGGCCGCTCAGCTTGATGTTATGGAAAAACTCCATCGCATGGCCGATGCTCATATCGGCAATCTGCGGTAGCGTGGTCTGTTCTACATAGACGTGGCGCGCCTCTTCACGCAGGCGGGTACCGTTACAACTGGCGCACGACCGGTTGCTGATGAATTTCGCCAGTTCTTCACGTACGGCTGTCGATTCGGTTTCTTTGTAGCGGCGCTCCATATTGTTGAGCACCCCCTCGAACGGATGACGGCGCACCGAGGTATCACCACGATCGTTGATGTACTTAAACTCGATATTTTCTTTGCCGGAGCCGTACAGAATCACTTTTTGAAGCGCCGGGCTGAGGCTATCGAACGGCGCTTCGACATCAAACTCGTAATGCTCCGCCAGCGAACGCAGCATCTGGAAATAGTAGAAATTACGGCGATCCCAACCGCGGATCGCGCCGCCGGCCAGCGACAGCTCGCCGTTTTGCACCACGCGCGCCGGGTCGAAAAACTGCTGCACGCCCAGCCCGTCGCAGGTCGGGCAGGCACCCGCCGGGTTGTTGAACGAAAACAGCCTCGGCTCCAGCTCATGCATGCTGTAACCGCACACCGGGCAGGCGAAATTGGCGGAGAACAGCAGTTCCGGCGCGTTCGGGTCATCCATATCCGCCACCACGGCGGTGCCGCCGGACAGCTCCAGCGAGGTTTCAAACGATTCCGCCAGACGCTGCGCCAAATCGTTGCGCACTTTAAAGCGATCGACCACCACTTCGATGGTGTGCTTTTTCTGCAACTCCAGTTTCGGCGGGTCCGACAGGTCGCACACTTCACCGTCGATACGGGCACGGATGTAGCCCTGCGTCGCCAGGTTTTCCAGCGTTTTGGTGTGTTCGCCCTTGCGTTCTTTCACGATCGGCGCCAGCAGCATCAGCCGTTTGCCTTCCGGCTGCGACAAGACGTTATCCACCATCTGGCTGACGGTCTGGGCATCCAGCGGAATATCGTGATCCGGGCAGCGCGGCTCGCCGACGCGGGCGAACAGCAGGCGCAGGTAGTCGTGGATTTCCGTGATGGTGCCGACGGTGGAACGTGGGTTGTGCGAGGTGGATTTTTGCTCGATGGAAATGGCGGGTGACAACCCTTCGATATGGTCCACATCCGGCTTTTCCATCAACGACAGGAACTGGCGAGCGTAGGCCGACAACGACTCCACATAACGACGCTGCCCTTCGGCATACAGCGTGTCGAACGCCAGCGAGGATTTGCCAGAACCGGATAACCCCGTCACGACGATCAGTTTGTCGCGTGGAATAATCAGGTTGATATTCTTCAGGTTATGGGTACGGGCACCACGAATTTCGATCTTATCCATGCACACTTTTCCCGCAATAGACGCTGTTTTTTATCCTTTATCTAAAAAAGGAAGCCAGTAGAAACGGCCGATTATGGCACAAACAAAACTGAATGGATATCCAGTACCTGACAGCAATTTCTGCAACAGTGGAAAAAAGAATGCGGTTCGCCTCGCGGGTATTATCTGGCTCAATGGCGTGATATAGTTTTTCGTTTAAAATTTAAATATGTGATTGTTCAGGAGACACCAACATGGCCAGCAGAGGCGTTAATAAAGTGATTCTTATCGGGAATCTGGGTCAGGACCCGGAAGTCCGTTACATGCCGAACGGCGGCGCGGTCGCTAACCTGACTCTGGCCACGTCGGACAGCTGGCGCGACAAACAGACCGGCGAGCAGAAAGAGCGCACCGAGTGGCACCGTGTCGCACTGTACGGCAAGCTGGCTGAGATCGCCGGCGAATACCTGCGCAAAGGCTCCCAGGTGTATATCGAAGGCCAATTGCGTACCCGCAAATGGCAGGATCAGGGCGGTCAGGACCGCTACACCACTGAAGTCGTGGTTGATATCTCCGGCAGCATGCAAATGCTGGGCGGCCGCGCTGGCGGCGGCGCTGGCGCTCCGGCCGGTGGCAACATGGGCGGCAATACGGGTGGTGGTAACGCGCCACAAGGTGGTTGGGGTCAGCCGCAACAGCCGCAGCAAGCCAACCAGTTCAGCGGCGGCGGCGGTCAGTCCCAGTCCCGTCCGCAGCAAAGCGCGCCGATGCCGAGCAACGAACCGCCGATGGATTTTGACGACGACATTCCGTTCTGATAACCATCATCAATACCGGGGCCGACACAGGTTCCGGTATGGATGAACAGGTTCAAGGATGAACCCAGTTAGCACATGAATCAGGAAAAGGATGAGGATACTGCTTATGTCACGTTCATTTGAATTACAGAGAATTTCCGAAGCTCATCGTCAGGCAATGTTGCAATCTGTTGAGCAGTCATCAAACCGTGTTGGTGCAGCAGGTATGGCAGCAGCAACCGTCAGAACACTCTCCCCATCAGATCTGAATTCACTGATTAATCAAGCAATGAATCAGGTGCTACGCTCCAGTGAATGTGAGCGATAAAAGTAAAATTAGCTTACTGACAGAAAAACTTTCAGGTTAACAAGGGACGTTATTTTAGATCGATGGAAAACGATAATTCGTTGGTTATAACTAATGAAAAATCATGGGTTTTTCAATTACTGGTAAAAAATCCAGAAGACAGTATTGGCCTGATAGCCTACTCGTTCTATAAACTTGAAAAAAACCAATTCGCTGAAAAACTGCGCGCTAATGGTCAATCCCTTTACCGCCAATAGAAAACAGTAAACCACAATAAATAGAGCCATATTAATTATGGGCCGAACGCCCTGCTCTTGCAGGGCATTGGTTTATATGGTCACGATTCTTTCGCATCCATCGCATCACCAATAGCGTAATAATGCCCGCCCGCCACATGATGCAGGCTGCGCCATTTTGGGTCAGCCGTTTCAAAATGCCAGTGACCCTCACTGAATACGCGTGAATCGGCCCAGGCACCGATAACTTCTCCGATAAACAGATCGTAGGTTTGCTGGTTGTGCGGCTCAGGGATCAGTTTGCACAGCAGCCAGGCGGCGCAACCGGCCACCAGCGGCACATCCAACTCGTGAGTGCGAAACAGCTCCACCTGACAGCGCGCCAGCTTGTCCGGAGTATCCCGCAGGCTGATACTGCCGAGCTGATTGGTCAATTCCAGTTGTGCCGTCGTCGGCACCTGAATGGCAAAATAGCCGCTGTTTTCCAGCAGTTCACGCGTTTTAGTCGCTTTATCCAACACCACGGTCAGCTTAGGCGGTGCAAAATCCAGCCCACAGCACCAGGCTGCCGCCATCACATCTTCTACCCCATCATGGCAGGCCGACACCAACACCGTCGGCCCGTGGTTAACCAGCCGATAGGCTTTTGCCAGCTCAACCGGTGACATCGTGCTATTCATAGTGGCTCCTGCGTTATGCACATTGCTCTCCACTTTACACCAGATGCTCAGAGCCAATCACCTGCACACCTCCAACCGGGTTCAACGCCGCCGCCAACAAAGCGTCCGCAATGTTTTCCGCAGGGTTAATACGCAAAGCCCGTGGTAGCACCGGATGCAATACATGCAACAGCTGTTGTGCCGCCCATTCACCAGCACGTCGATCGTGTCGCTCGCCGCCAATCAACCCTGGGCGCACCAGCGTCAGTGAAGAAAACCCCACCCCAGCCAGATCGCGTTCCACTTCACCTTTCACCCGGTTGTAGAAAAACCGCGACGTGACGCTCGCCCCTCTGGCTGAATTCAGCACGTAGGCAGGCGTACCGTGCTCCTGAGCCAGCCGCGCGACTGCCAGCGGGTAGTCGTGATCGACCCGGTAAAACGCCGCCTGACTGCCCGCCGCTTTGATGGTGGTGCCCAGCGTACAAATCACCGCATCCGCCCGCCACCAGTCGGCATCTTGCGGCAAGTGTTCAAAATCCACCTGCGGCGCCAGCAGCTTGTCGTGAGCCGGTAATTCACGCCGCACCGGTGCCGTCACCTGCGTAATACGCTTGTCTGACAGCGCGTTTAATAACACCTGATGGCCGACCAGCCCGGTTGCGCCCACGAGTAGTAATTTCATGCGTATTCTCCCTGTTTGGCGGTGAACCTCGATCAGGTATGATAATTCATGTTTAACAACAGCTCACCAGCGAAATAATGCTGAATACAGCAGTGAAAAGATAAGGTATCGCCAGCCACTTAACGACCTTATCACTTAAAAAAACATGAAATTTCTTTTTTCATCACGTTACCCCACCATTCATCATGGCTAATTTACGTATTATGCCGTTTAACTTCCGAATACTCTTTTCAGCTCGCACATCATCAGCAATACTGTCTTTTATTAACTATACCCAAAATAATTCGAGTTGCAGGAAGGCGGCAATCGAGCGAATCCCCAAGAGCTTACACAAGTAAGTGACTGGGGTGAGCGAGGGCAGCCAACGCACCTGCAACTTGAAGTATGAAGGGTATAAACCTCTGCACTAAAAATAGGGTAAAGAGGGTCATTCAATAAAGGAAACCCCATGCTCCACGCCGCTATCCATTACCTGACAAAACAATTGAATCAATACCTGAAAAATACCCTAAATCTGCATGATGACGTCGTGGTGATTGCTAATCCGGCCGATGACGACGGCAAAATGTTTCCGCTGACGAAAAATAAACTGGTGGTCTTTCTGTCGAATATTGAAAAAGAAACCGTGACGTATCGGAATAATGCCGCTAATCCTGGGAATCGTTTTGCTGTCAGTACGCCGCCGTTATTTGTACGGGTGTCGATAGTGGTGGCGGCAAATTTTACCGGCACGCAATACGCGGAAGGATTGCAGGTGATCGCCCATGCGATGGCATTCCTTCATAAAAACGCCTTGCTTAACCGTTATAACGCCCCAGATATGGATCAGGAAATTGAGCAACTATTACTGGAAATGGACAGCCTGCCGCGTCATGAGCTCGGAAATATGTGGACGATGTTAGGCAGCCGTTATTTGCCGTCGGCGGTATATCGCCTGCGGGTAAAAATCGCCGACAGTCAGGCCATTCAGGCTCAGGCAGACGGCATCAGGCAATTGCAGACCACCGTAGCCAAGGATTAACCGCCATGAGCGATTACAGCCCGTTATTTCAATTGCGTATCGAGCATGAGTTTTTTGCCGGCGGTAGCGGGCTGCCGTTTTATGGCGAATTATCGGCCTCCAGTCAACAGGCTGCGGCGCACGCCGGGCTGCTGATTAAGCCGTTGGCAGACGGGCTGCTGGTGCTGGCGGATCGGGCGCAGCGCGCCGCCTTGCAGATAACCGACGCCCTGATGCTGCGGTGGTGGTTTGGCAGCCGGGAGCCCGACTTTTTCAGCTATACCGCGTTGAGTGGGTCGATGGAACGCGAAACGCCGTACTTTCATTACACGCTAAGCGGGGCGGAAACCGGCGAAGTGCGTCTTCAGGCGGCCGACAACACGGCACCGAAGGATGAGATGCCGTTGCCCCTAAATCTGCGCTCCCGGCCAAAAGAGCGGGCCTGGCTGGTCGATATCGATATTCGCGCGGCGGCGATAACGGCATTCCTTAACCAGCGAGCCGCGCCGTTATTGATTATGCCGTTTCGCAGCCAGCGACGGCGCTGGAAATATCTGTTCACCGCGCCTTATGTGAATAAGTACTCGCGTATTCAGGATAGTCGCCAGAAGAATCGGTTCGATTATCTCGGCACGGAAGTACTGGCTAATGGTCAACACGCTCAGGCATTTATTTCCCGTGAGCCGTTAATAATACAAAAAAGGTCTGATTATTATTTTCAGCTTTATCAGCAAGACACATTATTAATGGAGCGATTACCGGTAGCCATGCCACGACATCAATGTCGGTTGAATACCCATATATTATCTGAAAGCGTATTTGAAATTATTGTTAACTGACGCGACCCCAAAAATAACAGGGCAATAAGAAATATCGGCGCAAGCACTATCCTCTTTACTGGTATCGCAAGGCGCGGGTGGTGATACCCAAAATAATTCGAGTCGCAGGAAGGCGGCAAGAGAGAGAATCCCGATGAGCTTACTCAGGTAAGTGATTCGGGTGAACGAACGCAGCCAACGCACCTGCAACTTGAAGTATGACGGGTATATATATCAAGCAGAAGGAATAAAACTATGGGCGTGATGAAAACCCCAGGCGTTTATATTGTTGAAAAAAATGCCTTCCCTAATTCAGTGGTAGAAGTCGCTACCGCGGTGCCGGCATTTATCGGTTATACCGAAAAAGCGGAAAACGGCGGCGTATCGCTACGCAATAAAGCATGGCGTATTACCTCGATGTCCGATTTTCGCCATTATTTCGGCGGCGCGCCGCTGCATAAATTCGATATCGTTGAAAAGACCGATAAAGTCTCGGGTGATGCCGCCTTCAGTCAGGCCGGCAAAACCTATGCCCTGACGCTGGCGAATACCCGCTATCTGCTGTACTACAGCATGCTGTTCTTTTTCCAGAACGGCGGCGGCCCTTGCTATATCGTCTCGGTAGGTGGCTATCAGAACGCCATCGACGCCGATGCGCTGAAAAACGGCATCACGCCGCTGCTCAAAGAGCCGGAACCCACTATGGTACTGACGCCGGAAGCGGTGTGTCTGAAAGAGGACGACTGCATCAACGTACAGCAGGCGGTGCTGGCGCATTGCGGCGGCACCATGAAAAACCGCATCGCGATTCTCGACGTTTGGGAAGGCTATAAAGACAGGCAAGACCCCAGCGGCGACTGTATCGCCAACTTCCGTTCCAAACTGGGCATCAATTATCTGGATTACGCCGCCGCGTACTACCCGTGGCTGAATACCTCGATTATTCAGGACAGCGACATTAACTTCACCCATATCAACAATCTGGACATTCTGACCACCGCGCTCAATGCCGAGATTGCCGGCGCGTTCAAAGAGCTGGACGGGCTGAGCCCCGAGCAGTTAAACAGCGGCAGCAACAAGTTAAAAGCGGCCAAAAAACAGCAAATGCTGGATGAAGTCGCCAAACTGACGGTGGAACAGAGCGACGCGGAAAAAGCGCTGCTGCATAAAATTCTGTTCTCTATCAGCCCTATCTACAAAAGCGTACTGGAGAACATCCGGCGTCAACAAAACCTGCTGCCGCCCGCCGCGTCGATGGCGGGCATCTACACCATGGTGGATAACGCTCGCGGCGTGTGGAAAGCCCCGGCCAACGTCAGCCTGAACGCGGTGGTATCGCCCAGCGTGAACATCAGCGCCGACGAACAGGAAGACCTGAACGTCACCACCCAGGGGAAATCGATCAACGCGCTGCGTACCTTCACCGGCGAAGGCACGCTGGTGTGGGGCGCACGCACGCTGGACGGCAACAGCCTCGACTGGCGCTACGTCAACGTGCGCCGGACCATGATCATGCTGGAGGAGTCAATCAAACAGGCGGCCAAAGCCTACGTGTTCGAACCCAACACCGCCAATACCTGGGTTTCGATGGAGAGCATGATCGAAAACTTCCTGTTCGGTATCTGGAAACGCGGCGGGCTGGCCGGCGCATCGCCGGAAGATGCCTACAGCGTGGATGTCGGGCTCGGCAAGACCATGACGCCGCAGGACATTCTGGAAGGCATTCTGCGTATTACCGTGCTGGTGGCCATCAGCCGTCCGGCCGAGTTTATCGAAATCACCTTCCAGCAGCAGATGCAGAAATCCTGACGCTGACGGCATCACGTTTTGACGACTGTAGGTTTTTGATGACTTCAGGTTTTTGATAACAACAGGTATTTGATAACTAAAGGTTTTATCACCCTCTTCAAGGAGAACACTTATGGCAGATGACGGTTCCGCTCAGTCAAACACCGTATGGCCGATGCCCAAATTTCACTTTGAAGTGAAATGGGACGGCGGCGCGGGCGCCAGCATGGTGGCGTCGTTTCAGGAAATTACCGGCCTGGATATCGAAGCCCAGATAATCGAATACCGCGCCGGCAACAGCCCGGTATTTTCCACCATCAAAATGCCCGGGATTATCAAATCCGGCAATGTGACGCTGAAAAAAGGCATTTTCGTCAAAGATAACAACTTCTACGACTGGTTTTCGAAAATCAAGATGAACACCATCGCCCGCACCGCCGTCACCATCAATTTGCTGGATGAAAGCGGCAGCCCGGCCATGACGTGGAAGCTCAAAAATGCCTGGCCGACCAAAATCAGCGGGACGGATTTGAAATCAGACGGCAATGAAGTGGCGGTTGAAACCATCGAACTGGCGCACGAAGGGCTGGAAGTCGCGGTGTAATCGCCTATTCGCGGCGTGAGGGCCGGTTAATGCGGCGGGTCGCCGCCGCGTTAATTCGCTATAACCCATTGAAGTATAAACACGGTAATACCGATGCAAACACAATCGCCCGGCGGCGACTGGCCGCTACCCGCGTTTTATTTCAGCGTGAACATCGACAACAGCGGCGACGACCAGGCGTTTCAGGAAGTCTCCGGCATCGAAGCGCAGATTGAAACCGAGCCCTTCACCGAAGGCGGCAATAGCAGCGTCTACCATTTGCCGACTGCGGTAAAACAAGGCCCGCTGAGGCTACGCCGCGGCCTTGGCGCCACCGACTCCCCCCTGGTGCGCTGGTGCAAAAGCTGTTTTGAAGGGTTGTTGAATAGCCCGTTGGTCACCAAAGAGGTGAGCGTCAGCCTGTTGGACGAACGGGGCGACCCGTTGCGGGTATGGCTGTTTTATAACGCCTACCCCATCAGTTGGAAGATCGAGAGCTTTCACGCCACCCGTAATGCAGTAGCGATTGAAGAGATTGTCCTGTGTTTCAGCCGTTCCAAACGCAAACAGTAACCGCAAACCATATAAGGCAGCCCCATCATGACGATAGAAGTACGACAACTGACGATTTACTCCCGTGTCATCCCGCCGCATGACGCCGAGGAAACGGCGCAACCGCAACCGGGCGCGGAAAACCGCGACGACGGCAGCCAAACCGGCCCGCACGCCGCCGCGTCGGGCACCCTTGCGTTGCATCATCTGCACACCGAGCCGCGGGAACGCTAACCGGAGCCGTCTATCATGCAGAAGCTGACCATCCGCACTCTCGATAAAAAACAGCAATTTGACGTGATGCTCAATCCCGCCAGCCTCCGTCATGAGCATGGCATCAATTACACCAACCGGCTGGCGGCGGGTAACCGCACGCTCGGCAGTCTGGCACCGCGCCTCGATTTTGCCAGCTACCAGAGCGAGAGCCTCAGTTTCGAGCTGATGATTGACGGCACCGGCGTGGTGGAACAGCCGCAGAAAACGGACGTCGCCGGCTACATCACCCGGCTTAAAAACGTGGTGTACCGCTATGTCGGCGACAAACACGAACCCAGCGTGGTGGTATTAACCTGGGGCACGCTGTCATTCAAAGGGCGACTGACCCGCCTTGACATCCGTTATTCGCTGTTCGATGCCGCCGGAGCGCCGCTACGCGCCACCGTCGGGTTGCGTTTCGACAACTATCTGGACAGCAGCGAGCAGGCGCTGCGCGCCAATCGCTCCTCGCCCGATCTTACCCACAGCGTGGTGGTCAAACAGGGCGATACCCTGCCGCAACTGTGTTACGCGGTCTATCAGGGCAGCGCCTATTACATGGCGGTCGCCCGTTATAACGACCTGAACAGCGTGCAGCATCTTGTGCCGGGCACCCGGCTCTATTTTCCCCCACTGGCCTGATGGAGCGACGACATGGCGGATTCCCCGGCAACACGCAGCGACGGCGTAGTGACCTACACCATCAAGAGCAACGGCACCGAGGTAGGCAACGCGATTCAGGTGTTGTCGATTCACATCTGTAAGCAGGTGAATCATATCGCCCGCGCGGAGCTGACGATTCAGGACGGCGATATGCCGCAAAACCGCTTTTCGCTCAGCAGCGGCGAGCTGTTCAAACCGGGCAACATGCTGACCATCGCCGCCGGTTACGCCAGTCAGGAACAGGTGTTGTTCGAGGGCATCATCATTCGTCACGGCATCAGCCTCGGCGGCGACGGTCATTCGCGACTGCGGATCGAATGCCGGGACAACGCCATCGGCATGACGGTGGCGCGGCGTAACAACAACTACCTTCGGCAGAAAGACAGCGATATTTTCAGCCGCCTGATTCGCGCCTGCGCCGGGCT
Organism: Dickeya chrysanthemi NCPPB 402; assembly: GCF_000406105.1. Classification (NCBI taxonomy): domain Bacteria; kingdom Pseudomonadati; phylum Pseudomonadota; class Gammaproteobacteria; order Enterobacterales; family Pectobacteriaceae; genus Dickeya; species Dickeya chrysanthemi. The sequence continues at coordinate 744,898 of NZ_CM001974.1, read as the reverse complement.
CCGCGCCCGTGTCGACACCACGCAAACACAGCACGACGAACTGGTGCAGTTCAACTGTACCGACTGGGATTTTCTGCTGACCCGAGCGGAAGCCAACGGGCTGGTGGTGTGCAACGACGACGGCACCGTCGCCGTCACCGCCCCGCCCCTGAGCGCCTCGCCGGTGTTAACCCTCACCTACGGCGACGACCTGATGTCGCTGACGGCCGACATCGACGCCCGTCATCAGTTTAGCGCGGTCACCGGCGTCGGCTGGGACATCAAAAACCAGCAGCCGTTGCAGGAAAAAGCCGCCGCGCAGTCCGTCAGCCGGCAGGGCAACCTGAGCGCCGACCAACTGGCCGGCGTGCTGGGGCTGACGGAGTTCCGGCTGCAAAGCGCTACGCCGTTACCGGCTACCGCACTGCGGGAGTGGGCGAGCGGTCAGCAAGTGAAATCCGCCCTGTCGCGCCTGCGCGGCACCCTGACTTGTCAGGGCTGCGCCCGCGCCCGCATCAACACGCTGATCGAACTGGCCGGGGTCGGCGCGCGTTTCAACGGCCACCTCTATGTCGGCGGTGTTCGCCATCATATTCAGGACGGACAATGGCTGACCTACATCGATTTCGGTATGCCGCCGGTCTGGTCGGCCGAACACCGGGACCTGACGCCGCCGCCCGCTGCCGGCCTGCTGCCCGGCGTGGACGGGTTACAGATAGGCATCGTCAAAAAAACTGGACGGCGACCCGCAACAGCAGCACCGCGTTCAGGTGTCGGTGCCGGTGATGCAGGCGGAAAACGACGGGGTGTGGGCCCGGCTGGCCAGTTACTACGCATCGGCCGGCATCGGGGCGCAGTTCATGCCGGAGGTGGGCGACGAGGTGATTCTGGGTTACTTCAACAATAACCCGTCGGACCCGGTGATCCTCGGCAGTCTGTACAGCAGCAAGAACCCACCGCCGGTCACGCCGGAAGCCAAAAACACCCTCAAAACGCTGCTGACCCGCAGCCGGTTAACGTTGCAGTTCAACGAAGAGGACAAGGCCATCACCCTGACGACCCCCGGCGGCAATCAGGTGATGCTGAGTGACAAAGACAAAACGGTGACGTTACAAGACCAGAACGGCAACCGCGTCACGCTGGATTCATCCGGCATCACGCTGGATAGCCCGAAAAACATCACCCTCAGCGCCAAAGGGAAAATCGAACTCAGCGCCGGGCGCACCGTCGATATCAGCGCCAAAGCCGACGTCACCGCCGCCGGGATGAACGTCAGCCTGTCGGCTAAAACCGGCCTGACCGCCAAAGGCAACGCCACCGCCGAACTGTCCGCCTCCGGCCAAACCGTGGTGAAAGGCGGCATAGTGATGATCAACTAGCGCCAGACAGGTACAGCACGCAACAAGACAACGTTGTTGGTTATCGACAAAAAATCAGGAGAAACACCTTATGCCGCCCGCCGCTCGCCTGACTGATTTACACGCCTGCCCGATGGTAACGCCGGGGTTGCCGCCGGTGCCTCATGTCGGCGGGCCGGTGATCGGCCCCGGCGTACCGACGGTGTTGATCGGCAAGCTGCCGGCGGCGGTGCTGGGCGATAACTGTGTGTGCGTCGGGCCGCCGGACGCCATCGTAAAAGGCTCCGCCACCGTGCTGATCGGCGGGAAACCCGCCGCCCGTCTCGGCGATACCACCGCCCACGGCGGCAACATCGCGCTGGGCGACTTTACCGTATTGATAGGAGGCTAACCGTGGATAACGATAACGCGTTTCTCGGCACCGGCTGGGGGTTCCCGCCGCAATTCGATGCCGCCACCCAGAGCATCGTCATGGCCAGCGGCGACGACGATATCCGGCAAAGTCTGGCGTTGCTGCTCTCCACCCGACCCGGCGAACGTATCATGGCACCGGAATACGGCTGCGATATTCAGGGCATGGTATTTGAAGACCTCACCCTCTCCACGCTGACCGACATAAAAAGCCGGATTGAGCAAGCCATCCTGTTTTTTGAGCCCCGCATCCGGCTACAGGCTATCGCCATCGATAACCCGCCGGCTCCCGACGGCACCGTATTAATTCGCCTTGATTACACCCTGATCGCCACCAATACCCGCAGCAACATGGTGTACCCGTTCTATCTGCGGGAAGGCACGCTGGTCGTCGCGCCCTAGCGGATGTTTCCCGCCAGCGCCGTTTTGCCCCTATCCGACCCTGTTTAATCTATCCGACCTTGTTTAATCGAGACCGATGCCCATGACCGTACACTGGAATCCACCGTTGCCGCCCCCCGCCGCCTCGCAACGCCGGCGCCTGCCGCCCGCGCTGGAAGAAGGGGCGTTTCTGGCCGATGAAATGTCGTTTGAAACGCTGCTGGTGCTGGCCAGCGACATCGCCGCACAGCTGAGTTTCGACGCCGGCAACGGCCCGACGGCAGGCAACTGGCAGACGCTGTTTGCCAAAAGCGAAGTCACCGGTATGGCGATCATCCTGTCGTTCGACACCGCACTGGAACAGAGCCGGTTTCGCCAGGCGCAGTCGCACGGCATGGGTAACACGCTGGCTTACCTGATTGCGCTCTACGCCAATCTGGATCGCTGGTATCGCGCCTTCCTTCCCGTCCACACCACCAGCGCCGACCACATTAAGCTGACGATCCAGACGATCCTGAAAACACAACTGGTGAGGCCGTTCCAGTACGTGGTGATTCTGGCGCAGGCGCTGGACGGTTACCGCCAATCGTTGCTGGCCGACCCGCGCCTGACGGCCCTCGACCCGCTGTGGGGCATTCGCCATGACAACGGGCGGTTTATCGCCAGCGAGCAGCAACAGTTGCTCCAGCAGCAGTTGCCGGGCATCCAGGTGCTGGAAGAGCAGCTACAGCTCTGCTTTTCCGCCGCGATCAACGCCGTCAGCCAGTTGCAGGCCGACTGCCGAAGCCATCTGCAACAGGCGTTATCCCATGCCGATCACTCGCCGGAAGTGGCGCTCTACCTGACGTTTCTGACCTTGTTTACCCGGGCGCAGGCCCGGCTCAACCGGTTCACTACCCGGCATCTCGACTTTTACTACCGCCGGGTGCTGCGCCAGCAACCGCAACCGCTCGCGGCCGACGCCGTATTTCTAAAATTAACGCTGGAATCCCCCTCGGCATCGCCGGTATTACTTGAACGCGGCGTCGTTTTCAGCCGCGGACAGGATTCGCGGCTGCACGACAGGCTTTATTGCAGCGATCAGCCGTTGCGGGTCACCGACGCCGAAGTCAAACAGGTGCATTCGCTGTTGCTCAAGCGCGACCCGCTGATGTCGCCGGAACGAGAGTTGGATTTCATCACCGCCATCCACAGCGACAGCCTGTGGCCGTGGGACCATCAACAGCCCCGCTCCCGTACCTTGCTGTCGCTGTTTGGCGAAACGCCGGCGTTGCAGCGTCACCCGTCACCGTCTGCGCCGGGTTTCGCCATCATCGACCCGGTGCTTTACCTGCCCGAAGGACGGCGGCAGGTCAGCCTCACCGTCACGCTGGTCGATGCACAACGGTCACAGTTGGCGCAACAACTCTACTTGCTACGGGATGCCGCCTCTGCGGCGGTACTGCGCAAGCGGCTGACAACGCTACTGCTGACGCTGGCGCACGCCATGGCGCCGTTACTGCCGGACGCCGCCGCGCCGGCGCTGCTGGATGCGCTGACGGCGGCGTTATCCTCCCGCCAGTTGCAGGCGTTGCAACAGAGCGATGACGACGACGCCATCAGCCTGTTGTACCAGTATTTTTTGACCGGCGTACTACGCCAGACCCAGGACCCGGCCTGTTACTGCCGGGCGCTGGGGCATCTGTTCAGCCGTCAATGTCTGAGCCGCCGCCGCTGGCTCAATGACGAAGAGCAACGCCGCATTCTGGCGCGCAGCCGCCGGTTACTGCCCGCCGCCAGCCAGTTGCTGCTGGAAAAGTTGTTCAACGGCCACCGCCAGGCCAACTTTTACCGCCTGTGCAGCGAGCTGTTCACGCTGCGCATCAGCACCGAAAACGGCTGGCAACCCATCACCGCGTATCGTCTCCATCCGCTGTGCGCCGACGACGACGGCCGGTACGGTTTTCGGCTGACGTTTACCCTGTTGCCGGGGTTCGACGCGGTGATCCCCTGCGATCCGGCGCTGCACGGCGACATCTGGCATTATCACGCCCCGGCATTGCAACTGGCCATCAAACCGGAAACGCCGTTTTTCCCTTACTCGGTATTGCGTGATTTTGTGCTCGGCCCGCTGACGCTCAGCACGCAGGTATCCGGCGTTCGAACGTTACAGCTTTACACGCCGGATGGTCAGGCCGACGCCGGCAAGCCGTTTTATCCCTTCGGCGCACAACCCGTCGGCCAGTCGGCGCTGACGATCGCCAGCTACGAATTGGCCCGCAAGCAGGTGCAGGAGGTGACGCTAGCCATCGACTGGGCCAATCTGCCGGGCGGCAGCGGCGGTTTTCGTCAGCACTATCGCGGTTATCCCGGCGATGACGATAACCGCCGCTTCAATGCACAGCTCTCGGTGCTGCGCGAAGGCGAATGGCGCCGGGTCGGCGCTCCGACGGCGCTGTTTGCCGAAACGGCCGGCAGCGAGCGGTTACGCCCCGACATACAACTGCACGCCGACCTGAAACAGACGTTTCAGCCGACCCGCCCGGCCATCGACGCCGACGATTTTCGCTTTGACCACACCAGCCGCAACGGTATGCTCCGCCTGTCGCTATGCGAGCCGGAACACGCCTTCGGTCATCATCAGTACGCGTTGTTGCTGAGCCAAACGTTGCTGCACAACGCCAAACGCCGCACACCGCTGCCGTTGCCCAATCCGCCGTATACCCCGGCGATAAACCGGCTGACACTCAGCTACCGCGCTTGCTCGCGCCTGTACCCCGGACGTACCGACCCTACGCCCGCGCCCGATAGCCATCTGCTGCATCTGCATCCGTTCGGCCACGAGGTGCGGTATCCGGCGGCCAACGGCGACGACGCAGCGCGCGCCGTCACGTTTTTTCCCCGCTACGACGATGACGGCAGCCTGTTTATCGGGCTACAGGCTTCATCGCTCACCGGTATGCTGAACCTGTTTTTCCAGCTTGATGATCAGGCCGCGCCCACCGCTATCCGCCATCGGCAGGCGTTTCAGTGGTGTTATCTGGTGGATAACGTCTGGCGCGAGTTACCGCCGCATCAGGTCATCGCCGACACCACCTGCGGCTTTATCACCTCCGGCATCATCACGCTGGAGCTCCCGCCGGACATCAACGATCGCCACACCATCATGCCGGACAGACTTTATTGGTTGCGGGTGAGTACCCGGCAGGGCATCGGCGAATACGCCAACTGCCTGCACGTCGCCACCCATGTGGTGCGGGCACGCCGCCAGTGGCCGCAAGGGCAGGACGATGACGACGACGTCACGCCGCCGCCGGCCGTCGAGCCCGGCTGGCGGGCGCTGTCCCCACCGGCCGGGCTCGGCCCCCTCAGCCTGATGCTGCCGCTCAACGACGGTGCGCCGCGTGAATCCACCCGGCAATTCCGCCAGCGCGTCAGCGAACGACTGCGCCACAAAGGACGGGCGTTAACCGGCTGGGACTATGAACGACTGGTGTTACAGCACTTTGCGGATATCGAGCAAGTGCGTTGTTTTCCCCATACCCGTTTCGGCGTTCCGGGTCATCACCCCGGACAGGTGTTGCTGCTGGTGCGCCAGCGGCATTCGCCCTGCCGGCACCAGCCCTGCGATGCCCTGCACACCAGCGCCGCATTGCTGCACCGGATACAAAGCTGGTTGCAGACCATCGCGCCGCCGGGCGCCGACATTGCCGTCCGTTCGCCGGTGTACGACAGGGTTCAGGTACGCTGCACCGTCGCCTTCCAGCCAGGGCACCATCCGGGGCAGGCGCTGCGCCGCCTGAACCGTGATATTTCCGCGTATCTCTGCCCGTGGCGCGAAGACAGCATCAGTCAGGGCTTTGGTTTCCCGGTGGCGCTGCATCAAATCGAGTCGTTCATCGCGCATCTGGATTACGTGCGTTTCGTCACCGGCTTTTCGCTGATTACCCTGCGCCAGCGCAGCGCCGACACGCACGACAGCCGGGCGTTGCAATGGCAACTGTTTGACAGCGCGGCAGGCGCGCCGAAAAACAATACCGGCGTTCCCACCGCAAACAGCCCGCATCTGACCGGGCTAAGTCCGCGCTATCCCTGGAATATTATCCTGCCGGTTGAACAGCATGACCTGCGGCTCAGTGCAGATCTCAGGCCGCTGCCGCCGGAAAAAATCGGTATTGGCGATCTGATCATCGGCGACAGCTTTATCACCGTCCGGTAATCCGTGATGACGGCACGCCCGGTGCGGCAACACGGCAGACAGCGAAACAAGGAGTAGGTAAGTGGCAAAACGAAATCGCGGCACCTTGAAAAACTACTTCCGTCAGGGCGCTATGCCGTCGGCCGAACACTTTGCCGATCTGATCGACTCGTCAATCAACGCCCTCGAAGAAGGGTTCGATAAAACGCCGGAACAGGGGGTGAAGATCGCCGCGTTGGAGCCTCACGCCAGACTGATGACGTTTTACCGCGACAGCGATCCCACGCGGGCGTTGTGGTCGGTCGGCCTGCAACCGGACGGCGATCAGTTGCGAGTCCACCGCCACCCAAGCGATGAGCAGGACAACACGGCGGATACCGATCCGCTGCTGACGCTTACCCCGGATGGCCGGGCGGGTATCAACACCACGGCACCGCGCCACGCGCTGGATGTCAACGGGGTGATCGGTGCGCAAGGGCGGGCCGGAACGCAATGGGCCGACAGGCTGCCCGCCGACGGCGAATGGCACGATCTCACGCCGAAACTGGAAGGGTGCCAGGCTTTTGAGGTGGTGGCGGGCGTCGGTATTCGTCATTCCGGACGCTACGCGCTGATCCATGCCATCGCGCTGAATACCTGCGCCCCCAGCGGTTTTTGGTTCAACCTGTTCGGCCGCAAAAACCGCATCAGCGCCCGCCACGCCTATTACCATTCGCGGGCCGACAAGCTGACGCTGCGCTGGCTGCGCGACGACACGCCCGCATACGGCCAGGACGGCGTGCGCCCTTATCGGTTGCAAATCCGCACCCACACCGGCTATGGCGACGGCATCGTGATTCGCTATCACCTCACCCGGCTGTGGCATGACGCCTACATGCACGACTGCCTGCTGCCGACGGACGAGGAGTGAATATGGCGCAACCGTCATGTATTCCACGGCAAACGCCGCTTGACGACCCCGACGGCGTCGCCAGCCTGGTGCGCACCGGGCTGGCGCAACTCCAGCGGCTCAGCGGCAACCGCTGGACCGACTACAACCTCCACGACCCCGGCGTGACCCTGCTGGAGCTGTTGTGCTTTGCCCTCACCGACTTGATGTATCGCGCTGATTTCGACGTCGCGGATTATCTGACGCAGCCCGATGGCCGGCTCGATTTCGCCGCACAGGGGCTGATGCCGCCGGAGAGGATTTTTCCGGCGCGCCCCTGTACCCGGCAGGATTATCAGCGTGTGATACAGGATGCGGTGGACGACGTGGAGCGGGCGTGGGTCACGTCGGATGCCCAGGGCCGCCACCGGATCGACCTGCTGCTGAGCGAATCGGCGCGTCAACGTTGCGAGCGCTATCCGGCGCTGCGCGACGATATCATCACGGCGGTGACGCAGGTTTACCACCGCAACCGCAACCTGTGCGAAGACCTCGCCGACGTTCGCATCATCGATAGCCGCGGGCTGACGCTGTACGCCGATATCGAGCTGCAACGCCACGATAATGCCGAGGTGCTGGCGGCGGAAATTTACGTGCAGGCCGCTCAGTGGCTGCGGGGCGAAAGCGTCACTAACGGCAGCGTAACGGATGATCGTCACGATGAAGCGTCGTTGATCGACGATCACCCGACGCCCGACGCCGACCCGATTGCCGCCGCCAAACCGGTATCCGCACTCTATACCCGGCTCATCAGCATTGAGGGCATCAGCCACATCCGGCAATTACGGTTGCTGCCGTCGTTGGCTGACGAAACGGCTGCCGACGGTGCCGTGACGCATCTCAATCCCGGCGACTGGATCCTGCTGCCGAAAAAGCACGACGACATTCACCTCAGCCTGACCCATCAGGGTCACCCGCTGCCGATTGATTTCAGCGCCATGAGCATCCGGCTGGTGCGGCGTCAATTGCAAAGCGGCACCCTGCGTGAGCAAGTCCGCCGTCAGGCCGCCGCGCTGACCCCGCCGCCGCAAGGCCGCTGGCGTGCGCTGGCGGACTATCGCTCTATTCAGGCGCTGTTTCCCGCCGTCTACCGGCTGGACGCCCCGCGCTTTCCTGCCGCGATGAACCAGCAGGAACAGCGCCAGATACAGCAATTTCGCGGTTACCTGCTGCTGTTTGAGCAACTGATGGCCAATTTTTGCGCCAATCTGGCTAACCTGCGCGCCCTGTTTTCGCCCGCCATCGATACCGGGCGCAGTTATGCCTTCGGCCTACTGAACGATGAGCAGTTCCGCGGGGTGGATGACCTCTACCCGGACGACGCGGCGTCGCGCTTTTCCGCCCTGCTGGCCGCTATCGACCACTATCCGGACCGCAAAGGGCGAGTGCTCGACTACCTGCTGGCGTTGTACGGCGAAACACTGGACGCCCGGTTGTGGCATCAACCGGGCGATGCAGCGGATGACGATGCCCACAACCACCGGCAGCTTGATTATCCAGGCCGGTTTATTCAGTCTATCGACCACCTGACCCGCGATCGCGGCGCCGGTTTCAATACCTGTCGGCCGATGACTCACCGTAAAAATCGCGGCGGGTTCGCCGAGCGCATAGCGCTGCTACTCGGTATGGATGATGCCGGGGCCTGGCCCTATAGCCAGGCGCTTACCCGGCAAGGATGGCGGTTCAGCGACGCCGCCGAGGTGCCGCACCACGCCGGAAGCCCGTCGCCGCTGCAATCGCTGGACCCGCCCGCGCTCGACAGGTTGCTGGATGTCCCGTTGCGGGAAGCGCCGGTGCCCGGCAGCGCCGAGGCGGCGGCAACGGCACGCGATCTACATGCACTGTGCCGCCATCTGTTACCGGTCACGCTGTTGCAACACGGCGTGACGCTGGCGCGCTACCGTATTGCGCCGCCGCGCACCGGCAGCCGCTATCAGGCGTTGTTCCGGCTATCGCCGACGGCGGACGCACGCAACACGCAGTGGCTGTATCTGGGCGACAGCAGCCGGCCGGCGCAACTGGTGCACTTCATCAATCAATTACGCCGTACGCTGATTCAGCTTAATCAACAGTGCGAAGGGGTGTATGTGGTGGAGCATCTGCTGCTGCGCCCGACGTTGCATCCCGGCCACCTCGGCGGCGACCGGTTTAACGGGCAGCTCAGTCTGATCCTGCCCGGATATACCGCCCGTGGCGGCGATCCGGTCTTCCGGGGGCAGGCGGAGGCACTGATCGCCCGTCAGTGCCCGGCGCATCTGTTGCCGCGCTGCCACTGGCTCGGTCTGGATGCCATGAACACGTTCGAACCCTTATGGCTGACCTGGCTCGACGCCCGGCGTCACGTCCCCGGTCAGCCACCGTGCGACGAGGCCGCCGCCCGGCTGATGGCGTTGCTGCAATCGTTGAGTTCGCCCTCGCCCTTTTCTCAACCCTCATTTTCTCAACCCCCATGTTCTCAACCACAAGGACCGGACGCATGACGCAGCCACACCGGATTCACACCGCCAGCCTGACGCTCGATTTTTGCCATCCGTCCGAGGCGGAACGATTCGAGCGCGATGCCCCGCATTTCGTGCAACACCAATTGTTGCCGTTGATTGACGCGCTGTTTGATCAGTCTTCGCCGCCGCATCAACTGTGGGTTATCGACCAGCTAACGCTCGATCTGGGCGCGCTGCCCGCGTCGGATCTGGCATCAGCGCTGCTGGCGGCGCTACAACAACAACTGGCGGAGGCGTTGCGCGCACAGCAACCTGCCGCCGCACCTGCCAGCCACGCGCACGAAGCTGAGACGACGGAAATTGAGACGACGGAAATACAGATACTGGACCGCCCGGCGGCACAATGGCGTCAGCTACAGTTTTTCCTGCAACACGGCGTGATGCCCTGGCATTATGCCGATCGGCACGGCTGGCGGCAGGCCACCCACCACCGGCACTGGCTGGCCGATGCCGTGCGCCGACATTACGGCGATATCAACCGGTTACTGAGCGCCAGCGCCCGACCGGCCGACCTGATCGCCCGGCTGGTATCGCAACTGCCGGCCACCGCGCTCCACAGTTGGCTGGAACAATTGACGCCCGCCCATCAGGACATGGCGCTGTGCTGTCTGGCGGCGCAGCCGGAACCCGAGGCGATGCCCGCCACGCTGCGGGGACGGTTGCATCGCTACTGGCACCGGCGCATCCATCAGGCATTAAGTCGGCACCGCCTGCGTCAGGAATTACTGCCCGTCTGGGCGACGCTGCTCGGCACCCAGCGCCCCCGGTTTCTGCTGGCGCTGTATGCCTGCGGGCAACAACCCGACGTCGTACGCGCTATGGCGCAGGCGCTGGATGACAACGCGTTCAACGACTTGCTGACGCTGCTGGCGCCACAGGCGCAGCCGTTTATTCAGCAGGTGCTCGGGCAGCCGGCATGGTTTAGCCGGCCCGACGAGGCGAGCGCGACAGAACAGCCGCCCTCGCCGCATCCACTGTTGCGGGAGTTCACCCTGCATTACCTGCTGGTACAACGCGGCGGCCAGTTCAACAAACAGCGTTACATGGCCGGGCTGATTGGCCGACTGGCGGCGCACCACAATATGGAGCGAACCGACGTGCTGCAAACGCTCTATCTGCGCCTGGCCGCCTGGCCGGGCGATCGTGCGCTGAAACAGCCGTTGCTGTCGCTGCTGACGACCTTGTGGGCAGAAATGGCTCCGCTTGCCCGACCGCTGCCGCGCCGGTCGGCGCTCATGCCGGGCGCACAGCCGGTACAGCGTCCGGCAACGGTCTGCGCTATCACCGGGCAACCCGACGCCGATATCGACGCCCGTCTCCAGAGGCTCCGGCGCCAATGGGCCGCCGCGCTGCAACAGGCGGATGAGGCGGCGCTGAATCAGGTGTGGCGCCAATGCCCTCCGGCGATGCTATCGCTGCTACGCCCGGCATTGATCGCCAGTGGGCAGCAGAGCCAACTGCGTCAGCGCTGGGCGGTGCGTTTTTCCGCCGCGGCGCGTTATCGCCTGTTGACCCTGCTGGAACCGGCAGACGCCCCCTTTATCCGCGACCTGCTGGAAGAGGTGCGCGTCGGCCAGTCGGCTATCGCCGCCCGCTCGCCTCAGTCGCCCGGCGACCCGTTGCTGACGCATAGCCTGTGGAGCCTCACGTTCAGTTACCTGCTGGCTGGGCGCGGCGGCGAGTTTAACCGCAACAGTTATCTGGAAACGCTGCTGCGGCAACTGGCGGCGCACCATAACCTGTCGCATTCGGCGTTAGTCGACGCGTTGTTGCAGCATGTACGCCATACCCCGGCCGATACCGAGGTACGCCGGGCGTTACTCTCGCTGCTCCACCGCCTGCACGACGACGAAACACCGGCCGCAACACCGCTCTCGCCGCCGTCGCCCCCCACACCGCCACCTGCCGCGGCACCGTGCCGGATCGATGCCGATTTCCCGACGTCGCCGCACCCATTACTGGATGCCGTCTGCTACCAATACCTGCACGAGGTATTGGTCCACGGCGATCCGGCACGCCGTTATGTTTCGCCGGACCGGGCGCGCGCCGCATCAGCGCCTGCCGGTGTCGACCTGTTGCGCTGCCTGCAACAGTTACAGGCGCATCACCCGTTGCTGGTGCAACGTTGGCTGGCGGTCTCGACACACTATCCTGCCGGTTGGCAACGACTGTGCGCGGCGCTGCGTCCATCGCACGCCGCCCGGTTGCTGGCGCTGTTGATCATGCTGCGTCAGCCGTCGGCCAGCCTGCGTAGCCTGGCAGCGGCGCTCGACAACGCGACCCGACGCCTGAGCCTGGCCCAACAGCAGGCGTTTTATGGGCAGATGATCGCATCCCTCGCCGCCAACCATACGCCGGATTGGGTGGCGATACGCGATGCGGTCAGCCATGCCGCTCCGCACGCCGCCATGACGCCGCCACAAACGGCACCTGCCGACCAGCCGACGGCCACGATGCCGGCGCAAACCCAACCCCCCCGCCGCCGACACTGGACGACGACGGCGCGCTGGCCGTGTTGCAGCAGTTCGCCGGGGGCACCCCGGCAACCCTGACCGACCGCGAGATAGCCGCGCTCTGCGCCGCGCTGGCGCGCCTGCTGCCCTCGCAGCCGGAGGCGATCCGCCGCATTTTGCTGCCGGTGCTGCATTCCGCCGCGCATAGCGAACGGCTGGCGACAGCGTTGCCCGACACCCTGCACACCGCCTTACTGCTGCTGTTACGCCGCAGTGATTTTCTGGCGTTGCAGCCGTACGGCCGGTTTATCGCTAACCTCTGTCATCGCCACCCGGCCTACTACGGTGCGTCGCAGGCACTGGAGCATCTGCTCTGGCGCGCGCTGTATCACTCGCTGTTCACTGCCGGTTCATCGGCCGATATCGCCACGTTTATACGCGACTTTCTGCACCGGTTAGCCGCCGACTGGCAAACACGCCACCACACGTCATCACCGGCGGTGTTTTACCGCTTTCTGCTGGAGCAGGCGCAGACTGAACCATTACCGGCCACCCGCACGCTGGCCGATCGTGTGCAACGGCTGATTACCGATGCCGGCCTGCATCAGGACACACCGCCTGCCGCTACCGCCACGGCCGTACCGTCGCCCGAACAGACTCTCGCGTTGCCGCCGCCCGCGGACCTCGCCGACAACGACCAGATAGCGCCGCCGGTAACGACCGCCACCCTCCCCGACTGGCGGGGTGACGACGCCCTGCCCGCCGACGAACCGATCGCCATCGCCAACGCCGGGCTGGTGCTGGCCTCGCCCTATCTTGCCCGCCTGCTGACGCGGCTGGCGCTGGTGCAGGACGGCGCGTTTCCCGAGGAACTTGCCCGCTATCAGGCCATTTACTGCCTGCAGTATCTGGTCGACCCGCAACCGTTGTACGCCGAATACCAACTGGCGCTGAATAAGCTGCTGTGCGGCCTGCCGCTCAATGCACCGTTACCGTTAACCATGCCGCCGGACGCCGCCGCCCGCGACACGTTGGACGCCTTGCTGGCTGCCATCCTGCAACACTGGAACGCGTTAGGCCATACCACGGCGGACGGGCTGCGTCAGACCTTTTTGCAACGCGAAGGTACCCTGTGGCGACAGGCGGATAGCTGGAAACTGGAGGTGATGCCGGGCCCGTTCGACATGCTGCTCGACCGGCTGCCGTGGGGATATTCGACCATTAAATACCCCTGGATGGACAGGCCGCTGCACGTGGTCTGGCGCTAAACGCGACAGACGGCCCCATCTCACGGATTACCGCCAGGAGCCTATCCCAGTAGGCGTTATTGGCGCAGCCAGTTTGGACTCGGACAGCGCGCAGAAACCGGAGCGTACACGCAGTACGTGAGGATTTCGAGCACTGCCCAGGGCCAAAATGGCCAGTGAAATAGCCCTAATGGGATAGGCTCTAAGAGAGAACCTTTAAAATGAGCATTCATCGCATCACCCGGCACAATGCAACGCCGGCGCGGCCGTCGGCATTACGGTTTTCATGGAAAGTACTGCTTGCGTGGGGAGCACTGCTCTCACCGGTCGTCGATGCTGCGCCGATGCCTGTCGCACCGGCCCCCGCCGCCGTAGCACCAGCGCCGACTTACACCCAGTGCCGTCAGGCGCTGGAACGGATGGATAGCCGACGTTTTACCCATATTACGCAAGATACACTGGCGCTTATTTATCACGATGACCCGGCGTATCAGGCAGGCAACCCGGTTGCCGACGGGCGGCCCGGCCCCAGGACTCGTCAATGGCTGGCGACGTTCTGCGGCGAGTTCAACATCACGCCGCCGCCCAATAACAACGCCTTCGCCGACACCTTGCTGGTGTCGATGAGCAAGGTGTCGGAGCTGGGTCAGCTCTTTCCTTACTGGCGCAGCCACATGAGCGCACCGGAACTGTTGCAGTGGCCGATGCGGCAAACCATCGCGTTCCTGACGGCGCAGGCTGACGAAGACGCCCCGCCGCCGGCAGCAACGCCGTTGCAGTACTACGCGTTAACGGGGGATGACCTGCGCACGCTGACGGCGTACTCGCTCAATCAACCCGCGCTGGAACAGTGGTATCAGACGCCCAATCTGGTCGCGCCGGATAAAGAGACGCTGGCACGGCTGACCACGCTGAAAGATATGCCGTTTGCCGACCATTATCAGTGGGAGGTGGCGATGAAGCTGGCCGGGCTGAGCCGCCTCAGCCCGCAGGACCGGCAACGCATTGAGGCGATCGCCCGCAAAGACGGCGTACCCACGTTAGCGACAGCGCCGATGGTCTGGCGCGCCCCCGCTGACTGTGGTTGTGAAGATAGCACCCCAAACATTAACGGCGACGACGCCACCTTCTATGGTTTTTATCCATACTGGCAACCGCTGGCCGAGGGACAAACGCTTAACTTTCGCCAACTGGACCGTATCGGCTATTTTTCCGCGGCGATCGTGCCGGCTACGCGCGGCCCACAACTGGTGTTGCCGCCCAACTGGCGGGAAAACCGCCCCTATTCCGATTTCATCCGGCTGGCGCACCGCTACCGTACCGCTATCGACCTGGTGGTGTCCTCGCCGAGGGCGTTGTCGCCGTCAGCGCTCGCCGGCCTGTTCACCCCATCGCTGGTGGCCCAGTTGAGCAACAGCGTGCAGACGCCGCTTGACGGCTGGGCTAACCGGGCCAAGCCCTGGCTCACCTTTGGCGTAAGCACGCGGGATACGATGGCGGACGGCGTCACGCTGGACGTCGACCTGACGCCGCTCGCCGGTCGCGCCGGTCAACTGCGCTTTATTCGCTTTGTGCAGGCATTACGGAACGCGCTCACGCCCGCCGGACACGACGACAATGCGCCGCCGCGCTACGCCATTAACCTGATGGTGCCGGTGGAGTCGCTGCTAAAGCAACAGGGGTTCTATACGCTGGATAATCTGCAAGCGCTGCTGCCGTATATCGACCGGTTTATTCTGCAATCGGATACGCCCGATGGCGCGGGGGAATCGCGCCGGACACGCGACCAGTTGAGCGACCTGCGCCAGTTTCTCAGTCAGCAACCGCAAACCGGCGTTGCCGAATTGTACCGCAAAATGGTGCCTGTCCTGATTACCGACGCCAACCGCCGACAACCCACCGAACTGGCGGAACTGGTGCGCTACAGCAGTTGGAGCTTTCTCAGTGCGGCATACTGGCCGCTGCCGCTCGACGACGCCAGCCAACAACTCATCAGCCGCACCTACTACCCCGCCGCCAGCCTGCCGACCCCGCTGGCGCAGTTGGTTTCCGCCGCCAATGCGGTGATCGACGTCGTCTGCCCCAACCGCTGGGTGCTACGCCTGATCCTGTTTATCACCTTCTGGGGGATTGTCGTTACCGGAGTCGTCAGCCTGTGGCTGTTCCCGGTGCGCAAGGTCACCGAGTCGCTGTGGTTCGCAGGGTTTGTGGTGCTGTTCGCGGCAACGCTGATGCTGGCGCTGGTGGCGGATCCGTACTGGCAGCAATACCAAACGCTAATCCTGCTGCTGTTCGCCGCCGTGGTGGTCGCCATCGCCATGCTGCAGCGCGTGCGGAAAAACCGGCGGGAGCGAAATCCGTGAGTACGAAAGCAGCGACAGGGAAATGACCCGGAGCATTATCGTCCACGATTCAACGGCCGGGAGATGCTCTTCCCCTGCTGCTGCCCGATGCACACCCAACTGCCATGATGCGCGGGATACCAGACAGGGAGCCGTGTCGGAACGATTAACCGCTTTTTTTCTTGCTTTCCGATACGGCAAAATCCATCACAAACTTCCGCAGTAATCTTGTCAGTTCCGTGCGTTCATGATCCTGCCATTCTTCAAAAACATGGCGGTATATCTGCGCGCGCGTGGCGTCAATTTTATCGGTCATCGCTTTGCCCGCTTTAGTAATAGCGGCTTCATTCACCCGCTTATCCTTGATGTTCTTCTGGCGTTGCGCCAGCCCCGTCGCCTCCAGCTTCGCGACCTGACGGCTCACCGTGGTGTAATCGCGGCCAACACGGTCGGCGAGTTCGACTACGCCAATTGGGCCAAAACGGCTTATCTGCACCAGTAGCGGAAACAGCGCGCGATCAAGCTGAATGCCGGATTCTTTTATCATCAGTTCATCGCGTTGAGGGCGGTTAAACGCACCGACGATAGTCAGCAGCGCATCATGCAAGTCATCGAAGGTTTCACAATTATGTGTATTTTGCACATTTTCCATTGACATTATCCCAGGGCAAACATAATGTGTGCATAATACACGCATTATCCTATTAACTGAAGGTGATAACATGAAAGCAGCCATTGTTACTGAAAAAGGGAAACTGCCGGTGTACGGTGATTTCCCTGAACCCCAAGCCGATGACAAGCATGTGGTGGTCTCGGTGAAAGCATCCGCGGTGAGCCAATTGGCCAAATCACGCGCGGCAGGCACCCATTACAGCGCATCGCTACAGTATCCTTTTATCGCCGGGATTGACGGCACGGGATACCTCAGTAACGGCGATCCGGTCTACTTTCTGGCGTTTACTTCGCCCTGGGGAAGCATGGCGCAGAGAACGCAGGTGCCAGTCGAGGGTATCGTGCCGCTACCTGCCACAGTGGATCTGGTGCAAGCCGCCGCGCTGGCCAACCCCGGAATATCTTCCTGGACGGCATTAACGCGCCGGGCGCAACTGCGCAAAGATGAAACGGTACTGATAAACGGCGCAACCGGTACATCCGGCGGACTGGCCGTCCGCATCGCACGTCACCTTGGTGCCGGAAAAGTGATTGTTACTGGCCGCAACCATGAAGCGCTGGAGAAACTGCGTGCGGAAGGTGCCGATGTGGCGATTACGCTGGATGCATTGCCAACAAAACTGCCGGCATTGATGGCTGAGGGTATCGACGTGGTTCTGGACTATCTCTGGGGCCAGAGCGCACTCGATATCATGACGGCTGCCATTGCCGGCGGGGAGAAAGTGGTGCGTTTTGTCCAAATCGGTTCGCTGAGCGGGCAGGATATTCCGCTACACAGTAAATTATTGCGTTCTTCAGGGCTGACGCTGATGGGTAGCGGGCTTGGCAGCGTATCGAATTCAGAACTGGTTGCTTCTGTCGGCGAACTCCTAGACGCCGCCGCACGGAGCGATTTCTCCATTCCATTCCAGCGACGTCCGTTAAGCGAAGTGAATCACGCCTGGGTTGAGGATGACAGCCGCTGCCGCACGGTGTTTACCCTCTGATAGTAAGCGGGTTAGGTTGGGATTTTGTCGACACGGTATCCTCTCCCCTGAACAGCAATAGCATGTTTCTGGCACATCGGGAGGCGAACTACGATGGGTGGGCTAACACACCATTAAGCGTAAGATCCAGATGGGCTTCTACTAACGTTTGTTTATTGATACGTCGGCGGCCGGGGACATTAATATGCAATATCATCAGATGCAAAATCGAGCCCATTATCACCTCGGGGGTGCTTGTTGCCGGCCCGGCACGAAACTCCCCGGCTGCAACGCCATCAGCCAGTAGTTTACCTATTGCTCCGGCGAGCGGCCCGACAAACTCTTGGTAATAGCGGTCAACGATCTCCGGAAAACGGGAGCCTTCAGTCAGTGACAATCGTAGCAATTGTTGGATTTTTTTATCTTTGGAGATCTTTTCGAAGGCAAACAAAAGCAACGCTCGCAGACGCTCAGAGCAACTGCCTTTAAAGGATTCTGCGGTGGTCAGAACGTCCCGGTAAGGCTGAGAGTGGTGATGAGTCATCGCCTCGAATAAGGCTTCTTTCGTCGGAAAGTAGAGGTAAATGGTCCCCTTACTGATACCGATACGTTTGGCAATGTCATCAAGCCGGGCTGCGGCATAACCTTTGATGCTGAACTCTTCAAAAGCGGCTTCCAGAATTTCATAGGGACGCTGCGCTTTTTGTTCAGCCCGCGTCATCTTGTTTAACATTTAACCGTACTCCTTAAGGTTTTCGTGTGTCGGCGCTCGCTCATGTCCCGCTACGATCATGACACACTTCAATACCACTGAAAATCAATACGAAAAAGTGAAGCCATTTTTAACGGGCATCAAACGTGTTGCACAGCTACGATGTATTGCGCGTTTAATTGACTGACCAGTCAGTCAATGATACATATAACGTCTATTTTCTACGGTTTCAATGATGAGGATCCCATGCAACGGTTTTCGATGATCGCGTACGGGTTAGCCTGGATAGCACTGACAGGGTGTGACGGGCAAAAACAGGCGCTGACGCCACCTCCGCAGCCGGTAAAAGCACTACAGGTGCAAAAGGTCCGGTATCAAAATGAGGCTCAAATATCGGGGGAAGTGACAGCGCGCTTTCAGGCCGATCTGGCATTCCGCACAGAGGGACGGGTTATTGCACGTCTGGTTGATGTCGGAAGCCGGGTTCAGAAAGGACAGGTCCTTGCCCGCCTTGACGATATCGAAAAAAAAGCAGACGTGGATGTTGCCCAGGCAACGTTGCATTCGGCACGCGCAACGCTTCAGCTAAAACAACGTATTTTTAGTCGCGACCAAAAGTTGCTGACAATCCACGCTATCTCACAGGCCGAGTGGGATCAGGCGCGTGAGGATTTAAGCAGTGCGCAGGCTGGGGTGGTCAGCGCGCAGTCTTCACTTGATACGGCGAAGGATGCACTAACGTATACCGAGCTCAAGTCCGATGCTGATGGTGTGATTGTTTCGCGGCAACTGGAAGTCGGACAGGTAGTCGCTTCAGCGCAAACCGTGCTCACTCTGGCTCATGATGGCCCCCGTGATGCGGTATTTGATGTACCGGAAGCCATTTTACTCAATGAGCACCCCGGAGATGACATCAGAGTGAGATTGATCTCGGCGAGAGAGGGAGAGGCTTTAACCGCGAAAGTGCGGGAAATTGCACCGATGTTGAATGAGGCCAGCGGCACCGTGCAGGTTAAAACGACATTACCCGTCTCTGCGCAATGGCCGCTCGGCGCACCAGTTGTCGGCAACATCGTGGTCAACGAGCAACCGGGCATTTTACTGCCACCCGGTGCGCTGACATCACATCAGGGCAAACCCGCTGTCTGGGTGATAGAGGAAGGGAAAGATACGGTTTCCCTGCATGAGATCTCGGTTGCACGCTATCGCTCGCAAGACGTTGTCGTGACCGCCGGTCTTACGCCCGGTGCGTGGGTGGTGACTGAAGGCAGCAAGTTTCTGATAGCAGGGCAGCACGTTTCCAGGGAGCTACCGTGAAATGAACCGACAACAATGGTTTTTGATAGGTACTCTGGCAATAGTACTGGCATCAATCGCGGGGTGTGATGATAAAGCAGCCGTCAATCCCTCGCCGCGTTATGTGTTATCTGCCACGGCGCTTAAGGAATCCGCCGGCGGGATGAGCCTGGCCGGGACGGTGCAACCGCGTATCACGTCCGCGCTTTCCTTTCAAACGCCGGGCCGGGTCGTGTCCCGGCATGTTGAGGTGGGCGATGAGGTGAAAGCCGGGCAGGTACTCGCCCGGCTCGACCCCCTGGCGTTGGCGTTCGCTGTACAAAGTGCGCAGGCTAGCGTGCAAGATGCCCAGGCAAAACTGCAAAACGCCGTTATCACGGCGAAACGTCAACGGAGTCTTGCTGCGGTAAACGTCACCAGCGTTGAGAACCTTGAGGAGGCCGAACAAAGCCTTACCGCCGCTCAGGCGGCGGTCGATGTGGCACAGGCCAGACTACGCAAAGCCAGTGAGCAGTTAAGTTATGCAGAACTGAAAGCACACTTTGATGGTGTCATCACCTCAGTGTCGGTTGAGACCGGGCAGACGGTGGCTGCTGGTCAGACGTTATTGCAGATAGCTTATCTGGGTGAACGCGATGCCGTGGTTGACCTGCCGGAGTCCCAGCTAAAAGACGTGACTCTGGGCCATCGGTTTGAGGTCGCGCTGCAGATGGATCCCGCCGTGAAATGGACTGGAGAACTGAGAGAGATTGCCCCGGCGGCAGATGCGGCGACGCGCATGCGCCGGGTGAAAATTGCCATTAATGACGCGCCTGAGGCGTTTCGTTTAGGCACCGTGGTGACCGTTTCCCCCCTGATGGCACGAAATACTGACAAGCCGCTGATTGTCCCCGCTACCGCCATCCTTGAACGACAGCAGGCGCATTTCGTCTGGGTGATTAACCCATCCAGCCTGACCGTCAGCCTGAGAGAAATTCAGTTAATGCCTGCGTCACAGGGGGATTAGGTACGTGTATTGGGTGGATTGCAGGAAGGTGAGCAGATCGTTATTGCCGGTGTGAACAGCTTGCAACCAGGGCAAAAAATCCGCATTGAGAGGACGTCTACGCTGTGAACAAATTTAACCTTTCGGACTGGGCGCTGGAGCACCGTTCCCTGGTGTGGTATTTCATCATTATTTCTGCGGTGATCGGTTTCTTTTCCTATCAGGAACTGGGAAGAGAAGAAGATCCCGCATTTACCATCAAAACGATGGTCATACAGGCGCAGTGGCCCGGAGCCACTGCGGAAGAAATGACGAATCAGGTGACTGACCGTATTGAAAAAAAACTACAGGAAATCGATACATTAGATCACACCCGCAGCCAGACAACGGCTGGACAAACCATTATTTTCGTCGATCTGAAGGAAGATACGCCGTCAAAGGACGTTCGTGCCGTCTGGCAACGGGTCCGCAATATGATGGCGGATATCCAGGGCAATTTTCCTGTCGGTATACAGGGCCCTTTTTTAAACGACCGCTTCGATGACGTGTTCGGTAATATTTATGCCTTCACCAGCGATGGCATCAGCCAACGCCAGTTGCGTGATTATGTCAACGATGTGCAAAAGAAAGTCCTGACCATCCCCAACGTCGGACGCGTTGATATCCTTGGCGCGCAGGATGAAGTGATTTACCTTGAGTTCAATCCCCGCAAAAGTGCCGAACTGGGCGTAAGCCGCAGTGACGTTATCGCGGCATTGCAGGCTCAGAATGCCGTGACTGCGTCCGGCTTTATTGAAGCGGGATCGGACCGTATTGCATTACGCGTGGATGGAGGCTTCGCCTCCGAGCAAAGCCTGCGACACATCAACTTACGTATTAATAATCGCTTCTTCCCGCTTACCGACGTGGTCAACATTACCCGTGGTTATGTTGATCCACCGACCTCGCTATTTCGTTACGACGGCAAACCCGCCATCGCGCTGGCGGTAGGCATCAAGTCAGGCAGCAATTTGCTAGTGTTCGGCCATGCGCTGGATCGGATTATCGACCATATTATGCACGACCTGCCGGCCGGGGTGTCGGTGTCCAAAGTGTCCGACCAACCCGCGATTGTGGATGACGCCGTGTCCGGCTTTACCCGTGCCTTATTTGAAGCGGTGGTCATTGTGCTGGCGATCAGTTTTATCAGCCTCGGCGTCAGGGCTGGCCTGGTGGTGGCCATTTCCATTCCGCTGGTGCTGGCCATCACTTTCCTGGTGATGTATTACTCCGGCATTTCATTACAACGCATATCCCTGGGTGCACTGATTATCGCGTTAGGACTGTTGGTGGATGATGCGATGATTGCGACAGAAATGATGGTGGCCCGTCTGGAAATGGGGGATAGCCTCAGAAAAGCGGCAACGCATGTCTACACCTCCACCGCTTTTCCGATGTTAACCGGAACGCTGGTCACGGTAGCCAGTTTCATTCCCGTCGGTTTTAATGCCAGTAATGCAGGCGAATTTCTGTTCACGTTGTTTGTGGTGATCGCTGTTTCACTGATCGTGTCCTGGGTTGTCGCGGTACTGATCGCCCCGCTGTTGGGCGTAGCACTGCTGCCGAAGACGATAACAAAGAAAGCCGAGCACAAGAGCCGTACCGACCACGCGTTTTCCCGCATGCTGCAATATTGTTTGCGCCATCGGTGGTTAACCATTGGCAGTACCTGTGCGGCCTTTATCGTTTCCGTTCTGTGTATGTCGCTGGTGCAACATCAGTTTTTCCCCAGTTCTGACCGGCCGGAGCTGATCGTGGACTGGAACCTGCCGCAAAACGGCTCGATCGAGGAAACCAGCCGACAAATGGCGCAATTCGAGCGGGAGAAATTGCAAAATAATCCCGATGTCGATCATTGGTCGAGTTATATCGGCACCGGCGCACCGCGCTTTATTTTATCCTTCGATATTCAGCCTTCTTCGGTGTCGTTCGGCCAGATGGTGATTGTGGCGAAAGACATCAAAACCCGGGACCGTTTGCAAAAAGAGTATCGCGCCTACTTTGCACGCACATTCCCCGGCACGGATGCCTACGTCAAACTGCTGGACGTAGGCCCGCCAGTGGGTAAGCCGGTGCAGTACCGGGTCGCCGGGCCGGACATCCAGACAGTACGTACCGAGGCGCATAAACTGGCCGCTGTTATCGGACAGAACCCCTCATTGACCAACCTGGCGTTCGACTGGAATGAACCTGCCCGAGTGGTCAAGGTAAACGTACTGCAGGATAAGGCCCGTCAGATGGGGGTTTCCTCGCAGGCTATTGCCCAGGCGCTGAATGGTCTGACCGGTGGCGAGGTGGTCACGCAGGTTCGCGACGATATCTATCTGATCAACGTATTGTGGCGAGGTCAGGCAAAAGATCGCGGTTCGGTGGACGCGTTGCTGGATTTGCAGCTCGATGGAAACAATGGTCGGCAGGTCCCACTATCCTCCGTCGCGACGTTCAGTTATCAGCTTGAGCAACCGACTATCTGGCGGCGCGATCGGGCTGCCACCATCACGCTGAAAGCGGGCGTCAGCGGAGATATTCAACCTGCAACCATTGTGCAGGCTCTTGAGCCAAACGTGGAGGTGTTACGACAGAGCCTTCCTCAGGGCTATACGATAGAAACAGGAGGAGCGGTTGAAGAGAGTGCGAAAGCACAGGCACCGATAGTGAAGGTGGTCCCCGTCATGCTTTTTGTCATTGCCACCATTTTGATGATTCAGTTACAAAGTTTTCATCGTCTTTTTTTGGTGTTTTCTGTGGCCCCGTTGGCCTTGATCGGCGTGGTGGCGGCATTGCTGCTGAGTAATGCCCCTCTGGGCTTTGTCGCCATTTTGGGTGTGTTGGCGCTGGTGGGTATTTTAATCCGCAACTCGGTCATTCTGGTCGTGCATATCGACACCTTACGTTCCGAAGGAATATCGCCCTGGCAGGCAGTTGTACAGGCTACCGAACATCGTATGCGGCCGATCATGTTAACCGCCGCCGCCGCCACGCTTGCTCTCATTCCCATCGCGCGCGAGATTTTCTGGGGGCCAATGGCTTATGCCATGATGGGCGGCATTATCGTCGGCACCGTCCTGACGCTGTTATTCCTGCCCGCGCTTTATGTCACCTGGTTCAACATTACACGTGAGGAGCCGACGAAATGACGCGTTTGACTGTTTATCCCGACGGCGGTAACCGCCGCGCCTTCGCCCTTTGTCAGGTGGCAATGGTATGAACGTTTCCATGATCTCCCAAGCGTCATATTTGTCCAGACACATCCTGACGCTAGTGACGGCAGCCATCATCACCTCATTGTGTGCAGGCTGTACGTTGACACCGGAATATCATCGTTCCGCCATGCCTGTAGCGACGCAGTGGCCGGTAAAAGAGGCGCATACTGCGTCGCCCGTTGCGACGGTATCCTGGCAAGAATTATTTGCAGATCCTAAGTTACGGCAGGTCGTGCAACTGGCATTGGATAACAATCGGGATTTGCGGATTGCGGTGTTAAATATCCAGAAAACCCATGCACAGTATCAGATTCAGCGAGCTGAACTGGTGCCGCAAGTAGGCGTTTCGGGCGCGGAGAAAGCGCAACGTACCCCTGCGTCGGTTTCTTACACTGGCATTGGCGGTGTAACCCGAGCCTACAGCCTTGATGTCGGTATCAGCGCGTATGAGTTGGATCTTTTTGGCCGCGTCCGCAGCCTCAAGGAAGAAGCACGGCAGGCCTATTTATCGACCGACTGGTCCCGCCGGGCCACGCAGATTAGCCTGATTGCCGACGTGACAGGAAACTATATGTCTCTTGCTGCGGATCAGGATTTACAACGTCTGGCGCACGAGACATTACGCAGTCGCCAGGAGGAATATGATCTGCAAAAGAGTCTGACCATCGAGGGTAAATCCTCACCACTGCCGTTGCATCAGGCGGAGAGTGAGCTGGAAAGCGTGCGATATCAGACACTCCTGGCCGACAAGCAAGTCATCTCCGATCGCAATGCGCTGGAGTTGCTGGTGGGTAAACCCTTGCCTGAGGATTTGTTACCCTCGGCATACTCGCTCACCGGAATGACGAGCGCAAAGCCCGTTTCTGCCGGATTGCCCTCAGACCTGCTGCAACAAAGGCCGGACATCGTTGCCGCGGAACACAGTTTGCTTGGTGCGAATGCCGATATCGGTGCTGCCCGTGCCGCTTTCTTCCCTAGTATTAGTCTGACCACCTCAGCAGGACGGGCCAGCAACGCACTGGGTGAGTTGTTTGATGCGGGTGGGCGCAACTGGAATTTTGCGCCGCAAATCAACCTGCCGATTTTCAGTGGTGGCCGACTTATGGCGCAGTTAGAGACGTCCAACGTTGAACGCGATATTGCCGTGGCGAAATATGAAAAAACCATCCAAACCGCATTCCGGGAAGTGGCGGATGCGCTGGCTGAACGCAGTGTCGTGGATAGGGAAACCGACGCACAGCAAAAAAATGTGGCGGCTTCTCAGGCGGCGTTCGATTTTGTGCAGGCACAGTATGCCAATGGTGCAACGGGCTATCTGAACGTACTGGATGCGCAGCGCACGCTATACGCCGCTCAGCAATCCCTTATTCAGAGCCGACTTTCACAGCAACACAGCCAGATAACCTTGTATAAGGCGTTGGGTGGGGGATGGACGCCCGGTACCCTGCAGGATTCGAATTAGCTATCGCATGATCGTTACTTGTCTGCGTCTGACCACCATTGCTGCCAGCCGTTGCCTGTGAGCATCAGGTAAGAATATCGCTGTATCCCTCCCCCGTCAGATACAGCGATTTATCTTCTGGCAATCCCCCGCACCGATTCCCTGACAACCAGATGCCCGGCCAGCTCGATACGCTGAGCGACGCCAAGGGCCTGTGCAGGCAGCAGTTGTTGAGTCAGCAGGTGCAGCGCGGCGCGCGCCATCTCTTCGAACGGCAGACGCACCGTGGTGAGCGACAGCGGCAACATATCGAGCGGCAGGATGTCGTCCATCCCCATTACCGAGATATCGTCCGGCACCCGCAGACCGTGCTGGCTGAGCGCATCGGCCACGCCGATAGCCTGATTATCGGCGGCGCAGAAAATGGCGGTCACGCCCAGCCGGTCCGGATGGCGCACCAGCCAGTCGAGCAGCGCGTCACGGGCAGTCAATGGCTGAAAATCCGGCAGTGACAGAACCAATCGCTCATCCGGTGCGATAGCGGCCTCTGCCAACGCGCTGCGATAGCCGCGCTCACGCTCGCGGATGGTCTGACGCGAAGGCCAGGTCAGGTGCAGGATACGACGATGCCCCTGTGCTATCAGATAGCGCACCGCCGCCGTCGCCGCATAGTAGTTGGCCGGCATCACGGTGTTAAGCCGCATGGTCGGGTCTTCGCCGTTGATCAATACCGCCGGTACGCCGCTTTCCGCCACCGCGTTCAGCAACGTAGGATGGTCGTCATTGACGATCAGAATGCCGTTGGCCTTGCCGCCCCGCAGCGCCTGCAACAATTGCTGTTCGTTGATGCTGTCCGGCTCGCCGACAAACGGACTGAGCTGGATATTGCGCTGCTGGCACAGGGTTTTCAGCCGGTTAATCAGCGTCAGCGACACCAGATTAAGGTCGCTTTCCAGCATCAGATTCCGTGGCGTCGCCAGCATAATGTGCCGCAGCGGCTCCGGGGCCTCGGCCGTTTTGTTCATCTTATGCAGCGGATAGCCCTGCTCAACGGCGATCGCCATAATCTGCTGGCGTACTTTGGCGCTGATGGGCGCAGTGCCGTTCAGTACCCGCGATACCGTACTGATCGACACGCCCGCGCGCTCGGCGATGTCCTTAAGCGTCGTCATTTATTTCATTCCTGTGCTGGCGATACCGGTGGTGATGTATTTTTGCAGGAACACAAACACCGCCGTCACCGGCAGCAGCGACAACATGGTCATCGCCAAAATATAGTGCCACTGTACCGAGAACTGCCCCTGAAACGCATTCAAACCGATTTGCAGCGTGAAGTTATCCTGGCTGGACAACACAATCAGCGGCCACAGGAAATCGTTCCAGCGCCAGATCACCGAGAAGATCGCCAGCACCGCCAGCGCCGGCGCGGTGAGCGGCAGAATGATCTTCCAGTAGATGCGGAACTCGCTGGCGGCATCGATACGCGCGGCTTCGATCAGCTCATCCGGAATCGTCAGCATGTACTGGCGCAGCAAGAATACCCCGGTGGGCGTGGCGACCGTCGGGATAATCACCCCCCACAAGTTGTCGCCCATCCGCAGGCCGATCACCACCAGAAAGGTCGGCACCATCACCACCGACAGCGGGATCATCATGGTAGACAGAAACAGCGTCAGCACCGTGCCGCGCCCACGAAACTCGTATTTCGCCAGCGCAAATGCCGCCATCGAACTGAGCAGCAGCGTCAGCAACGTCGCCATCACCGTCACGAACACGGTGTTCTTCAGGTAGGTGGTGAAGTGGAATTTCGACATCGGCGTGGTGTAGTTGTCGGTTTCCAGATGTAGGGTTTTCTGCGGCGTCAGGTTTTGCACCGGCACCCGTATCACCTCTTGCGGCGCTTTAGGATCGACCATTTGCGCCAGCAAACCAATGCGCCGCACCATCGCCAGCGTCTTGTCGCTGCCGTCGTCCTGCTTCGCCTGCCACAGTTCCAGCGGTTTCGGGTAGTCGGGCAACGTGATGGTACTGGCGGCCTCCGGCAGAAAACTGGGCGGAAAACGGTTGATTTCCGACGGCGTTTTCAGCGACGACATCGCCGCCCACATCACCGGAATCAACACCAGCAACGTACCGACCACCAGCCACACCCAGCTCAGGATGTCGGTGATGTGAATCCGCCCCGGATAACGGGTGCGGGTAAGAAACGTGATGATCTTCATCATGCCGACTCCCGGTTATTTTTTGCCTTCCAGACGGCGGGTGAGCAGAAACTGCAACGCCGTCAGGATCATCAACACCAGCCCCATCAGCACCGAGGCCGCAGACGCCAGCCCGTACAGCGACGCATTGGACGAAAACGCGGTCTGATAGATGTACTGCACAATAAAGTTGTTGGCGGTGCCCGGCCCGCCGCCGTTGGTCAATACCCAGGCTTCATCGAAAATCTGCACGCTGTGGATGGTCAACAGGATCACCACCACCAGGATATTCGGCGCCAGCAGCGGCAGCGTCAGCGTATAGAAACCGCGCCAGCGCGAGGTGCCGTCCACCGCCGCCGCCTCATAGATATCGCGCGGAATGGCCTGTAACCCGGCCAGCAGGATCAGGGTATAAAAGCCGACGTGGAACCATACCGACACGAACACCACCCAGAAACGCGCCAGCGACGGCTCCAGCAAAAAGGTCACCGGCTGACCGCCCAGCGACGACAACACCAGATTCAGCAACCCGTTGCGATTGAGGAACCACTGCCACACCAGCCCGACCACCACCGGCGACAGCAGCACCGGGTAAAAGAAGATGGCGCGAAAAAAACCGCGGGCGATGATCTTACGGTTGAGGATCAGCGCGGTCACCAGCGCGACGCCGAGCGTAAAGACTACATTGAAAAAGGTGAAGGAGGCGGTGTTGTAGATCCCGGTCCAGAACAGATCCTGCTCGCAGGTCGACGGCACCGTATACTGCTCGCAGCGCAGCAGGGTGGCAAAGTTCTGCAACCCGACGTACGGCCGGTCCCACAGCAGGATGTTGGTGCCGCCGGTGAAGGCGTAGCACACTGCCAGTAGAATCGGAATGAATACGAACACGGCGAACAGCAACATGTTCGGTGCGATGAAAAACCACGGCATTACCCGGCGACCGCCGAATTTTTGCAGCAGATTGACCGATCTTTCCACCGGCGTCACCAGCGTATCGATCAATGACGCACCGGGCTGAATCAGCGATTTTCGGTTCATGGTTGTCTCCTGCAATCAGGCGAGTTGTTCAGTCAGGCGCGGCAACGTTTGACCGCTTTCGGCGTCAAACAGGTGGCAATAGCCCTCAGGGAAGCGAACGAACACCAGCTCGCCGGTACGGAATTCGTGGTGCCCCGGCAAATGCACGATCATCTCATCCTCGATGCCGGCACAGCGGCCATAGATAAAGGTTTCATGCCCCATCATTTCGCAGCGGTCGATGCACAACGACACGCCCTCGTCATGCTCTTTCACCAGTTGGCAGTGCGACGGCCGAATACCCAGCTCCACCGTTTTTCCCTCTTCGCCGCGAAACGGCAGGCGCAGCAGGTCGCCGGACGGACAACGCACCTCTACCCCGTCGTCCGAGGCACTGCTGATGGTGGCGCGAAACATGTTCATGCGCGGCGAACCGATGAACCCGGCGACGAACTTGTTTTTCGGCCGGTTGAACAGCTCTAGCGGCGTCCCTACCTGTTCGATGCGGCCGCCGTTGAGTACCACGATACGTTGCGCCATCGTCATCGCCTCAATCTGATCGTGGGTGACGTAAATCATGGTGGTGCGTAACTTTTGGTGCAGGCGGGTCAGTTCACCGCGGGTTTGCACCCGCAGTTTGGCGTCCAGGTTGGATAAGGGTTCGTCGAACAGGAACAGGTCCGGGTCGCGTACGATGGCGCGGCCGATCGCCACGCGCTGCTGCTGACCGCCGGACAACGCCCGAGGCTTGCGATCCAGATAGGGTTCCAGCCCCAACATGCGGGCGGCCTCCTCAATGCGCCGCTCGATTTCATCTTTCGGGAAATGCAGATTTTCCAGCCCGAACGCCAGATTTTTACGCACCGACAAATGCGGATACAGCGCGTAAGACTGAAACACCATCGCGATTTTTCGCTCCGCCGGGCTGAGGTCGTTAACTTTACGATCGCCGATCCACAGCTCGCCGTCGGTGATGGGCTCCAGGCCGGCGATCATCCGTAATAGCGTGGACTTGCCGCAGCCTGACGGCCCGACAAACACCATGAATTCCCCGTCGCGGATGGTCAAATCCACGCCTTTGATAATCTGTATCGACCCATAGCTTTTATGGACGTTTTTCAGTTCCAGACTCGCCATCACCGTTTCCTCCAACCTGTTTCTGTTTTCAAACCCAGTTCTGTTTTTCAAACAGAATGTCGCTGCGCCAGCAGCATCAGCATGACCAGCGCCTGCCCGTACGGCACGGCGACATTGGGGATATCGTGATAAAACTGCAGGTCGTGCCCCATCGCCGTCCCATCCGACACGCCCTGCACCACACCCTGTTCATCAATTTGCGCCACTACCGCCGCCAGCCCTTTATCCAGCACCTCCTGCGGGAAATCCGCCAGCATACCGAGCCGACGCGCCGTCAAAATACCGGCGATGAAGCCGGCGCTGGCGGACGTTTCCAGCGGTGAATCCGGATCGTTAAGCAGCGTGTGCCACAACCCCGACGGGTGCTGACACACCGCCAGCGCGCGCGTCTGCTGGGTGAGAATCGCCTCCAATGTGCGGCGTACCGGCACCGAGAGCGGCGAATCCGCCAGAGAGCAAATTTCCGGCAGCACCAGCGTGACCCAGGCATTACCGCGCCCCCAGAAGGCACCGGCGTAATGATGGCGGCCCAGGAACGTCCAGCCGTGATACCACAGCCCGGTGGTGGCATCCGCCAGGTAGCGGGCATGGGTCAGCAACTGGTACTCCGCCTCTTCCAGCAGTTCGCGGCGTTTGAGCACCCCGGCGCTGACCACCAGGAACAGCCCGGCCATAAATAACGTGTCGTCCCACAGTTGCCCGGTATTGGGGCGCTCTTTCACCGTGTGCTGGAAACCGCCGTCCTCGGTTTTCGGCAGCGAATGCAGCAGCCAGTCGGCCCACTCTTCCACCGCCGCCAGCCAGTGTGGACGCGGGTTATCGCGACACAGCAACGCCAGCACCAGCATCGGTGCGGTGGAGTTGATTTGGCGCGGCGGCAGCCCGGCCTGCAATTTTTGTTCGTACCACTGCTCCAGCGCCGCCAGCATGGCGTGGTCCTGCCGCTGTTGCGCCAGTTTCCAGAAGCCGTACAACCCGACGCCGACTTCCCAGTCCCACTCTTCAAACTGGATAGTCAGCGCGTCGCGGGTCTGTGCACCGTCGGTCACGCTCACGCTGTTGATGGCCTTCAGGCGGCAGAACGCCAGCGCCACCTTGTCCAGCAGCGCATCAATCTGCCGGCTGCCGGCGGCTGCGCTCATAGCTTGTGTTGTCATGTTACCGATCCTCCTCGGTACGCTCGGGAATCACCGACACCGTGTCGGGAAAAACAAAAGGATGATGATTGACGGCAAAACCGCTCGCCGGATGCCAGCGCATCAGGCCGTAATCCGGGTCGTCGAACTGTACGGCGCCGTCGTCCGTCCACTGTGCCTGACGGCGGCGAAAGCGCGCGATAAACGCCGGAAAATCCGCCGCGCCCTGCCCGCTATCCACCGCGATATACCAGACGTTGCGCTCGCCTTCGGCACGCAATTCGCTGTCCGGCTGCCCGCCGTCCGGCGTGTAAGGTTGCAGCCCGGCCGGATTGTGCAGCGCCGCGTAACCGTTGCCGCCGCGCACAAAGCACCAGTTCGGCTCCACGACGACCTCGTCCAGCGCGGTACGCGGCAGGTAAAGGTGAGTCCAGCGACGCAGATCCTGCTGCAAGTCGAAGACAATCCAGCCGCGATTGCGGTGCTGCATCACATGCGGCAGGCGGCCGTTACCCGCCCAGTAAGACGGGCGATGCACGCCGTCCGGGCGATCCTCGCCGGGATGGTTCACCCACAGCCGCGCGGCATAATGACGGCCGAGACGGATATCCAGCACATGCTGCTGATGCCCCGGCTGGCCGGGGTGGTGGTCGAATACCGAAGAAAACGCCACGTCCGGCTGTTTCCAGGCGATGACGCGGGCGCTGCGGTTCAACCCCTGCACCCAACGCGCCTGCGCCCCCTGCGGCAATTGCCAATCAGCAATAGCGTAGGTTTCCTCCGGCGGCTGGTACTGACTCAGGCACAGCAACGGCAAAGCCGCGCAATGCGGAATCAGCCAGCCTTCGCCCCAGACAAGCGCGCACAGCCCGGACAACTCGGTCAACATGCCGGAGCGCAGCTCCTTGTCGTACGCGCGCCCCATCGTGCCGACCGCCACACCGTTTTGATGTACCCAGGCGGTCATCAGCATAATGCGGTCGATCACCGTGCGGGCGCGTTCGCGCAGGCTGTCGTCGCAGGCCAGCTCGGCTAACGCCACCAGCCCGATTAAATCGATGGGGTAGTACGCCGCGGAATTCCACTCCACCAGCCCGTGTTCCAGAATGGCGTCGAACCATCTGTCCAGCCGTTGACGGGCGATGGCCTGCTGTTCGCGTCCTTTACGGCCGCTGCACACGAACACCGCATCGGGAAAGTTTTGCCCGGCCAGATACTGCGCGACGTGGAAGCACAGGCAGTGGTTTTCGCTCCAGAACCACATGGTGTCGTTGCCCGGTTCGTCGATCCAGTAACGAAAACCCAGGATTGCGCTGCGTACGCGCCGCCAGTCATGGGCGGCCAGCCGCTGGCCCTGATAGCGTTGCCACAGCCAGATCAGCGGCACCAGTTGAAAGTCGGCGCAGTCTTCCCGGCGGCTGATTTTATGCAGCGCCTGATTGAGGATAGGCATCATGTTCGCCGTTCCTTCGCCGGTGGCGAACATCGCCAGTGCCCGGCCGATGCGCTCAAAGCCGTGCAACGCGGTGTGGCGCAGCAGGTAATCGCGCCGGGCGGCCAGCGTCGCCAATGCCGGCATAGCGCGTGCAGACAACGTTTGCGTCGGCAGACGCCCGAAACTGACCGTGCGCGTCAGGGTCATGCCGTCACACAGCACACGGCAAACCAGGTCGTAATAGCCGACCAGCCCCGTCGGCAGCGTGACCTGCCAGCCGCTATTGCCCGCCGCCAGCGACAACGCCTGCCGCCAGGGCGGCATCGACTCGTTAACGTTGCACACCAGTTGATGATGTACCTCGACCGCTTCCGGCAAGGGGGCGGCGGCACGCAAGGTCAGGGTGTCGCTGTCGGTCAGGTTCTCGACCAGCGACAGGTTGTTGATCCAGTTGTCCAGCGCCCACATGCGTTCGCTGCAGGACGCATCCGGCGCCACCTGCCAGCGCAGCGGCGTTTCGCCGAGATAGCGCAGGCTGAATAAATAGTCGGTATCGCGCTCGCATAGCTCTTCGGCATGCACCACCAGCGTGTTCAGCCCCAGTTGTAAGGGCAGCGTCAGCTCGCATTGCTGCTCGGTGTTGCGGCTGAACGGGGTAAAACGGCAAATCCGTCGGCCATTCAGCCAGAGGGTCACGCCGCCGCAGGTGGAGAGCTGGAAGGGCGCTGTTTGCAGGCTATCGCTGTACAGATAACACCGGGCGAAGCGTTGTACATGGGTGGGGCACGGCCAGAAATCGCTGAAATTGACCGACTGGCTGCCATCGCCGCCGCTCCACAGCGTGCGAAAACGCAGTTGCTCCGGCAGGTTGACCTCACGCAGCGCCGTTTCCCGCAAAAAACGGACCCGACAAGGCAAGACGCCGACATCGACAAAGCCATTAATAAAGCGATAGTTGACATTATCCGGCAAGGTATCCGCTTCTGCAGGATAATATTTTTCCTCCAGGTCGGTAATCATAAACCGGTTAACCACGCTGTTTTTCTTTAACATCCAACCGATATTCATGGTGAATCCTTGTTACCGAGCGAATGAATAAATGAAATATCCAAAAATTTATTACCCAATAAAAAATACCAATGGCTAAGAAATACCTGATGAACTTTATTTGCACTGTTATTGTGCGCACTGCGCCTTTATTTGGCGCAACTATTTGGCGCAACGTCTTTTTCAATACCAGACTCAATATGAGCACGCAATTAATGCAAATTTGCATAATTTGGTAATTTGCATGTTAACATCGTATTTTTGCATTATAGAGTAAATTATCGCGTGAACAATATGCGATTCTTATCACAAAAAGACATTGACTCAGCGATTAGTCGAAATATATTTAATATGCTTCACAAAAAAGGACGCTATTTTTGTTCATGATGAGTCGCCAAATGGGCCATTCATGCAAATTTGCATTAACACCCAAAATAATTCGAGTTGCAGGAAGGCGGCAAGAGAGAGAATCCCGATGAGCTTACTCAGGTAAGTGATTCGGGTGAACGAACGCAGCCAACACACCTGCAACTTGAAGTATGACGGGTATATACATCAGGGACTGTCGGATATATCCGGGGTCATCAGTCAATAATGCCAACGCGCCTGCAACCTGACCCATGCCGGGTCAGCTATTTATAATGGGTGGGAGAGAATGATGAATCGCTATCAGCACGCACTGTTGTTTTCCTTCATGACGCTGGGCGCCGTTGCCAGCAGCAATGCCATCGCCGAAAAAACACAGATTACGTTTTTATATAGCGACGATGACCCGGAACTGGTCCATTTCATGGAACAGAAGGTGAAGACGTTTTCACAAAACAACGATCACATCGACGTGAATTTCGTCAGCACCGGCTATAACGCACTGCAAACACAATTGCCGATGCAACTGGCCGCCGGTCTCGGGCCGGATATCGCCAAAACCACCCAGATGGGCCTGCTCTCCTACACGCTTGACCTGCGCCCGTATCTGGCCGACCCGGCCGGTTTTGAAAAACGCTACGGTGCCGGCATTGAAAAAATCATGCGCATCAAAGGGGTACACAAGGATAACGCGCTGCCCGGCTTCGTCGCTTCCTGGACGGCCGACCTGCCGTTCGTTAACGTCACGCTGTTCCAGCAGGCCGGCGTGCCGCTGCCGCAACCGGGTTACACCCTGGAACAATTGATGCAGGCGTCAAAACAGGTGGCGGCCAAAACCGGCGTCGCCATTCCCTTTACCATCGATCGTAGCGGCTTTCGTTTCTCCGGTCCGGCTTATTCTTACGGCACGCGCTACGAAAAAGACGGTCTGATCAACTTCCCGGATGCCGCCGCGCAGGCGTGGATCAAGGATTTGAAACGTTGGTCGGACGAGGGCATTTTCCCGCGTGAAATGTGGGGCGCCGCCGGCGGCGGCCAGTACAAGAGCATGGCGGATGACTTCGTGAACGGCAACATCGTCACCTACTTCTCCGGCAACTGGCAGTTGAACCAGTTCAGCAAGCAAATCGGCAACGGTTTCGACTGGAAAATGCTGCCGGCTCCCTGCAAGGAAAAATGTATTTCGATGGGCGGCGCCACCTTTATCATGCCGTTTAAGACCAGCAAACACCCGAAAGAAGTAGCGGAGTTTATGGAATGGCTGGGCAGCGACGCCATCCAGCGTGAAATCGGCGAGCACTTCAACATTATTGTCGGCGCCGATATTCCCGATCTGCACTATCAGACCAAGGATCAACACGTGATCGACGGGTTGAACACCGCCCGTGCCGAGATCGCCAACATCCCGGCTTACGTATTCGACTGGGAAAAAATGGAAAGTCTGGGCGGCAACGAGCTGTACCCGATTATCCTGACCCGTTTCACCCAATATCTGAACAATCAGGTGTCCTACGACGAGTATCTGCGCCTGACGGAAAACGACGTGAAACGCCTGAACCAGACCATCGCCGCCAACCGGCAGCAGCAGAAAGCCCAGTAACGGACCAGTAACGGAGAAGTATGAAACACCCGTTGATTCAGTTGCCGATTGATGGCGATGTCCCGTTTGACTGGCAGAGGGAAAGCACCCTCTGCCTGCAACGGTGGCCGAATGAAGACCGTTTTCTGGTTGTCACCGGCACCTTCACCCGGTTGCTGTGCTGGCGGCAGGGACGGCTGCAACACTACGGCGGCAGCCTGTTTCCGGTAGGCGACCCGGCCAGCCAGGCACGTCTGGGGTTATGGGGCGTACAGGCGATGTTGCAGGCGGTAGAGGGCATGACGCCGATGACGCCGCTGGCCGGCACCTTGTTTACCCGTTTCAATAACCATATCGAACAGGTCGTCGAGTGGTCAAAACAGGCCAAAGGCGACGATTACGCCGCACGGGCAAACGATATTCTCGCGCAGCCGGATGACCCGCTGGCAGTACCGTTACTGCAACGCTGCGCCCGCGAGCTGGCGGCGCTGTTGCGCCTGCCGGAGGTTCAACCGCCGGAGCTGGTCTGCTTTAGCGGCGCGCTGGCGGCGGCCTGTCTGCCTTATTTTACCCTGGAGGCACGCCCATGACCGCCGCACCTTATGCCGGAGAAAGGCCTTATACCGATGAAAGGCTTTACGCCGGTGTCGATGGCGGCGGCACCGGCTGTCGGGCGCGCATCTATCGGGCTGACGGCACGCCGCTCGGTCAGGGCGTGGGCGGGCGCGCCAATCTGTTGCTGGGGGTAGAAACGGTGCGTCAGGCGGTGGATGACGCACTGGTGCAGGCCCTGAAGCACAGCGGATTGCATGAGCAGGACCGTACGCGCCTGCATGTCGGGCTGGCGCTGGCCGGCGCCGAACACCGCAGCGCTTATCAGGCATTTCTGGCCCTGCCGTCGTCTGATGCCGTACAGGTATTAAATACCGATGCGTTGGGCGCCTGTCTGGCGGTCAATCAGGGTGACGATGCCGGGGTGGTGATCGCCGGCACCGGTTCTTGCGGGCTGGCCTGGCACCAACGCACCATCACCGCCTACGGCGGCCATGAATTTCCGATTTCCGATCAAGGCAGCGGGGCGCGCCTCGGGCTCGCCGCCCTGCAATACCTGTGGGGCGTCAGGCAAGGTTGGGCCATGCCGTCGGCATTAAGTCAGCAACAGGCATTACCGTTTGATAACGACGCGGACGCCGCAGTCTGGCTGGATCAAGCCAGGCCGGGCGACTACGCCCGCTTTGCGCGGCCGGTGTTTGACTGCGCCCGTCAGGGCGATGCACTGGCGACCAGCCTGTTACAGCAGACCGCGTACGAAATTGAAGGGCTGCTGGCCGCGGTGGCGACGCAGTCACCGCCCCGGATGGCGTTGATGGGCAGCATCGGTCTGAACATCCGCCCCTGGCTGGCCGAACGCTGGCAACAACGGCTGTCGCCGCCCGATGGCGATGCGCTGGACGGCGCGCGGCTGATCGCCGTGCACGGCTACGCGCTCTACGCCTGATGCCTCGCTCCTGACCTTCACTTCCCCTGCGCCACCCAGGGGCGAGCGGCTACATGCCTCGCGCCCCTGTACGCCAACACCACTCAAATCAAACCAGAATAACGACGATGACATCATGCGGTCGTGCTCTCCCGGCAAGTTAGACACCTCATTCCCCTGATGTGTCAGACACATTTTTTTACTTCTCCCGCCTCCTCATCAAAATTGTTATGTTATAACATTTAAATAAATGGGAGGACGATGTGACCAGTCTTTACGCTTTTTCCGCTGTGGCCCGGCTGGGTATCGCCGGTGTTGTGCTGGCGCTGTTATGGGGTTTGATTCATTGGGCGGTAGCGCTGGCATGATTGCACCATACACGATCACACTGCATACACTGATGTTTGGTTACCCAGGCCAGCCCCCGCTGGGCACGCTGGACGGATGCTTTGACAGCGGTTCGCTAACCGCGATTATCGGCGCTAACGGCACCGGCAAGTCTACCCTGCTCAAAACGCTGGCGGGTCTGCTGCCACCGCTCGGCGGTCATTTCTGTATGGCGCCGCAGGCACGCCGTCAACTGGGCTACCTGCCGCAACTGACCGAGTTCGATCGTCAGTTTCCGCTCAGCGTCAACGATCTGGTGCTGATGGGCTGCGCCCCGCATTGCGGTATGTTCGGCCGTATCTCCGATGCGTGGCGAAAACACGCCCTCGAGGCGTTGGATACCGTCGGTATGGCGGCATTCGCACAGGCACACATCGGCACGCTCTCCGGCGGCCAGTTGCAACGCGTACTGTTTGCCCGGCTGCTGGTGATGCAGTCGCCGGTTATCCTGCTGGATGAGCCTTTTACCGGTATCGATGCCCAGACCACCCGTACATTGCTGACGGTTGTCCGGCAGTTGCATCAGGAAGGACGCACTATTCTGGCGGTGCTGCACGACCTGGAACAGGTGGAAACCCACTTCCCCCGCGTACTGATGCTCCGCCCGGAAGGCCATCGCTGGGGCGACAGCCACGAGGTGCTGCCCTCCTCATCGTCTTCCACGGCTACCCCGCCGCAACTGAGGCTGGTGCCATGACGTTGATACACCTGTTGACCGAACCGTTCGGCGATTTCGGTTTTATGCGTCGGGCGCTGGTGGGCTGTCTGGCTCTCACCCTGAGCGCCGCGCCGCTCGGCTGTTTTTTGCTGCTGCGCCGCATGAGCCTGATCGGCGATGCGCTGTCTCACGCGGTATTGCCCGGCGTAGCGGCCGGCTACCTGATTTCCGGCATGTCGCTGGTGGCGATGGGCGTGGGCGGCTTTATCGCCGGGCTGGCGGTGGCGATGCTATCCGGCGTGGTCAGCCGCCACACCGAACTGAAGGAAGACGCCAGTTTCGCCGGGTTCTATCTCGGCTCGCTGGCGCTGGGGGTAACGCTGGTGTCGCTGCGCGGTTCCAGCGTCGATCTGCTGCACGTGCTGTTCGGCTCTATTCTGGCGATCGACGCCGATGCACTGATCACCATCGGCCTCATCAGTTCCTGCTCGGTGCTGGTGCTGGCGTTGATCTACCGGGCGCTGGTGATCGAATCGTTCGACGTCACCTTTCTGAAGATCCTGTCGCGCCGATCACGAGCGCTGATCCACGGCCTGTTTTTATCGCTGGTGGTGCTGAATCTGGTGGCGGGCTTCCAGTTGCTCGGCACGCTGATGGCGGTCGGCATGATGATGTTGCCCGCCGCCTGTGCCCGCTTCTGGAGCCAGCGCCTGCCGGTCATGCTGTTGACCGCGGTGGGTATCGGCGCCTGCGCCAGTCTGGTGGGGCTGACCTGGTCGTATTACGCCGACTTGCCCGCCGGCCCGGCGGTGATCCTCACCACCACGCTGTTGTTCTGTTTTTCGGTACTGTTTGGTTCCAATGGCGGCATGTTGCGTACGCGCCGCTGACACCGGATGGTTGTGCATGGCAAAGAGACAAAGAGGAAAAAATGAAACGTTCTGTTTTGGTTATGACGCTGTCCAGCCTGCTGCTAAGCCCGCTGGCGATGGCAAAAGATCTGAATGTGGTGGCCAGTTTTTCGGTGCTGGGCGACATGGTCAGCCATATCGGCGGCCAGCACGTCCACGTGACCGACCTGGTGCAACCGAACGGCGACCCGCATGAATTCGAACCGTCGCCGAAAGACAGCAAAACCCTGTCGCAGGCCGACGTGGTGTTCGTCAACGGGCTGGGGCTGGAAGGCTGGCTGGACCGGCTGGTGAAAGCCTCCGGTTACAAAGGCGAGGTGATCACCGCCGCCAAAGGCATCAAAACGCTGAAAATGGAAGAAGACGGCAAAACGGTGACCGACCCGCACGCCTGGAACAGCATGAAAAACGGCATCACCTACGCCAACAATATCGTCGATGCGCTGGTCAAAGCAGACCCCGAGCACGCCGACGATTACCGCAAACAGGGCGACAGCTATATCCAGCAGCTACAACAACTGGATGAGTATGCTACCCAGACGTTTTCCGCCATGCCTAAAGAAAAACGCAAAGTGCTGACCAGCCATGACGCATTCGGCTATTTCGCCGCTGCCTACGGCGTGCATTTCCTGTCGCCGGTCGGTTATTCCACCGAGTCGGAGGCCAGCAGTAAAACCGTGGCTAAACTGATCAAGCAGATCAAGAAAGAACAGGTGAAGCTGTACTTTATTGAGAACCAGACCGACCCGCGCCTGGTGAAACAGATTGCTGACGCCAGCGGCGCGCAACCGGGCGGCGAGCTTTACCCGGAAGCCCTGACCGACGGCAACGGCCCGGCCGCCACCTACACGGCCGCGTTCAAACATAATGTCGATACCCTTGCCGCCGGCATGAAGTAAGCGAGTAAGTCGTCATCAGGTTGCCCGGTATCGCCGGGCAACCCGGAACGTGCCCCTTGCCGCCGCACCACGCCAGCACCTCACTCACTATCTGCTTATCCAATCTGCTTATCCAATCTGATTATCGTCCGATAGCCCCTCATACCGGTTTCGATTATGCTGATAGCGCGATAACGCTCCGGTTCATCGTGCGAAGGCCTACCACACTCGCTCCCGCCGTCATCTGACAGACAGCATCGATAAACTCAGGTCACAGAAGGAATACTATGTTGAAGTTCGGCGTATTTTGCGGTTCAGCTCCCGGTAACAACGCGATTTATCAGCAACAGACGCAATCTCTCATCCGCTATCTGGTCAGCCAAAACGCCGGTCTTGTCTACGGCGGCGGTAAAGTGGGCCTGATGGGACTGGTGGCGGATACGGCACTGGCTTGCGGCGGTCAGGTAACCGGGGTTATCCCTCAGCATCTGGTGAATAAAGAACTGGCACACCCGGCGCTGACCGAGCTGGTGATCACCGAAGACATGCACGAACGTAAAGCGAAAATGGCAGAACTGGCGGATGTGTTCATCGCGTTACCGGGCGGCGCCGGTACGCTGGAAGAGATCATCGAGCAATGGACCTGGGCGCAACTGGGGCTGCACCATAAAGCCTGCATCCTGTACAACGTCAACGGCTACTACGACGGCTTTATCGAATTCGTGGCACGCACCGTTCGAGACGGGTTCATGAAACAGGATTACCTCGACATGCTGATCGTCTCCGACAATCCTGAAACGGTGTTGGACAAAGCCTTGTCTTACCAACCGCCGAAAGCCAAGTGGGATAAATAAGCGGCGCGCGGGCTGAGAAGCCTCCGCCTATGCTCGTCATACTTCGTTAGCCAAACGCGCCGGTTCCCTCAAAAAGAGCCGGGAAAACCGCAGAACAATCACCACCTCCCGAGGAGGTGGTTTAAAGCTGACAAGAAAAGCCGCTGTTCAGCGGCTTGCTACATTGACCAGTTGCAGATTGAACGGCTGCGCCCGTAACTGGCGCTCTACGTCTGGCGGCAATGCGCTGTCGGTAATGATATCGGTCAGTTCAGACAACGGCGAGACGCAAAACAGCGAGTAAGCGCCGTATTTGCTGCTATCGGCCAGCAACACCCGGCGACTGGCGTTCATGCCCAGATCCTGCTTGATGCCGGCTTTTTCTTCGGTAGGCGTGGTGATGCCTTTTTCCAGACTCCAGGAGTTACAGCTGATAAACGCGATATCCGGATAGACGCTACGCAGCAAACGGCGACCGTGCTCGCCGATGCAAGACTGGCTACTGTCGTCGATACGTCCGCCGATGATCGTCACTTCAATCTGCTTAAACTCGGAGAGAAACAGCGCAATCTGCAAATCGGCGGTGATCACCCGCAACGGCAGATGCGTCAGGTTACGCGCCAGCTCCAGCATGGTGGTGCCGGCATCCAGCACCACCGCGTTGCCCGGCTGCACCAGTGTGGCGGCCTGCCGGGCGATAGCCTGTTTTTCCGCCAGGCTACGCTGCAGCTTTTCATTGGTGGTCGGCTGGGAAGGGATAAAGCGGTTGAGCGTCACCCCGCCGTGGCTACGGCTGATGACGCCCTGCTCATCAAGCTTGATCAAATCGCGGCGAATCGTCGCCGGAGACGCATCAATGACCGTCACAAGTTCATCCACCGTCACCAGATTATGGCTTTTCAGATAATCCAGAATCTGATCCAGACGGCTTTGTCCTTTCACTCGTTCTCCATTTACACGCAACGTATCAGTCAATGTGTACCCCACGACATATTCAACGGATTCTCGACTCCACGATTCTATCAGGCCAGTTGCATCGCCAGTTTGATGGAGATCGCCATGCTGTCAGACTTCGCTTTACCTGTCCAGGCGATATCAAACGCGGTGCCGTGGTCCGCGGAGGTGCGGATAAACGGCAACCCGGCAGTGATATTCACGCCATCATAAAAGCCCAGCAGCTTAAGCGGAATATGCCCCTGATCGTGGTACATCGCCACCACCATGTCGTATTGCCCCTCATACGCCTGCAGGTAGACGGTATCCGGCGGGCACGGGCCGTACGCGTCGATGCCTTTGGCTTTCATCGCCTCGATGGACGGGCCGACAATCTTAATTTCTTCATCACCGAACAAGCCGTTTTCGCCTGCGTGCGGGTTGACCCCGGCTACCGCAATGCGCGGCGCCTGATAACCCACGCGTTTCAGGAACGTATCCGCCATCGCTATTACGGTTTCCACCCGCTCGCGGTTCAGCGTATCCAGGAATTTGCGCAGCGCAATATGGGTAGTAACGTGAATCACTTTCAGTTTGTCGGTGTACAGCACCATCGCGTAGTCACGGCTGTTGGTCAGTTTCGCCAGCAGCTCGGTGTGCCCCGGATAAAGATGCCCGGCGGAGTGCAGCGCTTCCTTGTTGAGCGGTGCGGTGGCAATGGCATGTACCTCACCGGCCATCGCCAGCTCGGTCGCACGTTTTACGCAACGATACGCCAGATCGCCGGCCTGTGGCTGCACCACCCCTTGCTTCAGGCCCTGCGGGTCGTCCAGCGGTTCGTTGATCACGTTAATGACGCCGGGCGCGAAACGTGCATCGGCAGGACGTTCGATTTCATTGAGCTCCACCTGCGGCACAACGCCTAACGCCAGAATACGGCGCAGCGTCTGTACGCAGCCCACCACCACCGCCGGCGCGCCGGACAGATCACCTTCGGCCAGTGATTTGATGATGATCTCCGGACCGATGCCCGCCGGGTCGCCCATGGTTACCGCAATAATTTTACTCACACACGCTCTCCTCAATAAAACGCAATACATTCAGCAGGGTGGCTTCATCGCCAAACCCGCCCGCTTTCGTCATTACCGGAATATCGCCCACCAGACTGTCCAGCAAACGTCCCCAGGGGACGCAGGAAGCAATCTGTCCTTTGATGCGGAATCCGCTGGCCCGTAGCGCGGTCGCCGCTGCAATGGCGATATCCCCACCGGATAAATAGAGCCCGCCCGGTCGTTGCCGCTGCACAATACGCCGCGTCAATTCCCCCAGACGACGGCTGATGGTCTCGCCCAGTTGCTGGCGACTCATGCCGTAGCGCTGACACAGACTGTCTACCTCAAACCGCTGATTATCGTCGCGGCAGGTTCGAATCACGCAGTGACGCCCCGCCGCCAGCACCGCCGCCGCCTGCCGACCGGTCTGCGCCAGCATCCCTTCGTCGGCCGTCAATAACCCGGCGATATCCAAATCGATCAGCTCGACATCAGGCCGCTGGCTGACCGCCTTAATCTGCAATTGA
Organism: Dickeya chrysanthemi NCPPB 402; assembly: GCF_000406105.1. NCBI lineage: Bacteria > Pseudomonadati > Pseudomonadota > Gammaproteobacteria > Enterobacterales > Pectobacteriaceae > Dickeya > Dickeya chrysanthemi. The sequence goes on along the minus strand of NZ_CM001974.1, from coordinate 702,234 downwards.
GCGATTTCGCTCATCGAACCAATCACCGCCAGCAAAGCACGGCACGGTGTCGGAAACGCCAGCGACTGCGCCAGCGCCTCGCTCAACCCGGCCGACCCGACCAGCAACGGCTTTTCTGCCAACCGGGCGGCGGCGGCAACAATCCGCTCGAGATCCTGCTGACACTCCGCATCCAGCACCACCAGCCGGACTCCGCTATCGCTGAGTTGTTGCAGCCGCGCGGCCAGAAAGTCGGCGCGCACCTCGTGCAGAGAGAGCGTCGCCTGAGCCAGCGCCGTCTGTTCCGCCAGCCGCTCACCGATAGATGCCGAACGCACCGGCGTTTTCGGGTCGCTGGCGAACTCGGTATCCGTCAGTAATACGCCATGCACCCATACCTGACCATCGCGGGTAATGCGGCCCAACGCCGGGGCGGCAGGGGCAATCAATGCCAGCGATAAATCGGCGGCGTTCAATACCGCTTCAATTTCTGCACCTGGGTTACCACGCAAGGTGGAATCCACTTTTTTAACGATCCAGCCGCGGGCGCCGGTTTTACGCCACAGTGCCACCGCCTGCGCGGTGCGCTCCGCCGCCAGCGACGCCGTAACAGCACGGCTATCGGTATTGACCACCAACGCGTCATCCGCCTGCCCGGTATGGATCGCCGTGGCGTCAAACATCACATTCACCCGCGCCCCTTGCAGCGCCAGCCCGACGCCTGCATCGTTCGCGCCGGTAAAGTCATCCGCCACCACCATGATGCGGGTGAGGTCACGCCCGTCGTCCGGCATAGCCGTTCTCCAATCAGTTCGATTACCTGAAAATGATTATATTGAATCACGTTTGATTATATGTGAGCAACATCAAATTATTCAAAACCAATTTAACCTATAAATTAGCCCACAGAATGCGAGAAAAACGATTTTTTTCCGTCACAAAATGGAGATGTGATTGAAAAAAATCACATCTATCCAGCTGAAGTCACAGCAAAAAGACAAGGTATCAGTATGAATATCAACAGCACCCTCATCAGCGGTTATCAGGCACTTCAGGATCTGAGCTACCTCCTGCGCGGCAGGCAGCACGTACTGTTGGTGACGGACAGGAATATCGTGGGATTGGCCGGAGTACAGGCGTTGATCGCACAACTGAAGGCCGGCGTGCCGCAATTTTCCCTGATTGATAACGTGCCGGCCGAACCCAGCCAGCATGATGTAGCCGCCGTGCTGCAGCAGTTGCCCGCCACACAGCCGGACCTGATCGTCGGCGTGGGCGGCGGCAGCGTACTGGACGTCGCCAAACTGCTGTCGCTGCTGTGCGCCGGCGAGGAAGGCATCACGCTCGATAGCCTGCTGGAAGGTCGCAAACCGACGCGCCGCACCACCTCCCTGCTGATCCCGACCACCGCCGGCACCGGCTCCGAAGCCACGCCGAACGCCATTCTGGCGATTCCGGAGAAAGAAACCAAAGTCGGGATTATCACCCCGGTGATGCTGCCGGATTACGTCGCACTGGTGCCGGAACTGACCACCAGTATGCCGGCGCACATCGCCGCGTCGACCGGCATTGACGCCCTGTGCCATCTGATCGAATGCTTCACCGCCACCATCGCCAACCCGGTGGCCGACAACTATGCGCTGATCGGCATGAAAAAGCTGTTCGCCAATATCGAAACCGCGGTGAACGAGCCGGACAATCTGGAAGCCCGCCTGAATATGCTGTGGGCCTCTTACTATGGCGGCGCCGCTATCGCCCATTCCGGCACCCATCTGGTACATGCCATGTCTTACCCGTTGGGCGGCAAATACCACATTCCACACGGGGTGGCGAATGCCATTCTGCTGGCGCCGTGCATGCGCTTTGTGCAGCACGCCGCAGCAGAAAAATTCGCGCAAGCCTATGACCTGCTGCCGGACGCCGACCTGTCGCTCTCTACCGAACAGAAAGCCGCGGCGCTGGTGGATTACTTCACCGCGCTGGTGAAACGACTAAACCTGCCGTCTTCGCTGCAACAGTTGGGGATAAGCCCGGATCACCTGCCGTATCTGGTGGAATCCGCCTTGCAGGTACAACGGCTGATGAAGAACGTCCCGACCGCCGTGACGGCGCAAGACGTTCACGCCATTTATTCCACACTGTTTTAACTGTTTGTTTTAAAAGCGTTTGTTTTAAAAGCGCTTGTTTTAAAAGCGATTGTTTTAAAAGCATTTGCTTTAACAGTATTTGCTTTAACAACGTCGCTCTGGATGATGAAAATACCGAGGAACAATAACGATGACTAGACCGATTACAGGCGTACTGACGGCAATCGTCACGCCTTTTGACCATCAGGGGGAATTTAGCCCCACCGCCATGCGCCAACAGGTTCAACGCCAGATGCGTTACGGCAACGGCATTTTCTGTAACGGCACCAACGGTGAATTCTTTGTGTTGCACACCGATGAAAAAGTCGCCGTTACCGAAACCTGTGTGGATGAAGTCGCCGGCAAGGTGCCGGTCGTCGCGCACATCGGCGAAATCTCCACCCGAGAAACCATCAAGCTCGGCAAACGCATCGCCGCGCTGGGCGTGGATGCCGTCTCCGTGATCACCCCTTACTTCGTGCCGCTCAAACAAAGCGAACTGATCGACCACTACCGTGCCGTGGCGGACGCACTGCCGGTGCCGGTATTCATGTACAACATCCCGGCGCGCACCGGCAACACCCTGCAACCGGAAACGGTGCGGATGCTGGCGGAGCACCCGAACATCATCGGCATCAAGGACAGCGCCGGCAGCTATGAAAGCCTGAGCGGCTTCCTGCAGGCGGTGAAAGATATGCCGAACTGCGACGTGCTCAACGGCCCGGACTCACTGATTCATCAGGGGTTTGTCGATGGGTGCTCCGCCTGTATTTCCGGTCTCGCCAACGTAGCGCCACAAGCCATCAGCCAGATTTGGCACCGTTTCCACGCCGGCGACATCGAAGGCTCCCGTCAGGCGCAAGAGCAAGTGAGCGAACTGCGTAAGACGCTGTACGCGGTGGCGTTCTCGCCTGCCGTGGTGAAAAAGGCGCTGGTATTGATGGGGCAGGACGTCGGGGTCAGCCGCTACCCGATTGCGTTCTCAGCACAAGACGAAGAAACCATTCGCACCATTATCAAACCGTTCTCGCAGTGAATGAACACTTACCCTTACTCTTACAGGATCGAAAACCATGAACCATTTTGATCTGACAGACACACTGATCATCGTCGGGATGATTGTGTTCTATATTGCCTTGACTTCCTGGCTGACGCTCAAGTTACGCAGTAACTCCAGCTCGGAGTTCATGGAAGGCTCACGCTCGCTGCCGGCCTTTATCGTCGGCATCCTGCTGATGACTGAATTTATCGGCGCAAAATCTACGGTAGGTACGGCGCAAGCCGCCTTCGAAAGCGGCATCGCGGCCTCCTGGTCGGTGATCGGCGCCGCCATCGGCTTCCTGTTGTTCGGCATGATCCTCGTTAAGAAGATCTATAACACCGGCCAGGTCACCATTTCCGCGGCCATTGCCGAGCGTTACGGCACCTCCACCAAAAACATTATTTCGATCATCATGATCTACGCCCTGCTGTTGGTGAACGTGGGTAACTACGTCAGCGGCGCGGCGGCGATCGCCACCGTATTGAAGATCTCCCTGCCGGTCGCCGCGCTGATCACCGCGATCGTCAGTACCTTCTACTTCTACTTCGGCGGGTTGAAAGGTGTTGCCTACGTCACCCTGATCCACAGCGGCCTGAAATACATCGGGGTGATGATCATCCTGTACGTGGCACTGAAAATGACCGGCGGCATCACGCCGATGGTCGAGAAGATGCCGGAATACTACTGGACCTGGGACGGTGCGATCGGCGCCGGCACCATTTTCGCCTGGCTGATTGGCACCATCGGTTCCATCTTCTGTACTCAGTTCGTTATCCAGGCTATCTCGGCCACCAAAGACGCGGCTTCGGCCAAACGCGCCACCTGGATCGCCTTCTTCTTCTGTATGCCAATCGCACTGGCGATTGCGGTGATCGGCGTCGCCGCCAAGTTCGTGCACCCGGAAATCAAGAGCCTGTATGCGATGCCCGTCTTCCTGCAGGATATGAATCCGTGGCTGGCAGGTCTGGTAACCACCTCACTGGTCGCGTCCATCTTCATCAGCGTGAGTACCGTAGCGCTGGCGATCGCTTCCCTGATCGTGAAAGATTTCTACGTACCGTACTACAAGCCGACACCGGAAAAAGAGATGAAGATGACGCGCGTATTCTCGCTGATCATCGGATTCCTGCCGCTGATTTTCGTACTGCTGGTGCCGGAAGTGCTAAAACTGTCGTTCTTCACCCGCGCGATTCGTCTGTCCATCTCGGTGGTGGCGATGATCGCCTTCTACATGCCATTCTTTAACAGTGCCCGCGGCGCGAACGCCAGCCTGATTTCCGCCTGCGTCGCGACCTCAGTCTGGTATGTGCTCGGCAACCCGTACGGCATCGACAACATGTATGTCGCTCTGGCTACCCCGGCTATCGTGATGTGTCTGGATCGCCTGATCCCGAACAAGAACGCCGGAAAGCAAGAAAAGAAAATATCCGCCTCTCAAACAGGAGCCTAATCCGTCATGACGACTGAAGAAACCATTACTATTGAACGTGACGGCCTGGTCCGCCCGGCAGACGCCGATAACCAGCGTATTGACGCCTACATCCCGTCCGAATGCCCGCAGAACCATGCCGCTAACCTGCTGCATCTGCCCAACGGCGATGTGCTGTGCGTCTGGTTCGGCGGCACCCAGGAAGGGGTGTCGGACATCTCGATTTATCTGTCGCGACTGGTGAAAGGCAGCGGGCAATGGACGCCCGCGGTTAAACTCTCCGACGACCCGACCCGTTCCGAGCAGAACCCGGTGTTGTTCCTGGCACCGGACGGCGTACTGTGGTTGCTGTATACCGCGCAGAAATCCGGCAATCAGGACACCGCCATCGTGCGTTACCGCCAGTCGCTGGATCAGGGCTACACCTGGGGCGAAATCGGCGTACTGCTGGAGCAGCCCGGCACCTTTATCCGCCAGCCGATTACCGTGCTGCCCAACGGCGACTGGCTGCTGCCGGTGTTCTACTGCCGCATCCAGCCGGGTGAAAAATGGGTGGGCAACGATGATATCAGCGCGGTGAAGATCTCCAGCGATCAGGGAAAAACCTGGCGTGAATCAGTGGTGCCGAACAGCACCGGCTGCGTGCACATGAACATCACCCTGCTCAAAGACGGCACCCTGTTGGCGCTGTTCCGCAGCCGCTGGGCCGATTTCATCTACCGCAGCCACTCCACCGACGGCGGCGAAAGCTGGTCCGAACCGGAGGCGACGGAACTGCCGAACAACAACTCGTCCATTCAGGTGACCACGCTGGACAACGGCCATCTGGCGCTGGTGTTCAACGCCATGAACGCCGACGGCGCCACCGAGCGTCGCCTGTCGTTGTATGACGAAATCGAGGACGAAGAAGAAACCGACGCCAAAATGCCGGATATCTCGTCCGGACGCAGCGCCTTCTGGGGCGCGCCGCGTGCGCCGATGACGCTGGCGATTTCCGAAGACGGCGGAAAAAGCTGGCCGTGGCAGCGCAATCTGGAAGTGGGCGACGGTTACTGCATGACCAACAACTCGACCGACAAACGCAACCGCGAGTTCTCCTACCCCAGTATCAAGCAGGGGCCGGACGGCAAGCTGCACATCGCCTTTACCTACTTCCGCCAGGCGATTAAGTACGTCTGCGTCAGCGAAGAGTGGGTCAAAGGCTAATAGCGCTACCCGCACCTCCCCGTTTCCGGGGAGGTAATCAGTGGCTACCCACACCTCGCCCGGCCCGCTGCCGGCAAGATAGCGCGGGTAGCCGCACTGTTCATTCCCGTTCAGGGAGACTCTCGCCGCCTCCCTTCTACTTGCTCACTACTTGCTCACTACTTGCTAAGGAACCGCTTATGATCGCCGGTAATCTAAATCATCTGCCGCTGGCAACGTTGCCTGAACCGCTGTTTCGCATTCTTTCCGGCTTCACGCTCGCGCAGTTAAACGCACTGCCGGAAGGCAAATACCAGCCGGACAACGTCGACTGGTTCTATTCCATCGGCACCGTATCCACCGCCCCGAAAGCCGAACGCCATACCGAATTCCATCGCCGTTTTCTCGATATTCAGTTGATTCTCGAAGGCGCAGAGATCATCGGCTACGACCTGAACGACGCCGGCTTGCGCCCTGCCACCGAGCGCAAACCGGACCTGTTCATTCTGGAGCAACCGCAGGTGCCGCACGCCATTCGGCTGGCCGCCGGTGATTTCGTCACCTTCTATCCGGGCGAACCGCATCAGGCGCTGTGCGCCATCAATGACCAGCCGGCTCCAGTGAAAAAAGCGGTGTTCAAAGTACCGGTTGAATTACTGAACACGCAGGGGTAAGCCGTATGTCAGCACAGAAACAGGCGGTGATCACCGGCAGCAGTTCCGGGATCGGTGCCGCCATTACCGCTACCCTGTTGGCGGCGGGGTGGAGGGTTATCGGACTGTCGCGCCAGCCCGGCCCGCATCAGCACCCGAACTTCACGCATTGTCCGCTGGATATCACCGATACGCCGGCGCTTATCACCTTACTGGACAGCCTGCCCGCCGTCGATGCGGTGATTCATGCCGCCGGGGTGATGAAAGCCGCCACGCTGGGTTCGCTGTCCTACGCCGACAGCGAGCAGTTGTGGAAGCTGCATATTCAGGTAGCGGAAATGCTGGCCGACCGGCTGGTGAGCAAACTGCCGCAGGGCGGGCGCATCATCCTGCTGGGCAGCCGCACATCCAGCGGCGCCGCCGGGCGTAGTCAGTACGTCGCCACCAAATCGGCGATGATCGGCATGGTGCGAAGCTGGGCGGCAGAGCTGGCGCCGCGCGGCATCACCGTGAATATCGTGGCGCCGGGCGCCACCGAAACACCGATGCTGAAACAGCCGGGGCGGCAAAGCTCGCCGCCGAAACTGCCGCCGATTGGCCGGTTTATCCAGCCGCAGGAAGTGGCGGATCTGGTGGCCTATCTGCTGTCGCCTTCGGCGTCGGCCATTACCGGGCAACAACTGGTTATCTGCGGCGGTGCGTCGCTATAACGCAGTCATGCTGGCCGCACGCTTAGCGGCCGGCATGGCCCAACGCCAGCCGCGGCATGGTATCTGCCGCCATCGAACCGGCAATGGTAAACCGGCTGACGGATTGCTTCAGCTCATGTGAATGGGTTTCCAGATAGGTGGTATCCGTCGCAGTTTGCTCGACCATCGCAGCGTTTTGTTGCGTTGTGCGTTCCATCTCAGCCAGTGACTGGGCGATTTCCTGCGTGGCGATGGACTGCTCCGCCGAGGTATCGGCAATCTTCCTGATGAATTCGCTCGACAGATCCACCGCCTGATTAATTTTCTGCATCACCTCGGACGCCTGGCTGATTTCACTATAGCCTTCGCCAATTTTCCCTGACGACGCATCAATCAGGCTTTTTATCTGGTGCGCCGATGCGGTGGTTTTCTGCGACAACATGCGGATTTCCGCTGCAACCACCGAGAAACCGCGCCCCACTTCCCCGGCCCGCGCCGCCTCTACCGCCGCATTGATCGCCAGGATATTGGTTTGGAATGCAATATCTTCAATCACTTTGGTGATCGACGAAATGCTGTCGGAATGCTGCTTGATGTTTTCCATGGTATTCACGATTTTACTCACCAGTTGGTAACCCTGATGCGTTTCACCGGCCGCATTTTCGGATAACTGGCTGGCCTGTCTGGCGCTGGCGGCATTGTCCTTCACCGACTCCGATACTTGCCCCATTGCGGCTGAAGTCTGCTGCAAGGCCGAGACTTGCATGTCGGTACGTTGCGACAACGCCACGCTGCTTTTGCTGATATTCTCGCTGGCCACCGTTACGCCATCGGCGTGCTCCAACACATTAGCGACAATCGCGATTAATGACTGGCGCATGGTTTCAATCGCGGCCATGACACTGTGCTGCTGTTGATCATGAATAACGGTTTTCTCGGCTAAATTACCGGATGCGATGGCACGGGTCATCGACAGTAATACTGCGGGCTCCGCGCCCAATGACTGGAAAATCCGGCGTCGCGTCGTCAGCATCGCCAGCGCACCCAATAATATAGCGACGATTAAAATAATCGGCATTGCCACGGTAAAATATCTTGCGGTTTCTCTTGCAGTATGTGTCAGCCGATTGTTTTGTGCGGCTTCATAATTAATAAAGGCATTCACATCGGCCAGCCATTGCACAAATGCGCCACGCCCGTCATTCAGCAAGACATTACGGGCTGCATCCACATTGCCTTCATTTTTCAACGCAATCAACCGCGCAATAATCGCACTGGTTTTATCATTTGAACGCTGTATGTTCTGGTATAACGATTTTTCCTGATTATCGGTCGGCAGTTGGCCCAGCATGGCATCAAGCTTGACATCAGACTGTTGATAAAATGCCGACAGCTCATTGATATGATTAACTATTCCCGGAAGCTCCTGCTTATCGGCAATCAATAAATCCCGCACAGCGATTGACCGATCATGAACGCTGCCACGCAAATTCACCGCATAGAATTGCTTAACGCTATTCTCATCATTAATTTCAGTTAATGTATTACTAATATAACGAATGGTGAGCAGCCCTAAAACCCCTAACAATACACTCACTAATATCGGAATAATAAATCCGATGACAATTTGTTTTTTTACCGTCATGGTATTTTTCATATTTCCTCCGGTGCCAACTTAACCGCTTACTGTGTGTTTTAATAATATGATAACATTTTTAGCTCATACTAAGCCAAATGCACACCATAATCGATAGCTCAGAACATCGACTCACACTATTAATACAATTGGAGACAATTGTCATATAACCAGAATAATTCGAATGATGGCAGGAGATATGCGCTACTTTTCAATTTTCCAGGTAATTTCTCGGTATGACTCAACCCATCCATGGGTCTCACGACGTTATATCCGCAGAGGAATAATCACGGCGATGGCTTCATACCGTACATCGGCTTATGCCTCACCGCCCCTATTCTGCGGTAGATCGCGTCAGACGGTATTCCCTCAATAATCACCCTTTATCCACAAATGCCCGGTATTTCTCCAGCAATTCCAGAAAGTCCTCCAGACCGCATAACGACAGGCTTTCTTCATCGTAATAACTCATGCCTTCTTCCAACTCATCGGTTTCAAACGCCAGTTGGTTGGCACGAACCATCACTTCTTCGCTATCCAACAATAAGGTGTATTCATGACCGGCGCGCTCCCACTGACGCTCACTGCCGGAGAGCTCACGCACCGCCGCTTCCACTTCGTCCAGCACGGCCTGTTGGCCCTTAACCTCTTCATTTAGCCAATGCCCGACTGCTTCATGGCCCATCGACATCCGGACCACCACCTGCCCGGTTACACCACGCACAAACTCATAGTCCATGATCGTTCCCCTCTGCCTGATTCACTATCGCGTGCCACAACAGTAAAAAAAGGGAGACCTTTCGGCCTCCCTTCCTTTTATCGCGACGAACTATAGCGGTTTACACGGCGGTCTGGAAGATCACCTTGTCCGCTTTGTTGGTGTACTGCTGCAACTGGTCGAAGTTCAGATAACGGTAAGTGTCATCCGCCGTCTTGTCCACCTGCGCCATATACTGCTGGTACTCATCCGGCGTAGGTAAACGCCCCAGCAGCGAGGCAACCGCAGCCAGTTCAGCAGAGGCCAAATAGACATTGGCACCCGCACCCAAGCGGTTCGGGAAGTTACGGGTGGAGGTCGACACGACGGTCGCACCGTCTGCCACGCGCGCCTGGTTACCCATGCACAGCGAACAACCGGGGATTTCGATACGAGCGCCGCTCTTACCGAATACGCTGTAGTAGCCTTCTTCGGTCAGTTGTGCGGCATCCATACGGGTCGGCGGCGCTACCCACAGACGGGTCGGCAACTGTCCTTTATACTGATCCAGCAATTTACCGGCGGCACGGAAGTGACCGATGTTGGTCATGCAGGAACCGATGAATACTTCATCGATTTTATCGCCCTGCACCGTGGAGAGCAGACGCGCATCATCCGGATCGTTCGGCGCACACAGAATCGGCTCTTTGATCTCGTTCAGATCGATGTCGATAACCGCGGCATATTCCGCATCGGCATCGGCTTCCAGCAACTGCGGATCCGCCAGCCATTTCTCCATGCCCTCAATACGACGCTCCAGCGTACGGCGGTCGCCGTAGCCTTCAGCAATCATCCACTTGAGCAGAATGATGTTGGAATTCAGGTATTCGATTATCGGTTCTTTGTTGAGCTTGATGGTACAGCCCGCCGCAGAACGCTCCGCCGAGGCGTCGGTCAGTTCGAACGCTTGCTCAACCTTCAGATCCGGCAAGCCTTCGATTTCCAGGATACGACCGGAGAAGATGTTTTTCTTACCTTTCTTCTCCACGGTCAGCAAACCTTGCTGGATAGCGTAATACGGGATCGCATGTACCAGATCGCGCAGGGTGATCCCCGGCTGCATCTGGCCTTTAAAGCGCACCAGTACCGATTCCGGCATATCCAGCGGCATCACGCCGGTTGCTGCGGCAAACGCCACCAGACCGGAACCCGCCGGGAAGGAAATGCCGATCGGGAAACGGGTATGGGAGTCGCCGCCAGTGCCGACGGTATCCGGCAACAACATACGGTTCAACCAGGAGTGGATCACGCCGTCGCCCGGACGCAGCGACACGCCGCCGCGGTTCATGATGAAATCCGGCAGGGTGTGATGGGTACTCACGTCAACCGGCTTAGGATAAGCGGCGGTGTGACAGAAAGACTGCATCACCAGATCGGCGGAGAATCCCAGACAAGCCAGATCTTTCAGTTCGTCGCGGGTCATCGGGCCGGTGGTATCCTGAGAACCGACCGAAGTCATCTTCGGCTCGCAGTAAGCGCCCGGACGAATACCGTCGGTGCCGCAGGCACGGCCGACCATCTTCTGCGCCAGCGAGAAACCGCGGCTGCTCGGCACGACGTCTTTCGCCTGGCGGAACACATCGCTGTGCGGTAAACCCAGCGACTCGCGCGCCTTAGACGTCAAACCGCGACCGATAATCAGCGGAATACGGCCGCCTGCGCGAACCTCGTCCAGCAGGACATCGGTTTTCAGTTCAAAATTGGCCAGCAGTTCGTTGCTGTCGTGGTGACGGACTTCACCCTTATACGGATAAATATCAATCACATCGCCCATATTCAGTTGGGCAACGTCGACTTCGATCGGCAGCGCACCGGCATCTTCCATGGTGTTGAAGAAAATCGGCGCAATCTTGCCGCCCAGCACCACACCGCCGCCGCGCTTGTTCGGCACGTTCGGGATATCGTCACCCATGAACCACAACACGGAGTTAGTCGCGGATTTACGGGAAGACCCGGTACCGACGACGTCGCCGACGTAGGCTAACGGGAAGCCTTTTTTGCTCAGCGCGTCGATCTGCTTGATCGGGCCGACCACACCAGCCTGATCCGGCTCGATGCCTTCGCGGGCGTTTTTCAGCATGGCCAGCGCGTGTAGCGGAATATCCGGACGCGACCAGGCATCCTGCGCCGGGGAGAGATCATCGGTATTGGTTTCACCGGTCACCTTGAATACCGTGACGGTAATTTTTTCCGCCAACTGCGGGCGGGAGAGGAACCACTCGGCATCAGCCCAGGATTTGACAACCTGCTGCGCGTGGGCATTGCCGGCTTTGGCTTTTTCTTCCACGTCGTAGAAATTATCAAACATCAGCAGGGTGTGGGATAACGCTTTGGCGGCAACCGGAGCGAGGGCAGGATTATCCAGCGCTTCGATCAACGGCTGAATGTTGTAGCCGCCTTGCATGGTGCCCAATAATTCAGTGGCTTTCTCAGGGGTGACGAGGGGAGAAACCGTCTCGCCTTTGGTGATGGCAGCCAGGAAACCGGCTTTGACGTAGGCCGCCTCATCAACACCCGGCGGAACACGATTAACTAACAAATCGACTAAAAATTCTTCTTCTCCGGCGGGGGGGTTTTTCAACAATTCCACCAGTGCCGCCATCTGCGAAGCCTCTAGCGGTTTGGGTACGATCCCTTGTGCAGCCCGCTCGGCTACGTGCTTGCGATAATCTTCTAGCACGACGTTCTCCTCGCTCTCATTGTCTAATTATGCCCGGCGCTCAGTTCCAGCTTTAGGCTGATTATCAGCGTATGGATAGGTAAGGTCAGAGTGCCCGGTCCAGCCCGTCCACCATATCAGAGTTTGAACCGTTTGTTAATTCGTTTACATTAAGGCAACATTTCCACTTGCCGCCTAAGGTGGTATGTTGCGTTTAGCCGCGAGTCCGAACCTTCTGCCTTGAGGCCAGCATAGCAGTTGGCGGTAAAATCAACCACCGACTACCCCACAGAAATGATAAGGATAATAAAAGAAAATACGCGGGCAACACCGGCTACCGGCTCAACCGTCAGGGTATACTGCGTCGTCAGTCGATCGGTGCAAAGCAGAAAAAATGACTATGCTTTACGCGCCATTCACGGCATTGTCTTTCTTCACATTTTAGCCACAGTACAGAAACCATCATGTCCGCCGATAGCCCTATTACCCACTCGTTGGCACAGCTGATTGCCACTTCTCAACCTGATGCCGCAACCCTTGAACTCGCTCGCGATGGCGTGACGGATTTTCTCGCCTGCGCGCTGCCGGTCTGGTACGGCGCGGTGGCAGACAGCGGGCTTGCGCCGTTGAAAGCGGTTTATTCCGGCCACGACAGCCAGACTCGCAGCCTGCTGCTCGGGTATGCCGGGCACGCGCTGGATTTTGACGATTTTCACTCCGGGTTTCGCGGCCACCCCGGCACGGTGATCCTGCCGGCGTTGCTGGCGCTGGCCGGCGAGCAACCGGCGATCGCGGAAGAACAGTTTCTCACCGCTTATATTATCGGCGTCGAAACCGCCGGACGGCTGGGGCTGGCGGCCGGGCCGCGTCATTACAGCCTGGGTTATCACAATACCGCGACGTTAGGCGCTATTGCAGCGGCGGCGGCCAGTTGCCGTCTGATGAATGCGACAACCGCTCAAACCGCGAATGCGCTCGGACTGGCGGCGTCGCAGGCGGCCGGGCTGCGCGCGCAGTTCGGCTCCGCCATGAAGCCGCTGCATGCCGGGCTGGCGGCACGTGCCGGGTTAAGTGCCGCGCAACTGGCGCTGGCGGGATTCCACGGCAACCCCGATACCGTGCTGGAGGCGTTTCTCGCCGCCCACGGCGATGGACGGCACCACGATGACGCATTAGTCACCGGCTGGGGCGCACCGTGGCGTATGGCGTCTCCCGGGCTGACCTTTAAACGTTACCCGACCTGTGGCGGTACCCACAGCGCGGCGGAGGCGGCGTTTCTTCTGCGGGAACAGTGGCTAACACGTTCTGGACGACAGCCAGGCGACCTGCCTGACGCCGTTGATGGTATTACCGTGATGTTTCCCGCCGGCGGCGACGCAGCGCCGTTTATCCGACAAGCCGCCACCGGCGTTGAAGGGCGTTTTAGCCTCGAATACGTGATTGCCGCCGCGTTGCTGGAAGGGGAATTACGGTTGGAACGCTTTACCGAGGGGCCGGTTGATCTTCGCATCGCCGCACTGGCAGACAAGGTATCGCGCCGGGTGGACCCCAACGCACCGCCGGATGAGCAGAACCCCGACGCCCGCTTCCATGACGTCAGTATGCTGATGAAAGATGGGTCATGTTTTAACGCCAGAGTCAGCTGGCAACAAACCGCCGCGGTAAAAACTGATGTCGCGGCCAAGCTGCGTCAGACGCTGAGCCTGCTGCCGTGGCTGGCGGCAGATAAGGTGCTTAGCCACAGCCCGTTACGCACGCCCGGTTCTTTGGCCGCGCTGGTTCAGTTGCTGTCATAACCGGCGGCGCTACTCCAGCGCTATTCTTCATCTGGGCGCCCGTTTGGTCGGCGCCCGGTACTCACCGCTGCGCCGGCGACGCTACCAGCCAGCGATCCAACCACTGGAACACCGCCTCTTGTTGTTGCTGATAAAACACATGCCCCAACTCCGGCCAGATACGGGTTTCCAGCCGTTCATCGGCATGTTGCGACCGCCACACCTGATGCATTCGATCATAGGCCGCCTGCACCGCCTGCTGCGGGAACAAGTTATCTTTGCCGCCGTTGAAGAACAGCATCGGCCGGGGTGCAGCGATACTGGCGACATCAGGGAAATCAAGATGTGCAGGTAGCCCGGGATGCAACATATAGAAGGCGGATTGACCGCGCAGTACATTGTTGCCGGGCACCATCAACCCCTCATAGGTGCCGATCCAGGAAATGGCCGCCGTGGCGGCCGCCTTATCCGACAACGCCGCCAGTTGCCAGGCACGGTAAGCTCCCATGGAAAACCCGACGACACCCACGCGTTGCGGGTCAACCGAGTGCAACGACGCCAGAAAATCCAGCGATCGCATATCCTCGTAGGCCATGTTGCCAGCCAGTGAGCGCCCCAGATTGAAAAAATTACTGGCCAGTGCCTGCTGTTGTTCGTACTTAAGCGGCCCCCGGTCGCCCCATCCCAGCGCATCTACCGCCAGCACCACATATCCCCGCTTCGCCAGCTCATCGCCGACAAACCGGCCGGTGAAGTAACGGTCAGCCCACGCGTTGGCGGAAGCGACTCGCGTATCGTCGCCCCATGGGCGGATCATTTTCTCTTTGCCGATATCGAATTTCGAACCGTGATCATGCAGCAACAATACCGCCGGATGCGGCCCCGGCGTTTTTGGCGTCAACAGTAGACCCGGCACCCGGCTTTCATCGGTAAGGTTGAATGCAACCTTTTCGGCCACATAACTCTCACGGTCCAGCCTGTCGACAACCTGCGGTTCAAAAGCACGGTGAGAATCGGGCGTCAGCAGCAATGAACGCACCACCTGGCGGGCATGTCGTCGCCATTGGTCGAAGTGGTCATAACGCCCGGACGACCACGCATCAGGGTACGTCAGTTGCTGCTTCAGTTGCGGGTAGAACGTGGGCAACGCGTCATCCGTCACCGACGTCGTTGTATAGGAATGATCATTTGCCATAAGCGGGGCACTCGCCAGACAGCACATCAGAACACAGAGGGTACGACGTAATCCGCATCTTTTCATTCTTCTCCCCCTAAAATAAAACACCGTTTCTTTTCGGTGATTTGGATTGTAAGTGAAGCAGATAACACGGGCATGACGAGATCGGAATTCTGGGAGGCAGGTAAAAAAATCCGGCAACAAGTGCCGGATAGACATTGAAATGACAAGACGTATCGCGCCCCGCCGCGCTGGCGACGGGGCAACGGATTATTTCTTCTTGGCTTTCGGGTTCGGCAGGTCGGTGATGCTGCCTTCAAACACTTCAGCGGCCAGACCTACGGATTCATGCAAGGTCGGGTGAGCGTGGATAGTCAACGCAATATCTTCCGCATCGCAACCCATCTCAATCGCCAGACCGATTTCACCCAGCAGTTCGCCGCCGTTGGTGCCGACAATCGCCCCACCGATCACACGGTGCGTTTCTTTGTCGAAAATCAGCTTGGTCATACCGTCGGCGCAGTCGGACGCGATCGCACGACCGGAAGCGGCCCACGGGAATACGGCAGTCTCATAGCTGATGCCTTTTTCCTTCGCTTCTTTCTCGGTCAGGCCGACCCAAGCCACTTCCGGCTCGGTATACGCGATGGACGGGATCACCTTCGGATCGAAGTAATGTTTCTTACCGGAGATAACTTCAGCCGCGACGTGGCCTTCATGCACGCCTTTGTGCGCCAGCATCGGCTGGCCGACGATATCGCCGATAGCATAGATGTGCGGCACATTGGTGCGCATCTGTTTGTCGACGCGGATGAAACCACGGTCGTCAACTTCCACGCCAGCCTGACCGGCATCCAGCAGTTTGCCGTTCGGTACACGACCGATAGCCACCAGCACCGCATCATAACGCTGCGCTTCCGCCGGCGCTTTCTTACCTTCCATCGACACGTAGATGCCGTCTTCTTTGGCTTCTACCGCGGTCACTTTGGTTTCCAGCATCAGGTTGAATTTCTTGCTGATGCGTTTGGTGAAGACTTTAACGATGTCCTTGTCGGCAGCCGGGATCACCTGATCGAACATTTCCACTACGTCGATCTGCGAACCCAACGCGTGATACACCGTACCCATTTCCAGGCCGATGATACCGCCACCCATCACCAGCAGACGGCCGGGAACGGTTTTCAGCTCCAGCGCGTCGGTCGAATCCCACACGCGCGGGTCTTCATGCGGAATAAACGGCAACTGAATCGGGCGGGAACCGGCTGCGATAATCGCGTTGTCGAAATTCACCGTGGTGCTGCCGCCTTCACCTTCCACTACCAGGGTGTTCGGGCCAGTGAATTTACCGAAGCCGTTGACGACCTTGACTTTACGGCCTTTCGCCATACCAGACAGACCACCGGTCAGTTGATTAATGACTTTTTCTTTCCAGGTGCGAATTTTATCGATATCGGTTTGCGGCTCGCCAAACACGATGCCGTGCTCAGCCAGTGCTTTCGCTTCTTCGATAACTTTCGCCACATGCAGCAGTGCTTTGGAGGGAATACAGCCTACATTCAGACATACGCCGCCCAGCGTGGAATAGCGCTCGACCAGCACGGTGTCCAGACCCAAATCTGCACAACGGAACGCCGCGGAGTAACCAGCAGGGCCCGCGCCAAGTACCACCACCTGAGCTTTAATTTCAGTACTCATCATGACCTCTTAATTAATTTCCGGCGGGTCTGTGACGTCATTATTGTTGAGTCTTAACGCCCTCTTCCACCGGGACGTGTCTTCGCCGCAGTAGTTTACAAAATTGTTAATAACTTTGAAACGACAAGCGACTAACGATTTGTCCTTAATCACTGATAGCTGTAACACATGACAGCTTATCAGAAAAAAGCCGGCCGTCAGGCCGGCTTTTCGATTACATCACCAGACGGCGAATATCGGACAAGGTGTTGTTGATGATGGTAATGAAGCGTGCACCATCGGCACCGTCAATGACACGGTGGTCGAAGGACAGAGAGATCGGCATCATCAGACGCGGAACAAACTCTTTACCATTCCAGACCGGTTCCATGGCAGACTTGGACACACCCAGGATAGCCACTTCCGGCGCATTGACGATCGGTGCGAAATGCGTCGTACCGAGGCCGCCGATGCTGGAGATGGTGAAGCATCCGCCCTGCATTTCGCCGGCGGTCAACTTACCGTCACGGGCTTTCTTGGAGATAGTCATCAGTTCACGAGACAGCTCGATGATACCTTTCTTGTTCACATCTTTGAACACCGGAACCACCAGGCCATTCGGCGTATCGACCGCCACACCGATGTTGATGTATTTCTTCAGCGTCAGACGCTGGCCGTCTTCAGACAGTGAACTGTTGAAGCGAGGCATCTGCTCAAGCGCAGCGGCAACGGCTTTCATGATGAACACGACCGGCGTGATCTTCACATCCAGCTTACGCTTCTCAGCTTCCACGTTTTGCTGTTTACGGAACGCTTCCAGGTCGGTGATATCGGTTTTATCGAAGTGCGTAACATGTGGGATCATCACCCAGTTACGGCTCAGGTTGGCACCGGAAATTTTCTGGATGCGACCCAATTCCACTTCTTCAATTTCACCAAACTTGCTGAAATCGACTTTCGGCCACGGCAACAGACCCGGCAGAGAACCGCCGGTTGCACCCGCCGCCGGAGCAGATTCGGCGCGTTTCACGGCTTCTTTCACATACGCCTGTACGTCTTCGCGCAGGATACGACCTTTACGGCCAGTACCTTTCACTTTCGCCAGATTGACGCCGAATTCGCGTGCCAGGCGACGAATCACCGGGGTAGCATGAATGTAAGCATCGTTCTCGGCGAACTCGCTCTTGCCGTCGGTTTTCGCCACAGCCGGAGCTGATGCAGCCGCCGGTGCGCTGGCAGCCGGAGCGGCTGCCACTGGCGCAGGAGCCGCAGCCGGTGCCGCGCCTTCCACTTCGAACACCATGATAAGCGACCCGGTTTTTACCTTGCTGCCGGTGCTAACCTTGATTTCTTTCACAGTACCCGCGAACGGTGCCGGCACTTCCATTGACGCTTTGTCGCCTTCCACGGTGATAATCGACTGTTCTGCCGCCACTTTATCACCGACTTTCACCAGCACTTCGGTCACTTCGACTTCATCGCCGCCGATATCCGGCACATTGACGTCTTTAGCACCACCGCTCACCGCCGGCGCGGCGGCAGGGGCCGGAGCAGCAGCAGGCGCTACACCCGCAACCTCAAACACCATGATAAGCGAACCGGTTTTCACCTTGTCGCCGGTCTTGACGCGAATTTCTTTTACCGTACCCGCGAACGGCGCCGGCACTTCCATCGACGCCTTATCGCCTTCCACCGTAATCAGCGACTGCTCTGCCGCCACGGTGTCGCCGACTTTCACCAGTACTTCGGTCACTTCAACTTCGTCGCCGCCGATATCCGGTACTTCAACTTCTTTCACAGCGCCGGCAGCGGCTGGCGCCGCGACAGGTGCTGGCGCAGCAGCGGCCGGAGCCGGTGCGGCAGCCGCCGCACCTTCTGCTTCGAAGACCATGATCAGTTTGCCGGTCTCGACTTTGTCGCCTACCGCCACTTTAATCTCTTTAACCACACCCGCCTGCGGAGAGGGGACTTCCATCGAAGCCTTGTCGCCTTCTACAGTAATCAGCGACTGCTCGGCTTCCACTTTGTCACCCACTTTAACCAGCACTTCGGTGACTTCAACTTCATCTGCACCGATATCCGGTACCTTGATTTCGATAGCCATTACTCTTTCCCTCTTATGCTACGCGCGGGTTAACTTTTTCAGGGTTAATGTCGAATTTCTTGATGGCTTCAGCCACGACAGATTTTTCAACTTCACCGCGTTTAGCCAGTTCGCCCAATGCAGCAACGACCACGTAGGACGCGTCCACTTCGAAGTGGTGACGCAGGTTTTCACGGCTGTCGGAACGGCCGAAACCATCGGTGCCCAGTACGCGATAATCGCTGGCCGGAACGTAGGTACGTACCTGCTCGGCAAACAGTTTCATGTAGTCGGTAGACGCCACTGCCGGTGCGTCGTTCATCACCTGAGCGATGTACGGTACGCGCGGCGCTTCGGTCGGATGCAGCATGTTCCAGCGCTCGCAGTCCTGACCATCGCGGGCCAGTTCCGTGAAGGAGGTGACGCTATACACATCGGAACCGATGCCGTAATCCTTCGCCAGAATCTGTGCGGCTTCACGCACATGACGCAGGATAGAGCCGGAGCCCAGCAACTGAACCTTACCTTTGCTGCCCGCCACGGTTTCCAGCTTGTAGATACCTTTGCGGATGCCTTCTTCGGCGCCCTGCGGCATCGCCGGCATGTGGTAGTTTTCGTTCAGCGTAGTGATGTAGTAGTAAATGTTTTCCTGTGCTTCGCCATACATACGAACCAAACCATCATGCATGATGACCGCTACTTCATAAGCGAAAGCCGGGTCGTAGGAAATACAGTTCGGAATAGTCAGCGACTGAATATGGCTGTGACCATCTTCATGCTGCAAACCTTCGCCGTTCAACGTGGTACGGCCGGAAGTACCGCCGATCAGGAAGCCACGCGCCTGCTGGTCGCCCGCTGCCCAGCACAGGTCGCCGATACGCTGGAACCCGAACATGGAGTAGTAAATGTAGAACGGGATCATCGGCAGATTGTTGGTGCTGTAAGACGTTGCCGCCGCCAGCCAGGAGGAGCCTGCACCCAGTTCGTTGATCCCTTCCTGCAGGATCTGGCCTTTCTGATCTTCTTTATAGTAAGCGACCAGTTCGCGATCCTGCGGGGTGTACTGCTGACCGTTCGGGCTGTAGATACCGATCTGACGGAACAGACCTTCCATACCGAAGGTACGCGCTTCGTCGGCGATGATCGGAACCAGTCTGTCTTTGATAGACTTGTTCTTCAGCATCACGTTCAGTGCACGAACAAAGGCGATGGTGGTGGAGATTTCTTTGGTCTGCTCTTCCAGCAGAGAGCTGAAATCTTCCAGCGTCGGCAGGTCCAGCTTCTCATCAAATCGTGGCTGACGGGACGGCAGGTAGCCTTCCAGCGCCTGACGACGTTCGTGCAGGTATTTGTACTCTTCGGAGTTCTTGTCGAAGGTAATGAACGGCAGTTTTTCGACATCAGCGTCAGCAACCGGCACATTGAAACGGTCGCGGAAATAACGCACGCCGTCCATGTTGATTTTCTTGACCTGGTGAGCAATGTTCTTGCCTTCAGCCGCATCACCCATACCATAACCTTTGATGGTATGAGCCAGAATAACCACCGGCTTACCTTTGGTTTCCTGTGCTTTTTTCAGTGCAGCGTAGACTTTCTTCGGATCATGACCACCACGGTTAAGAGCCCAGATATCATCATCGCTCCAGTCTTTAACCAGTGCGGCGGTTTCCGGGTATTTACCGAAGAAATGCTCACGCACGTAAGCACCGTTTTTGGATTTGAAGGTCTGGTAGTCGCCATCAACGGTTTCGTTCATCAGCTGAATCAGCTTACCGCTGGTGTCTTTACGCAGCAGTTCATCCCAACGGCCGCCCCAGATAACCTTGATCACTTCCCAGCCCGCACCACCGAAGATGCCTTCCAGCTCGTTAATGATCTTGCCGTTACCGGTAACCGGGCCATCCAGACGCTGCAGGTTACAGTTGATGACAAACACCAGGTTGTCCAGCTTCTCACGGGTCGCGATAGTGATAGCGCCCTTAGATTCCGGCTCATCCATTTCACCGTCGCCCAGGAAGGCGTAAACGGTTTGTTTGGTGGTATCTTTAAGACCGCGGTTATTCAGATACTTCAGGAACTTGGCCTGATAAATCGCGTTGATTGGGCCCAGGCCCATCGATACAGTCGGGAACTGCCAGAATTCCGGCATCAGTTTCGGATGCGGATAGGAAGACAGGCCGTTGCCATGAACTTCCTGACGGAAGCTGTTCATTTGATCTTCGGTCAGGCGACCTTCCAGGAAGGCACGCGCGTAAACGCCCGGGGAGATATGTCCCTGGAAGAACACCAGGTCACCGCCGTCCTGTGCGTTGCGCGCACGGAAGAAGTGGTTAAAGCACACTTCATAGAAGGTGGCGGAAGACTGGAAAGACGCCATATGACCGCCCAGCTCCAGATCCTTCTTAGACGCACGCAGTACCGTCATCACGGCATTCCAGCGGATTGCGGAACGAATACGGCGCTCCAGATCAAGGTTCCCCGGATAAGCGGGCTCATCTTCTGCCGCGATGGTGTTGATGTAGTGACTGCCGGCACTGCCCGCAGCCACTTTCACACCGCCTTTGCGTGCTTCGGACAGTACCTGATCAATCAGGAACTGAGCGCGCTCAACACCTTCTTCACGGATAACCGATTCGATCGCCTGCAGCCAGTCACGCGTTTCGATCGGATCCACGTCATTGTTCAAACGTTCTGACATGGTGTATTCCTTATCTGTTTCTAATCAGTGGATTTGTCTGGAGCCTGTCTTCTTGTACTCTGTTCCTGTAGGAGAAAGCACAGGAAGACAGGCCCTTCGTCTTGTTACCGCAAACGACCGCCGGTCGGCGGCCTAATCCTTGCGTTGCTGGAGCCGACGCAACGATCGTTCCCGTCGGCTATGTTCCCGGTTAAGTTCCAGCAATACTTCCTCAATAAAAGCCAAGTGACGATGTGATGCTTCGCGGGCTTTTTCCGGCTCACGAGCGACAATCGCTTCAAAAATCCTGGCTCGATGGCTACTCACCTGCGTCAGAACTTCACGACTCAGATAAAGCAACTCAAAATTCTGCCGGACGTTTTGTTCCAGCATCGGCCCCATACAGCGCAGCAGGTGCAACAACACGACGTTATGCGCCGCCTCGGTCACCGCCACCTGATAGTGCATGACCGCCTCGGATTCCCCTTCCAGATCGCTGGCTTCACGCGCCGTTTCAATCTGGGCATGGCAATCACGAATACGCTGCAGATCTTCTTCCGTGCCACGCAAAGCGGCATAGTAAGCAGCTATCCCTTCAAGGGCATGGCGGGTTTCGAGGAGGTCGAACTGAGATTCCGGATGATTACTTAATAGTTCCGCCAGCGGATCGCTAACGCTCTGCCAAAGGTTGTTCTGGACGAAAGTACCGCCGCCCTGACGGCGCAACAGTAACCCTTTGGCTTCCAACCGTTGAATCGCCTCGCGCAGCGAGGGGCGGGAAACATCAAACTGTTTTGCCAGTTCGCGTTCCGGCGGTAGCTTCTCTCCGGGGCGCAAGGTTCCCTCAAGGATCAGAAACTCCAGTTGCTGTTCAATCACATCTGACAGTTTTGGTTGACGGATCTTGCTGTAGGCCATGTGAATTCTTCCCGGCGAAAAAGCGCGGAGTCAATTGGTAATACCAATTTTAAAAACGTGAGGCACAAAGTAACAAAGTATTCACCTTCTGTCCATACGGACGTTGCGCGAAATCACCAATCACCCCACTTTTTAACAAATGCCTCAATTCTTGTGGCAAAAGCACGAATCGGTCAGTGGTATGACCATTCTGGAAAGGTCTTCGTTTTAACTTTTTTGAAACCCTAATCAGGCAAAGCTGAACCGTTCAACCGTCGACAAATTGACTAAAAATTCACAAAAAAAGCATACCCATTCAAACACAACAATAAGTCGGACCTTTTTATTCTATAATATTCCTAAATATTCCTAACATATCGCACCGTTATGACAGCGAAAAGGCAACCACGCCGATTGGGCCCCCTATCTCAATAAAATCGTAAAACCTTACCGTACAGATGACGCGGATCATGACATCACACTTTTACGTCATGCCCCGTAAGAAATCAGTGCAATTCTCTGCACTTATCACTATTCTCTGACGCGCGATAGCGTTGGCGGCGATTTAAGTTTGTCAGCGTCGTAAATATAAAATTACACACACGTAAAAAGACAAACAAACCAACGCCCACTGTCGGTGAACGGTTTGTCTTTTCATCGGCAGAGGGTAGAAAGCATGCAAGATCAACAAGACGGTACGCTGCAACGCGGCCTAAAAAACCGTCACATACAGTTGATTGCTCTGGGGGGAGCGGTTGGAACCGGGCTGTTCCTCGGTATCGCACAAACGATCAAAATGGCCGGGCCGTCTGTTCTGCTGGGTTATGCTATCGGCGGTTTGATTGCATTTTTTATCATGCGCCAGTTGGGTGAAATGGTAGTGGAAGAACCGGTAGCGGGTTCATTCAGCCACTTTGCCTATAAATATTGGGGTAATTTCGCTGGTTTCGCCTCCGGCTGGAACTACTGGGTACTTTACGTACTGGTTGCCATGGCGGAGTTGAGCGCCGTCGGCATCTATGTTCAATACTGGTGGCCGGGTGTTCCCACCTGGGTTTCCGCTGCCGTATTTTTTGTGCTGATTAACGCCATTAACCTCGCCAACGTGAAAATGTACGGTGAACTGGAGTTCTGGTTTGCCATTATTAAGGTCGTGGCCATTATTGGTATGATCGCATTCGGCAGTTGGTTATTGCTGAGCGGGCATGGCGGGCCAGAGGCATCCATTACTAACCTCTGGGCCCAGGGCGGTTTCTTCCCCAACGGCATCAGCGGCCTGGTGATGGCGATGGCGGTGATCATGTTCTCTTTCGGCGGCCTGGAATTGGTCGGGATTACCGCTGCTGAAGCAGACAAACCGGAAGAAAGCATTCCGCGCGCCACCAATCAGGTCATCTATCGCATCCTGATTTTCTACGTCGGCTCACTGACTGTTCTGCTCTCGCTCTATCCGTGGGGCAAAGTCGTCGAAGGCGGCAGCCCGTTCGTGATGATTTTCCATGCGCTGAACAGCGATTTGGTCGCCAACATCCTGAATGTCGTGGTGCTGACGGCGGCGCTGTCGGTATACAACAGTTGCGTTTACTGTAATAGCCGCATGCTGTACGGCCTGGCTAAACAGGGGAACGGACCGCAATCGTTGCTGAAAGTAGACCGCCGCGGCGTGCCGGTAGTAGCGATTGGTATTTCTGCGCTGGCAACCGCGCTGTGCGTACTGATCAACTACCTGATTCCGGGCAGAGCGTTTGAGCTCTTGATGGCGCTGGTGGTATCCGCGCTGGTCATTAACTGGGCGATGATAAGCCTGGCGCACCTGAAATTCCGCGCCAGTAAAGAGCGAGAAGGCGTGCAGACTCGCTTTAAAGCGCTATGGTACCCGTTTGGTAACTATCTGTGTCTGGCTTTTATGGTCGGCATTCTGGTTATTATGTCCCTGACGCCGGGCATTCAGATTTCCGTGGTATTGATACCCGTCTGGCTGTTGGTACTGGCCATCGGCTATCGTTTCAAACCGCGTCAATAATCCTTTCTATTGTCAGCATGGCCGCCAGGCCATGCTGTTTCCAAGCCGTTATACCAGCGTACCGTAGATAGTCAGCAACGCGACCACCACCACCAGTACCAACGTTACCTTCTTCGCCAGCGACACCGCCGCCCTCGGCGTAGCAATCGGGTCGTCATGCACTTCCCGCTCCAGAGAAAACTGAGCCAGTTTGGTCAGCACCCAGTATTGAGAAGAGCGGGCGTCCATCATGGCGGCAAACCAAGCCGGCAACGCCTTCTCACCATGCCCTAATAGCGCATAAGCGGCACCGGCCAGCCGAACAGGAATCCAGTCCAGCCAATGCAGCAGAGTATCAACGCCGGAATTCGCTCTTTCCAGCGGTGTATGATGACGAGCCAGGCAGCACTGTCGGGCACGCAATACCGTGTAGCCGACCAGTGCCACCGGGCCATAAGGACCGGCGGCGACGAACCAGAATAACGGCGCCAGATAAAAACGAAAATTTAGCCACAACAGCGCGTTTTGTAGTTCCCTTAGCCGCTCACGCTCGCCGGCATCACGCGGCAGGCCATGCACTAATGCCAGTTCCTCGGCCATTTCCCGGCAGGCATCCGCTTCACCGCGCTGGGCAGCCTGAATATAGCGATGATAGTGCCGACGTATTTCCCCCGCGCCAATGCACAATAACCCGACGGCAATCCACAGAAGCAAAATCGGCAAACCAAACAACCATCCACTGAGTAACCACTGCGCCGCCAGGACTACCGCCATACCCACGATGGTCAACAACAACGTTTGCGCCAGTGATGGCGCAGAAAGATGACGGAACACCCGCTCCAGATGGTGATCCAATTGCCAGTGGTCGCCACGCTTAAACAACCGCTCCCACCCCAGGACCAGCAATAGGCTAAACAGCGTCATCAGTAATTACTCCCCTTGTTCCGGTGGTGTCTGCCATAACCGTTGATATCGATCCCAGTCGAACGCAGGGCCGGGGTCGGTCTTGCGTCCTGGTGCGATATCGCTATGCCCGGTAATGCGATCAGGCGTAATGCCATAGGCCGCGCTCAGCAACTGCGTAACCTCGGCCAGACAGGCATACTGTTGAGTGGTAAACGGCAGCGTATCGGTGCCTTCCAGCTCAATACCAATCGCGAAATCATTACAACGCTCTCGCCCTTCAAATTGCGATACCCCGGCATGCCAGGCCCGTTGATCGAATGCCACATACTGTACAATTTCGCCGTTACGACGAATCAGACAATGCGCAGATACCCGCAGGTGGCATATTGACGCGAAATAGGGGTGAGTATTCCCATCCAGCGTACCGGTAAAGAGTTGATCAATGTAGGGTCCGCCAAATTCGCCTGGGGGCAAACTGATGTTGTGAATCACCAGTAATGAAGGGAGTTCACCTTCCGGACGCGCATCCTGATGCGGTGACGGAACGCGTCTGACATCGGTCAGCCAGCCTTGTTCGACTTTCATCAATGCTCCTGTTATCTGACGTGCCATTCGGTAAACCTTCCACACCACGGCCTGTTGCCTTGTAACCCCCTGCCATCGAACTGCCAGGCCTGCCCGGTTGGCGCGCTCATTATCCAGATATCTTACCGCATCCGCCCTATTCCTGACGTGTTAAAAAACCATTTCGGTTTACCAACGAATATCCTGTCAAAATATACCCACAACCCATGATGTTCTGCTGTTCTTCTGGTATGCTGCGCCCCTTCTTTTCGGCAGAGCAGCGATCGGCTTGCCGCCACAGGCAAACGTTTTCGTTGCTTATTCATCGCCGGAAAGCTTTTCAGCTTTTATTTTGTCATTACAGCCCGAATCGTTCTCCGTCGCGCCAGCATATTGTGCTGCTGACAGTGCTTTGGGCAACAGAGAGAATCGCCATGAAGAAAATCCTTGCCGCCTGTGCAATCAGCACATTGTCATACAGTTTGCCCACCGTTGCGCAAGAGCGCGCGCCGCAATACCTCTCCGACTGGTGGCACCAGAGCATCAATGTGGTAGGCAGCTATCACACTCGTTTCGGACCTCAGTTAAACAACGATGTGTATCTGGAATATGAAGTGTTTGCCCGTAAGGACTGGTTTGACTTCTATGGCTACATTGACGTACCGAAAAGCTTTGGTGCGGGCAACACGCCTGATCGTGGTATCTGGGACAAAGGCTCTCCATTATTCATGGAGATCGAACCTCGTTTCTCGATTGATAAGTTGACCAACACACAGTTAGGTTTCGGCCCGTTCAAAGAGTGGTACGTTGCCAACAATATTATCTACGATCAGGGCCGCAATAATGACTCACGTCAAAGCACCTGGTACGTAGGTCTGGGCACCGATATCGATACCGGTACTGACCTGTCGCTGTCCGCCAATATCTATGCCAAGTACCAATGGCAGAACTACGGCGCGCTGAATGAAGATCAGTGGGATGGCTATCGTTTCAAAATCAAGTATTTCTATCCGCTCACCTCATTGTGGGGCGGTAAGCTGACCTATATCGGCTTTACCAACTTCGACTTCGGTTCAGACCTGGCTAATGCAGCGGGCCCGTCGCGCACCAGCAATGCCATCGCTTCCAGTCATATCCTTGCGTTGAACTACGATCACTGGCATTACTCAGTGGTTGCCCGTTACTTCCATAATGGCGGCCAGTGGGCAGACGGCACCGAGCTGGATTTTGGCCGCGGTCCGTTTAATGTTCGCTCTACAGGGTGGGGCTACTATCTGGTCGCGGGCTACAACTTCTAATCGTGACTATTATGTATCCCGGCTACGGCCGGGATATTAAAACCCACCGCAATAGATTATGTTACTTGCCATCCGGAAACAGGGTTGTGCTCGACATCTCTGCCGACGCCTGTACGCTCCGGTTGAACGGCAGTGCCAGTGACGCCGGGCAAACGCCACAAAAAAACAACACACTGAATTACAATAGCTTTAAAAAGATATCACTCACTAAACGGGATAATAGACATTCCGGATTTCCGTCGGAGTAGCATGATGACAACACGTCGTTATAGTCAGGAACAGCGCCAGGCCGAACTGCTCAGCCGTATTGAGCAAGATATCCCAGCCAACGTACATCTGGCCTTATGTGAAGATCTGGGGGGCGAACTCAACCCGGAACACGACATCACCGCCCAGTTATTGCCGGCGGACACCGCCGCCAATGCGGTCATTATTACCCGGGAAGCCGGTGTTTTCTGTGGCTGTCGCTGGGTGGAGGAAGTTTTCCGTCAGTTGGGTCACGGCGTGACCATCGACTGGCTGGTCCGTGACGGCGATGCCCTGACAGCAAACCAGCCGCTGTGCCGACTGCAAGGCCCCTCCCGCCAACTGCTCACCGGTGAACGCACGGCCCTGAATTTCCTGCAAACGCTCTGCGGTGTGGCAACCGAAGTCGGCCGCTATGTCGCACAACTGACAGGGACCAAAACCCGATTGCTGGACACGCGAAAAACGCTGCCGGGTCTGCGTACCGCGCTTAAATACGCGGTACTGTGCGGTGGTGGCAGCAATCACCGCCTTGGTTTGGCAGATGCGTTTCTGATCAAAGAGAACCACATTATTGCCGCCGGCTCCATCAAACAGGCCGTTGAAAACGCCCTCCAGTTGCGCAGCGACGTGCCGGTAGAAGTCGAGGTAGAAACACTGGAGGAACTGCAACAGGCACTGAACGCCGGTGCAGACATCATCATGCTGGATAACTTCACGCTGGCCGCTATCCGCGAAGCCGTCACCCTGACCAATGGCCGTGCGTTGCTGGAAGTATCCGGCAATGTGACGCTGCAAACGCTGCCGGATTACGCCGCCACCGGTGTCGACTACATCTCGGTAGGCGCGCTGACCAAGCATGTCCAGGCGCTCGATTTGTCGATGCGCTTCAGTTAATCCTTCCCGCTCCATCATCATTTCGCTCCATCAGCCCGGCCTCGCCCGGGTTGATGATTATCCTCGCGCCGTTATTGCTTTTCCGCCAGCACCGTTCGCTTTACACCACGCATTTTGCGAGCCGACTCGCCTGTTTTCTGTAACGACATACCGCTGAACACTGCCGTTTACCAAACGGATTCCTGATTAAAAACATCACTATCGCCAGCTATGTCGATGGTCATTATCCTGCCGACACCAAGCCACACCAGGGAACCAATAACATGACACAACAAGGATTTTCACTGATTGAACTGATGGTCGTTATCGTCATCATCGCTATTTTGAGTGCACTGGGTATTCCGGCCTATCAGGGCTATCTGCAAAAAGCCGCCATGACCGACATGCTGCAAACTATGAGCGCCTATAAGACCGCAGTCGATCTTTGCAGCCTCAGCAATGCTGGATTGGGCGAATGCAACGCCGGTAGCCAGGGCATTCCCACATCGGCGACATCGCGTTATGTCAGCGCGGTCACCATCAACCAGGGTGTGATTACTCTCACCGGCCAGTCGACCTTGCAAGGGCTGAGCGTGGTTATGACGCCGACGCTGGATACTCAAAACGGAGCATCCCGCTGGACAAGAACCTGCCGTACCAGCACCGAGTCCGATAGCCTGCGGCAGGCATGTGAAGATGTCTTCCGTTTTGACGCGACGGCCGGGTGATAAACATGACGCAAGATAAACAACACCAGGAGCTACAGCTACTTTGCCGTCGCTATCATGCCTTACTGCTGGATATGGACGAGCAAGTCATTTCCGTTGCCGTAGCCGGGCCGGTTGCAGAAGAGCTGGTCGCCGCGCTACGTTTCGCCAGCCACCGGCGGGTTCTGGTAGAACAATGGCCCGCCGCACGACTGGAACAACAGCTTACTTCGCCACAGGCCGAAGAAACGGCGGCACCTTATCAAACCGATACGGCAATATCCGAAGAACAGGATGATGCGCCGGTTGTCCAGTTCATCAATCAAACGCTGAAACTGGCGATCCAGCGTCGTGCTTCCGATATCCATCTGGAACCGCTGCCTGCCGGTTATCGCGTCAGGTTGCGTATCGACGGGGTGTTGCATGAAATTCCATCCGAGCAGGATTTGCCGACAAACCGTATGATCGCTCGGCTGAAAATCCTGGGGAAACTCAATATCGCCGAACGGCGTTTGCCGCAGGATGGCCAATTCACTCTCCGACTGGAGACGGATACCTATTCGCTGCGCATTGCCACCCTACCGGTCCAGAACGGTGAGAAAGTTGTGCTCAGGATATTGCAGACTCAGCAACAGGCGCTGGAACTGGACGAACTCGGCCTGCCTGAGCAATGGCTGCAACACTTCAAGCAAACACTCAGTCTGCCGCAAGGTCTGATTCTGGTTACCGGCCCTACCGGTAGCGGTAAAACATTTACGCTGTATAGCGCTATCCGCTGGTTAAATGACGTCACCCGCAATATTTGCAGTGTGGAAGATCCGGTAGAGATTCCATTAGCCGGCATCAATCAAACGGCTATCCATACACAGGGTCAGTTGGATTTCGCCCGGGTATTACGCGCGCTACTACGCCAGGATCCCGATGTTGTCATGATTGGCGAAATCCGTGATGCCGAAACCGCCGAAATCGCCGTTAAGGCCGCTCAAACAGGCCACCTGGTACTCTCCACCCTGCATACCAACTCGGCTCTTGATACGCTGATCAGGCTGGGACACCTCGGCATTCCCGGTTATCTGCTGGGTGCGGCACTCAAACTGGTGATAGCCCAACGGCTGGTAAGGAGATTATGCCCACACTGTCGGCAGTGGGTGGCAGACATCACAACCCTGCCGGACAGTCTATGGCAAGGCCCACTGCAACATTGGCAGGCAACAGGATGTGAACACTGTTTTTCCGGTTACTACGGCCGGGCGGCCATTTATGATTTATTGCCGATCACCCCTGAGCTTCAGCAGGCTTTATCCTGTTCTCCATCGCTATCTGATAACAACCCAACGCGCGCTCTGCACCGGGAAAACCGATTATTCTCCGCCGGGTTAGCGTTGGTTCATGCAGGCATCACCTCACTGGAAGAACTCTACCGTGTTGTAGGCAATCACATTGAATAGGGGCGTTTATGGCAGTACAAAAACTCTACTACTGGCAAGCACTACGCAGCAATGGCGAGCACTGCTCAGGCGAACGTATCGGTACCGGACGAAGTGAGATTTACCAGTATCTGCTGGAACTGGGCTACCAGCCGCTACGGCTGAAAACCGGGCAATACCTGACCCAGCGTTACTGGCAAGGCCCCCAGCTCGCTATCATCATCCGGCAACTGGCGACCTTGCTGCAAGCCGGATTGCCCTTACTGGATGCATTGGACTTGCTTGGGCGCCGGCACGAGAAAGCCGGCTGGCGCTGCCTGTTGCAGGAAATTCGCCAACAAGTCAGTCAGGGGCGCGCACTCTCAGAAGTGCTATCGGATTATCCCGCCGCCTTCCCGGTCATGTGCAGTTCACTCATCTCCGTTGGCGAATTAACGGGAAAACTGGATGAATGCTGCGCCAGATTGGCAAACTATCAGGACATGCAACGCCAGTTGACGGGAACAGTGATAAAAGCCTTACGCTATCCCGCGTTTGTGATTGCGGTGGGGATACTGGTTACATTACTTATGCTGACGTTGGTATTGCCTGAATTCGCTGAGCTATACGCCTCTTTTGACGCGCCGCTTCCCTGGCTAACACGAATGTTGCTGGCGTTATCCGATGTCCTGGGCCGCTATGGCGTGTTATTTATCGCCCTTAGCGGCGTAATATTACTGGCTTACCGACGATTGCGGCGGCGGCAAGTCGAATGGCAAAAACGGGAACAACGACTATTACTGAAGCTACCGTTGCTCTCCACACTGATACAAGGCCATTGCCTAAGCCAGATCTTTCATACACTGGCGATGACGCAGCAAGCGGGATTGACGCTCTTATCTGGTCTCAGCGCCGCAGCCACCTTGAACAACCCGGTGTATCGGCAATCGCTAACGGAAATCCAAAAGCAACTCGAGCAAGGCATTCCACTGGGGCAAGCCATCCATAACTATCCGGTGCTTTATCCCGCTCCCTGCCACCAACTTATCAGTGTTGGTGAGGAAACCGGGGCTCTCGATCAGTTATTTGCCCGGCTGGCAGGCTGGTATGAGAGTCATACACGACAATTTGCAGATACGCTAACGCAAACACTGGAGCCATTGTTGCTGGTCATCGTTGGCGGATTGGTGGGAACACTGGTTATCGCCATGTATCTGCCGATTTTCCAGTTGGGCAATGTACTGGCAGCCACCTGAGCCCGCCAGTACATAACCATGCCGATCAACCGTTAAATACGGGGTTTTCCTGCTCGGCGACACGAATAAAAGTGGTGCGTTTAGTCAATTCCTTCAGACGCGCTGCTCCCACATAGGTACAGGCGGAACGCAATCCACCAAGAATATCACGGACCGTATGTTCTACCGGGCCACGCAACGGCAGACGCACCGTCTTCCCTTCCGCCGCACGGTATTCAGCAACGCCACCGACATGACGCTCCATCGCAGAAGCAGAACTCATGCCGTAAAACAGCATCATTTTACGACCCTCTTCCTCAATAATCTCGCCGCCGCACTCTTCATGGGCCGCCAGTAACCCACCCAGCATCACGAAATCAGCGCCGCCGCCAAACGCCTTGGCCACATCACCCGGCACAGTACAGCCCCCGTCACTAACAATCTGTCCGCCCAGACCATGTGCAGCATCGGCACACTCGATCACCGCCGACAATTGCGGATAACCGACACCGGTTTTGACTCGCGTAGTGCAAACAGAACCGGGACCAATCCCCACTTTGACGATATCCGCCCCCGACAACAACAGTTCCTCAACCATTTCACCCGTCACCACGTTACCGGCACAAATGACCTTGTCAGGAAAAACGTCGCGCACTTTCTGGACAAAATTGACGAAATGCTCCGAATACCCATTAGCGACATCAATGCAGATAAACTTCAGTTCCGGCGATAATGCCAAAATCTGCGTCATTTTCTCGAAATCATTATCAGAGGTTCCGCTCGATACCATGACATAATGCAGCACGTCAGCAGCAGTACCGTCGATGAACCGTCGCCACTCGGCCACGGAATAGTGCTTATGTACGGCGGTCAGCAACTCAAATGACGCCAATGCCTGCGCCATTTGGAAAGTCCCCACCGTGTCCATATTAGCCGCAATCACAGGGATACCTGACCAGCCACAACCGGCATGCAAAAAACTAAACTCACGCGTCAGTTCAACGTCGGCACGGCTTTTCAATGTCGAGCGTTTGGGGCGGATAAGCACATCTTTAAAACCCAGTTTAATATCTTCTTCAATACGCATGATGAACGACCTGATGAAGTGAGGATCCTGATCCAGGGAGGAATGCGCGATAATCTGCCATTCTTGATGATCATACGCCCGAATAATCCAGCAACAAGACTGCGATTTTTCCGCAATTTGGGCTAGAATCCGATAAATTTACCCGGCCATTTCCGGTTGATTATCATGACATACATCGTCGCGCTAACAGGCGGCATAGGAAGCGGAAAAAGTACAGTTGCTCAAGGCTTTGCCACACTTGGAGCAACCATCATTGACGCGGACGTCATCGCCCGTCAGGTTGTTGCGCCGGGACAACCGGCATTGGCAACCATTGTGGAACATTTTGGCCGGGAAATATTACAACCCGATGGTGTATTAAATCGACGCGTCCTGCGTGAACGTATTTTTTCCAGTCAGGAAGACAAGCGCTGGCTCAACGCTTTACTGCACCCGTTGATCCAGCAAGAAACTCGGCGTCAGTTGGCAGCGGTTGCCACCCCTTATGCCTTATGGGTGGTTCCATTGCTGGTGGAAAACCAACTGCAAGGAAAAGCACACCGCGTTTTGGTGGTGGATGTTCCCCTGGAAACGCAAGTGCAGCGCACCATGGACAGGGATGGCGTATCCCGCACACAAGCGGAAAAGATTTTGGCTTCACAAGCCAGCCGTGAACAGCGGCTGGCTTGTGCCGATGATATTATCGACAATAACAGCAATCCGAGCTTACTGGCTCCGCGGATTGCCGCTCTACATCAGCATTACCTTGAGCTGGCCGCATCCGCAACCGACAGGACGACCCATAATGAGTGACGTTTCCTCAACAGTTCTTTTTGAGTATCCGCTGAATGAAAAAATGCGTACCTGGCTACGCCTGGAGTTTTTACTGCAACAAATGTACGACAATTACGATTTGAAGGATATTGGCATTGCTTTGACCTTCTTCCGTGCCGTGTCGGAATTACTGGATATTCTCGAGCGGGGAGATGCCCGCCCAGACCTGCTCAAAGAGCTGGAACGCCAGCAACAGAAACTGGCGCAATGGGGTGAGTTGCCGGAAGCGGATATCATACGTATTAATACCCTGCGCCAGAAATTACGCAATCTGTCAGCCGAACTGATTGCCGCGCCGCGCATGGGGCAAGGGCTACGTGAGGACAAGCTAATCGGCATGGTGCGTCAACGCCTGAGCCTGCCAAGCGGGTGCTGCAGCTTCGATCTGCCCACATTGCATATCTGGTTACACCAGTTACCCGAGCAAAAGCAACGACATACCAACATCTGGCTGGATAGCGTATCGCCACTGAAGCGTTCACTCGACAGCATACTAGAGCTGATTCGCCATGCAGGCGCGTTCAAAGAGCAAATCAGCCTGAAC
This sequence comes from Dickeya chrysanthemi NCPPB 402, assembly GCF_000406105.1. Classification (NCBI taxonomy): domain Bacteria; kingdom Pseudomonadati; phylum Pseudomonadota; class Gammaproteobacteria; order Enterobacterales; family Pectobacteriaceae; genus Dickeya; species Dickeya chrysanthemi. Next base: position 668,112 of record NZ_CM001974.1, on the reverse strand, counting down.
GGCTTTTATCAGGATAATGCGACTGATGCCGACCTGCTGCGCTTACGGATCAGTCTTGAACACCAACTCTACCCACAAATATCCGGCCATAAAACCCGTTATGCCATCCGTTTTCTGCCATTAGAGAGTGATGGGCAAACCCCTGCCCGTCTGGAATTCGAGCTGGCATGTTGTTAGTCAACACCTTGTGTTCTGGAGAGAAATATACCGTGGATAACGAGATGACCGTTGTAAAATGCCCAACCTGCGCCAAACCGGTGGAGTGGTGTGAAAATAGCCCTTACCGGCCATTTTGCAGTAAACGCTGCCAGTTGATCGATTTAGGCGAGTGGGCCGACGAAGAAAAATGCATACCCAGTAAGGAAGACATCTCAGACAGCGATATCTGGGGTGAAACGAACCACTAGTCCGGCAATCATCCGCTCCGCTATTCATACCGCGATTCATGCCTATTGGCATGAATCGTTGCTGAAAAAACAGGTAACCGTGTTTACACGATACCCGCTTTCAACTGGCGAATCATCTCAGCATTGGCCGGCGGAAATTCTTGTTCATCCAGCTCGTCAGCGGTTAACCAACGAGAGGGCTGACCTTCACGACCATACGGCTCACCATGCCACTGCTCGACTAAAAAGAAATGCAGTGTAATCAGTCGCTCTCCAGCCGAAAACGTTTTACTGCCCAGCGGCGTCGGATGCATTACGTCAATCCCGGCCTCTTCGTGTAGCTCACGCACCAGCGCTTGTTCCGGTGTTTCACCCTCTTCAACCTTGCCGCCTGGGAACTCCCATTTACCGGCCATGTGCACGCCGGCCGGACGACAGGCAATGAAGAACTCCCGCTGCGGATTGCGGATAATCCCCACCGCCACAGATAAAGTTTTTTGCATCATTATCCTTTCTACCAGTAAAAAGGCGGTCGATGACCGCCTTTGGGATATGTCATTACATTATCCGCCTTACTTCTGAAGGCGACCGTGGCACTGCTTATATTTTTTGCCCGAACCACATGGACAAGGATCATTGCGACCAATTTTACGATCGGCATAAGGTGAAGTGCCAGCGGCTTCATCCTGATGACTCAGCTGCTGTTGGCGAGCCAGACGCTCAGCTTCTTCACGACGTTGCTGTTCCATCACTTCAACTTCTTCCGGCATACGCACCTGAACCTTGCTCAGGGTACTGATCACTTCATATTTGAGACCTTCCAGCATAGAAGCAAACATCGCGAAGGACTCACGCTTGTATTCCTGTTTCGGATCTTTCTGGGCATAACCACGCAGGTGAATCCCCTGACGCAGATAATCCATCGCGGCCAGATGCTCTTTCCATAGCGAATCCAGCGTTTGCAGCATCACGCCTTTTTCAAAATTGCGCATGATATCGCTGCCGACAATGTCTTCCTTACGACGATAAACTTCGACCGCCTGCTCGTAGATCCGCTCACGCAGCGTCTCTTCATGCAATTCCGGCTCTTTATCCAGCCATTCTGCAATCGGCAGTTCGAGATCAAAATCATTTTTCAGACGCTGTTCCAGCCCCGGAATATCCCACATTTCTTCCAAAGACTGAGGCGGTATATGTGCGTCGATGGTGACCTTGAACACATCCTCACGAATACTGTTAATGGTTTCGCTGATATCAGAGGCATTCAACAGCTCATTACGCTGGGTGTAGATAGCACGACGCTGGTCGTTAGCCACATCATCGTACTCAAGCAGTTGCTTACGAATATCGAAGTTGCGGTTTTCTACCTTGCGCTGTGCGTTGGCGATGGCCTTGGTGACCCATGGGTGTTCAATCGCCTCGCCCTCTTTCATACCCAGTTTACGCATCATATTGGAAACACGATCCGATGCAAAAATACGCATCAGCGCATCTTCCATCGACAGGTAGAAGCGGGAAGAACCCGGGTCCCCCTGACGACCGGAACGACCACGTAGCTGGTTATCAATACGGCGGGATTCATGACGCTCGGTACCGATAATGTGCAAACCACCTGCGGCCAGCACCTCATCGTGACGTTTTTGCCATTCCGCTTTGAGCGCCGCAATCTGCGCATCATCCGGACCTTCCAGTTGCGCTATTTCAGCCTGCCAACTGCCGCCCAGCACGATATCGGTACCACGGCCCGCCATATTGGTAGCAATAGTCACAGCCCCCGAGCGACCGGCCTGCGCTACGATATCTGCCTCCATGGCATGGAATTTGGCGTTCAATACGTTGTGCTTGATGCCCGCTTTGGTCAACGCATGCGATACCACTTCAGATTTCTCGATGGAAATGGTCCCCACCAGCACCGGCTGCCCCTTGGTGGAACGCTCCTTGATATCTTCAATGATAGCGTTGATTTTTTCCTGTTCGGTCATGTACACCAGATCCGGCATGTCCTTACGGACCATTGGCCGGTTGGTCGGCACAACTATCGTATCCAGCTTGTAAATAGAGCTGAATTCAAACGCTTCGGTATCTGCCGTACCGGTCATCCCGGCCAGTTTTTCGTAAATACGGAAGTAGTTCTGGAAGGTGATCGAAGCCAGCGTCTGGTTTTCATTGTTGATCTTAACATTTTCTTTGGCTTCCACCGCCTGGTGTAAACCATCAGACCAACGACGCCCCTGCATGGTTCGGCCGGTGTGCTCGTCAACGATAATGACTTCGTCATCTTTCACAATGTAGTCGACGTCGCGGGTAAACAACACATGAGCACGCAACGCCGCCGTTACGTGGTGCATCAGCATGATATTAGCGGGCGAATACAGTGACTCGCCTTCCTCCATAATGCCGCCTTGCACCAGCAACTCTTCGATTTTGACCAGGCCGCGCTCGGTCAGGTTGACCTGACGGGCTTTTTCATCCACCGAGAAATGACCTTCACCGTGGAAGGTATCGGAGTCTTCTTTTTCCTGACGGATCAAATACGGAATGATTTTATTCACCCGCATATAAAGCTCGGAGCTATCCTCTGCCGGACCCGAGATGATCAACGGAGTACGCGCCTCGTCAATCAGGATCGAGTCCACTTCGTCCACCAGAGCATAGTACAGCTCACGCTGCACACGTTCTTCCGGGCTGAACGCCATATTGTCACGCAGGTAATCGAAGCCGTATTCGTTGTTGGTGCCGTAGGTGATATCAGCAGCGTAGGCCTCGCGTTTGGCAGGTGCCGGCATACCCGGCAGGTTGATGCCGACGGTTAACCCTAAGAATTCGAACAACGGACGGTTATTTTCGGCGTCGCGCTGCGCCAGATAGTCGTTGACCGTCACCACATGCACACCACGCCCCGTCAAGGCATTGAGGTAAGCCGGCAACGTAGCCGTCAGGGTTTTACCTTCACCCGTACGCATTTCTGCGATGCAGCGCTCATTCAGCACCATACCGCCTATCAGCTGTACGTCGAAGTGACGCATACCAAAAACGCGTTTACTAGCCTCACGTACCACAGCAAAGGCTTCCGGCAACAGCGACTCCAGGGTTTCCCCCTTCTTGATTCGGTCACGGAATATCTGGGTTTTCGCCTTCAGCTCATCATCGGAGAGTTTCTCCATATCAGGTTCGAGGCGATTGATCACATCCACAATTTTGCGCATACGGCGCAATGCACGGTCATTACGGCTACCGAAAACTTTGGTCAATAACTTGATTAACATAGTAATTTTAATCTCAAACAGTGCCGGTTTATTGATGCCGGCACGACATCAGAAAAGGGATCTACGGCCACAGCCGTAGCATAAAACACGAGCGGAGTCAGGAAACAACAGGCCCGGCACGAATGCCCTGCACCTGTGCCAGCCACAGGCCTGTATGGTGAGAAGGTAAACAATAAGTGGGTATCTGATCGGTACAGACAGCATTTTGCGGCGTCGCCTCACGCGTGAGCAGTGCATTCAGCGTTTCCAACAGTACCTGATGGTGCAATCGGGAAACATCTGCTGCTTCAATGACCGTAACAGGTGGGGTAAACGCAAACGACAGGTGACGGATCACCGTCCGGATGGCATGCTGATGCCAGAAATCGTTACTGAATGGCGAACGGCGACGTGAATCTTTTAATGCCGCCAGATCAGTAAGATTGAAATACGATACGTTTGGACGACTGATTGCCGCAGCCGAATTAGGCTCAGTAGCGGCGTCGCGCGATTCCGTGAAGTTAGCAGGTAGGCCAAGCGTCGCCGCAACCATCCCTAGCAGCAGGTGAGGCCAGAAATAACGTCTGCCAAATTGTCGCCAACGATTTAAAATACCAATCACAAGTTTCTTTCCGTCGGAGCCTGCGTTATGCGTGATAATCGTCCACAATCACTGGAATCATTTTTCGATGGCGCATCACAACTCGGGTCGGGGCCGCTGCACAATATTCAGCAACGTGCGCTCGCTCTGCTGAAACTCAATCGAGCAGTGCATGCTCTGCTGCCCACAGCCCTGCGCCCATATTGTCGGGTAGCCAATTATCGCAACGGGCTGTTGGTACTGGAAACCGCCAGCGCCAACTGGCTAATGCGACTACGTTATGAACACCCCGCGCTGCTTTCCGCGCTGCGCGCACAAATACTACCATCATTGGTCACAATCGACATCAGGATTAATCCAGCACTGGCCGCAAAAATGCGTGAAAACGAGAAAACGCACGCCGCATCAACAGTGGATGAAACCACTATAACAACGCCGGCGAGAACGCTTAGCACACAGAGTGCGGAGATATTGAAGGAACTGGCGGAGCAAAGTCCGGAACGACTACAGAAAATATTAAAACGACTGGCTTCGCTGGCCGGAGAGAATACCAGCAAAAACCAGTCGTCATAATGTTATATCGCGGTAGGCTCAGGCCAGAACGGTAGACGGTGCTTTGAAAGCCAGCGGCATTTCCGCTTCATCTTCAAAGGTTACGTATTCCCATGCTTCCTGTTTAGCCAATACAGCCTGCAACAGTTTGTTGTTCAGGGCATGACCAGATTTGAATGCGGTGAATGCGCCGATAATATTGTGACCACACATAAACAAGTCACCAATCGCGTCCAGCATCTTATGGCGAACGAATTCATCGTCGAAACGCAAGCCGTCTTCATTCAGCACACGATAATCATCCACGACGATAGCACTATCGAGACTGCCGCCCAGACACAGGCCACGGGACTGTAAATACTCGATATCGCGCATAAACCCAAAGGTACGCGCACGGCTAATCTGGCGCACAAACGCATCCGCGGAGAAATCCAGCTTGAAGCGTTGCGAGCCGGCATCAATAACCGGATGTTTAAAATCGATCGTGAAATCAAGGCTGAACCCGTTGAACGGCTTCAGTTCCGCCCATTTGTCGCCGTCTTCTACGCGCACAGGCTGCTTGAGTCGAACAAACTTCTTGGCACAGTTCAGTTCTTCGATACCCGCATCCAGCAGCAAGTAGACAAACGGGCTGGCACTACCGTCCATGATCGGAATTTCAGGCGCATCCACTTCAACAACGATGTTGTCGATACCTAATCCCGCCAGAGCGGCATTCAGATGCTCCACCGTCGAAATACGCACGTCATGCTCATTAACCAGGCAAGTACAGAGCATGGTATCACGCACGGATTTGGCATCAGCCGGAAAATCAACCGGTGGATTCAAGTCAGTACGACGATAGATGACCCCGGTATTCGCCGGTGCAGGACGCATAGTCAGGGTGACTTTTTTGCCGGTATGAAGACCGACCCCTGTCGCCTGTACGATACGTTTTAATGTACGTTGTTTGATCATCGTATTATCTCGCATTCATCTGAACCTACGGCCTTAGCTTACACTAAGGCCGGCGGCACAGTTTAGCACAAAGAGCGGAGATTCCAAACCAGACCTTAGTCAGCCTGCTTACGCAGGAAAGCAGGAATATCAAGATAGTCCGGCTCTTTGTTGGTCTGTGCGCTCTGGTCATTGACTACTTTGGCCGCAGGTTTTTCCTGCGTCAGCGGCGCCATGCCATGTTGCTGATAGCGATGATCCATCACCGGCTGGCTGCTCTGCTTGTTGGTAACCAGCGTGATTTCAGGACGTTTGTCCATGCCGATACCGGTAGCCACCACGGTCACACGCAGTTCGTCGTTCATATCCGGATCCAGCGACGTACCAATCACTACCGTTGCATTATCAGATGCAAATGCACGAATAGTGTTACCTACCGTCTCAAACTCATCCAGACGCAGATCGAAGCCGGCGGTGATGTTAACCAGCACGCCACGTGCGCCGGAAAGGTCGATATCTTCCAGCAACGGACTGGAAATCGCCATTTCCGCCGCCTCTTCCGCACGATCTTCACCGCGAGCCACACCGGATCCCATCATGGCGTAACCCATTTCGGACATCACGGTACGCACGTCGGCAAAGTCTACGTTCATCAGACCCGGACGAGTAATCAGCTCGGCAATACCCTGTACCGCGCCTTTCAGCACGTCGTTAGCTGCACCGAACGCATCCAGCAGGGAGATGCCGCGTCCCAATACTTTCAACAGCTTGTCATTGGGAATCGTGATCAGTGAATCGACATGCTTAGACAGCTCCGCGATCCCCTGCTCGGCAAACGCCATGCGTTTTTTGCCTTCAAAATTAAACGGCTTGGTGACGACCGCGACCGTCAGGATACCTAAATCCTTAGCGACTTCCGCTACCACCGGTGCAGCACCAGTACCCGTACCGCCGCCCATGCCGGCTGCGATAAACACCATGTCCGCACCTTCCAGAGCAGAACGCAACGCTTCGCGATCTTCTTCAGCGGAATTGCGACCTACCTCTGGGTTAGCGCCGGCACCCAAACCTTTGGTAATACCGCTACCGATTTGGATAGTCTGGCCAACCGCTGTTTTGCGCAGTGCCTGGGCATCAGTGTTAACCGCAAAGAATTCAACACCTTCGATGCGTTCACGCACCATGTGTTCGACAGCGTTGCCGCCGCCACCACCGACGCCGATGACTTTAATCACCGCGTCGTTGGTTAACTCCATTGGTTCAAACATAGTTTCTCTCCGTCTTGTGCCTGTATTACTTCAAGATCAAAAAAGTCGTGCTAATGATCTCTTTTGATAACCGTCAAAATTCTTTTCTCAGCCAGCTATTCAGGCGTTTAAACCAGTTGCTGACCGAAGTCCGTTTCTCAACCTCGTGTTCGCCACTCAGATGAGACTCTTTTCCGTAGTGCAGCAGCCCCACCGCTGTCGAGTAATAGGGCTCCTGCGCATAATCCGTTAATCCGGTGATATTCAGCGGCTGACCAATACGCACCTGTGTATGGAACACACGTTGCGCGCAGGCCGCCAGGCCGTCAATTTGCGCCGCACCACCGGTCAGCACGATGCCGGCCGCCAGATGATGTTTTACGCCTTGCTGACGAAGTTGCTCTTGTAGCTGCAACAACTCGTCATTCACCAGATTCAATAACTCGGTATAACGAGGTTCAATCACCTCCGCCAAAGTCTGACGCTGTAGACTACGCGGCGGGCGCCCGCCGACGCTCGGTACTTCCACGGTTTCGTCCTTGCTGACGATAGAACCGAGCGCGCAACCGTAACGCACCTTGATTGCTTCAGCATCCGTCGGCGGCGTGCCGAACGCATAGGCTATATCGCTGGTGACAACGTTGCCAGCATAAGGAATCACTTTTGTGTGGCGCAGCGCGCCGCCGGTATATACCGCCATATCCATGGTGCCGCCGCCGATATCCACCACGCATACGCCCAGTTCACGTTCGTCTTCGGTCAGCACCGCATAGCTGGATGCCAGCCCGGCGAAAATCAGTTGATCAACTTTAAGGCCGCAACGCTCCACTGCCTTAACAATGTTCTTCGCCATATCATTATGACAGGTGATCAGGTGCACCTTGGCCTGCATCCGAACGCCGGAGAGACCGACCGGGTTTTTAATCCCTTCCTGATAATCAATGGCATATTCCTGCGGGATAACATGCAGAATACGGTGCTCATCACGAACCCGGACAGATTTAGCCGTATGCACCACGCTTTCTACATCATCCTGCGTAACTTCTTCTTCGGATATAGGCACCATGCCAATCTCGTTCTGGCAGCTGATATGCTTGCCGGACAGCGCCAGATACACGGAAGAGATCTGGCAATCAGCCATCAGTTCCGCCTGATCGATGGCGCGCTGCACGCATTTCACCACCGATTCCAGATCGTTGACGCCGCCTTTATCCATGCCCCGTGACGGGCAACTTCCCACACCGATGATATTGATCATGCCATCAGGCAGAACTTCACCGACCAGTGCAGCGACTTTTGCTGTACCGATTTCCAGCCCAACTACCAGTTTTCTGTCCGTCGACTTGATCATTGCTGTTTAGCCTGTGCCTGATTCTGTTGCTGATTACCGTTCTTTTGCTGATCAATGTCTTTTTGCTGATCAATAAATGCCGGGCTCCAACCTACTGCAGCGCCGGTGTCATACCGTAAATCCACATAATCAATCCGCTTGTTTTCATTTTGAGCCTGCCGCTGCAGCAAAGGGTAAAGCTCCAGAAAACGCGCCAGACGACGATTTCGGTCATCACGCCCCAATTCAAGGCGAATATCATCGTCCAAACCAACCTGCCATGAGTGACGCGCGGTCATCGCCACCATCTTCACCGCAAACTTTCCTGCCGCGAGCGTCTGGCTTATCTCGCGATATCCCTCCAGCACATCCTCCTCACTCCCTTCGGGACCGTATAGCATCGGCATCTTTTTATTACCGATACGTTCGGCCGGCACGCTAAACGCGTTTCCCTCACTGTCTACCATAAGCTGGTCATTCCAGCGCGCAAAGGGAGCAAATTCAACCAGATGAATCTTTAATTCATCCGGCCACTGCTTACGTACGCTGGCCTGTTTTATCCAGGGCACACGTTCTATCTGCTGCTGGATGACATTCACGTCCTGGGTCATAAACGTACCTGGCGACCCGAGCGACAAAATCGCCTGACGAATATCATCATTGGTGGTGTAGTGCCGCTCTCCGGTCACCACCAATTTGGACAGCGGCAAACGGCTGGCATCTTTCATCCACCCCAACACCATCCAGCTTCCCCACAAGATAGTGCCGGCCACCATCAGCAGGAAAAAGATGCCCGCCAACTGGCCGCCATTACTGCGTCGCGCGCCTTTTTCCTGCTCACGTCCGCGTGTATTCAACGCCGCCTGCGACATACTAATTCGCTAACGCCACAACAGGTACGCGGCGGTCCCCGTTGTCTGCCATGACTGAGCACGAAATGTCGACGCAACCAGCCTCAACCGGCCATAGGCCGGTTTCGTAGCAGTCAGCGGCGCGTTTCGTCATTACCATCACTAACTCAGTCATCCTGTTCTCAGTCTTTGGCCGCTGCCTGCAGGCGATTTTCCGCCAGCCGACGAGCCAGTTTGCCAATGTTGCCGGCGCCCTGAACCAGCACCAGATCATCGCCCTGCAGCGCTTGTGCCAGCAGTTCAGGCAGCGTCTCCACATCCGGCACCATAATCGGGTCGATTTTGCCGCGACCACGAATAGTGCGACACAACGACCGGCTATCTGCGCCGGGAATCGGCGCTTCGCCAGCCGGATACACATCCAGCATCAGCAGCACATCCACTTGCGACAGCACGTGCGCAAAATCATCGTACAGATCCCGCGTACGGGTATAACGGTGCGGCTGAAAAATCATCACCAGACGTTTATCCGGCCAGCCGGCACGCGCCGCTTTAATGGTGGCGTCCACTTCCGTCGGGTGATGGCCGTAATCGTCCACCAGCATGGCGCTGCCACTTTTACCGTTCACCGGCTGCAACGGGAATTCGCCCAGAAAATCGAACCGCCGTCCCGTCCCCTGAAAACGCGCCAGCGCCCGCAGAATAGCCTCGTCGTCGATGCCTTGTTCCGTTGCCACGGCAACTGCAGCAGCGGCATTAAGCGCGTTATGGCGCCCCGGTGCATTCAGCGTTACATTCAGCAGCGGTTTACCCTGACGAGCCAACGTAAACAGTCCCTGAGCACCGACTTGCCGGTAGTCGGCAACCCGTACATCCGCATCGTCGCTAAAACCGTAAGTCGTAATGTGGCGCCCGACTTTCGGCAACAGCTCCCGAATCACCGCATCGTCAAGGCACATCACCGCATGACCGTAAAACGGCAGGTTGTGCAGGAAATTGATGAACGTCTGCTTGAGGTTCTCAAAATCGCCCTGATAGGTATCCATGTGGTCAGCTTCGATGTTAGTCACAATGGCGACCATCGGCTGCAAATGCAGGAACGACGCATCACTCTCATCGGCCTCTGCAATCAGGTAACGGCTCGACCCTAAACGAGCGTGCGTTCCTGCCGCCTTAACCAGACCGCCATTGACAAACGTCGGGTCCAGCCCCGCTTCCGCGTAGATGCTGGTGACCATCGCGGTCGTCGTCGTCTTGCCGTGCGTCCCGGCAATGGCGATGCCATGACGAAAGCGCATCAATTCTGCCAGCATTTCTGCCCGGCGAATCACTGGAATACGGGCCTCATGTGCCGCGATAATCTCCGGGTTGTCCGCCGCAATAGCGCTGGACACCACCACCACGCTCGCCTCGCTCACATTTTCCGGACGATGGTGGAAATAGATTCGGGCCCCCAAATCAGTCAATTGCTGCGTCACGGCATTAGGCGCCAGATCGGAACCGCTGATTTCGTACCCTTCATTAGCCAGGACTTCGGCGATACCGCCCATGCCGGCACCGCCGATGCCGACAAAATGGATGTGCCGGACGCGGTGCATCTCGGGCACGATTGAACGCAGTTTCGCCAGTTCTTGAGTATTCACTATCTTCTATCGCAACCTACATCAATGCCGACAACGGTCGGCCATCATCAATTAATTCCGGACGGCCTGAGCCGACCGCTGCATCGCCGCTGCCGCTACTTCAGCCGCTACCCGCTCCGTCGCATCGGGGATCGCCACCGTTCGGGCTCTCTGCGCCATATCGCGTAACGTGGCCCTATCCCAGGCGGACAACACCACGCTTATCGCCTCTACGCTCAGAAAGGCCTGCTCGATAATCTTCGCAGCCCCCGCTTGTTCCAGTGGCAATGCATTCCAGTACTGCTGCCGATCCTTATGCTGGAACGGCACAAACAACGCTGGCAACCCGGCTGCGGCAATCTCGCTGACCGTCAGCGCGCCGGAACGGCACACCACCACATCAGCCCACGCATACGCCGCCGCCATGTCGTCGATAAACTCGGTGATCCGGTGCTGAGGCTCGCCCGCTTTCTCATAAGCCGCCTGCACCTCCGCCTGTGCGCCTTTACCGGTTTGATGCCAAATGGTAACCGCATCATGTAATCGCGCCGCGACACCAGGCAGGGTTTGATTCAGCACTCGAGCTCCCTGGCTTCCACCAACGACTAGCACCCGCACCGGACCGCTGCGCTCAGCCAGCCGCTCTGTTGGGGAAGGCAGCGCCAGCACATCGCTACGCACCGGATTTCCCACCACATCCGCATCAGGAAAAGCGCCGGGAAATGCCTGTAATACTTTTTTGGCAATGCGCGACAACCAGCGGTTAGTCAATCCGGCTATCCCGTTTTGCTCATGCAGAACAACCGGGATACCACATAACCAGGCCGCCAGACCGCCGGGGCCGGACACATAACCGCCCATGCCCAACACTACATCCGGCTGATAACGACGCATAATCGCCTGCGCCTGCCGTACCGCCAGGAAGATACGCACCGGTGCCAGTAACAACGCTTTCAATCCCTTGCCGCGCAGACCGGAAATGCGAATAAAATCGATGTCGATGCCGTGTTTCGGCACCAAATCCGCTTCCATCCGGTCCGCCGTGCCCAGCCAGCGCACCTGCCAGCCTTGCGCCATCAGATGATGCGCAACCGCCAGACCGGGGAACACATGCCCGCCGGTGCCGCCAGCCATCACCATCAAACGCTTGCCTTCGCCACTCATCGGGCACCTCTCGTAAACGCCTGCGCTTTGGTCAGGCGCGTTTCATAATCAATTCGCAACAACAACACAATGGCCGTCGACATAATCAGCAAACTGGAACCGCCGTAACTGATCAGCGGCAATGTCAGCCCTTTGGTAGGCAACATGCCGGCGGCGGCACCAACGTTCACTAACGTCTGAAAACTGAACCAGATACCGATGGAGCAAGCCAAAAAGCCTGAAAAACGCTGATCGATTTCCAGCGCCCGCCGTCCGATCGACATCGCCCGAAAAGCGACGAAGAATATCATTAACAACGCCAGAACCACACCGATATAGCCCAGCTCTTCCCCCAAAATGGAGAAGATAAAGTCGGTATGTGCTTCCGGCAGATACTCCAGCTTCTGGATGGAATTGCCGAGTCCTTGCCCCCACAATTCACCGCGACCAAACGCCATCAACGATTGCGTCAACTGATAGCCGCTGCCGAACGGGTCGTCCCACGGATTCCAGAACGAGGTGACGCGGCGCACGCGGTACGGCTCCGCAACAATCAACAGCCCGACGGCGAAGATGCCACAGCCGATGATCGCCAGGAATTGCCACAGTTTTGCCCCGGCCAGAAACAACATCGCCAACGTCGTAATAAACAAAACGACCACGGTACCGAGGTCCGGTTGAGCCAGCAGCAGTACCGCCAACACCACCATGACGCCCATCGGCTTGCAGAATCCCCAGAAATTGTTCCGCACCTCATCCACTTTGCGCACCATGTAGCTGGAGAGGTAGCAGAACAACGACAACTTCGATAACTCGGCCGGCTGAATACGCAACGGCCCAAGGGAAATCCAGCGTGAAGCCCCGTTTACCGAGCTACCCACCGCCAGCACAATCAGCAGCATCACCAGAGATACCAGCAGCAAGACCACGCTGTAACGCTGCCAGACTTCCATCGGCACCCGCGTGGTCACCAGCGACAAACCGAACGCCAGCCCGAGATACAGCGCGTCGCGCTTAGCGAACAGAAACGGGTCGCCGGCCAACCGCTGCCCAACCGGCATCGACGCCGAGGTCACCATGACAAAGCCGATCACCGCCAGCCCCAGGGTCAGCCATAGCAACGTCCGGTCGTACAGCACGGTGCTGAGGCCATCGCTTTCGCGCGTCCCCATCACCCAGCTTTTCAGACGTTCGACCACGCCGGCCCCGATAACACGCATTATCCCAGTTCCTCCGCCAGACGAGCGAACTCGTCGCCGCGCTGTTCAAAGCTGCGGAACTGATCAAGACTGGCGCAAGCCGGCGACAACAACACCATATCGCCGGGCTGAATACGACCGGCGATGAGCGTCATCGCCTGCTCCATGGTATCGGTCCGTTCAGCGATGTCCGGGCGCAACGCCGCCAGTTGTCCACCGTCCCGGCCAAAGCAATACAGCCGGATACGGTCGCCTTGCAGATAACGCAGCAGCGGTGAGAAATCCGCCGATTTTCCGTCGCCGCCCAACAGCAAATGCAACAAGCCATCGACGTGCAACCCGCTCAACGCCGCTTCGGTGCTGCCAACGTTGGTCGCCTTGGAGTCATTAACCCAGCGCACACCGTTACGCTCCAGCGCCAGTTGGAAACGATGCGGCAGACCGGTAAACGTGGTCAGCGCAATCAACGCCGATGGCCGGGGAATACCCACTGCATCCGCCAGCGCCAGCGCCGCCAGCGCATTGGTGTAGTTATGCTGACCGACCAGTTTGATTTCTCGGGTATTCAGTACCCGTTCGCCTTTCACACGCAGCCAGGTTTCCCCCTGCTGCCGATTCAGATGATAATCGCCCACATCCACGCCGAAACTCAGACAGCGGTCATCAGCGCCGCGCACCGGCATCGTCAGGGCGTCGTCCGCATTGACAATACAAACCTTGGCGTTTTCATAAATACGCAGCTTGGCGGCGCGATATTGCTGCAACCCCAACGGGTAGCGGTTGGTATGATCCTCGGTAACGTTGAGAATCGTGGCAGCCGCAGCATGCAAACTGTAGGTGGTTTCCAGTTGAAAACTCGATAACTCCAGCACATACAACCGGCTTTCTTGCTTGAGCAATTCCAGCGCCGGCACGCCGATGTTGCCGCCCACGCCGACGGCCCATCCAGCGGCACGCGCCATTTCGCCCACCAGCGTAGTCACCGTGCTTTTGCCGTTGGAGCCGGTAATCGCGACAATCGGTGCCTGCGCTTCACGGCAGAACAGTTCGATATCGCCGATAATCTCGATGCCGGCCGCCGCCGCGTCGCACAACACCGGTGTCGCCAGTGCGATGCCTGGGCTGGCGATAATCAAATCGGCGGACAGCAACCACTCTTCATTTAGGCTGCCAAGATGACGTTCAACGGACTCAGGCAATTTATCCTGGCCCGGCGGACTGATACGGGTATCCACCACGCGCGGCACCACCCCGCGTGCAAGGAAAAAATCAACACAGGAGAGCCCTGTCAGCCCTAACCCGATAATGACAACCTTTCTACCCTGATAGTCCATTTTTACCGCACCTTGAGCGTTACCAGACCGATGAGCATCAGCATCAGTGAAATAATCCAGAACCGCACGATCACCCGCGGCTCCGGCCACCCTTTCAGTTCATAGTGGTGGTGGATAGGCGCCATACGGAAAATCCGCTGGCCGCGCAGTTTGAAAGACCCCACCTGCAAAATCACCGACAGGGTTTCCACCACGAAGACCCCGCCCATGATCACCAGCAAAAACTCCTGACGCAGCAGTACGGCGATAGTGCCCAACGCGCCGCCCAGCGCCAGTGAACCGACATCGCCCATAAACACCTGCGCGGGATAGGTGTTGAACCACAAGAACCCGAGCCCGGCGCCGACAATCGCGGTACACACCACCACCAGTTCGCTGGCGTGCCGGATATACGGAATATGCAGATAGCTGGCAAAATTCATGTTGCCGGTCGCCCAGGCCACCAGCGCAAAACCGACCGCCACAAACACCGTCGGCATAATGGCCAGCCCATCCAGGCCATCGGTAAGGTTAACCGCGTTGCTGGTACCGACAATCACGAAATAGGCCAGCACGATATACATCACGCCCAATTGCGGCATGACATCTTTAAAAAACGGCACCACCAGTTGCGTCGCCGGCGTGTCTTTGCCAATCGCGTACATGGAAAACGCCACGGCCAGCGCCAGTACCGACTGCCAGAAATACTTCCAGCGGGCAATCAACCCACGGGTGTCTTTACGCACCACCTTGCGGTAGTCATCCACAAACCCGACGATGCCGTAACCCACCAACACCAGCAGTACGCACCAGACGTACGGATTAGCCAGATTGACCCACAACAGCACCGAAATAATGATCGACGCCAAAATCATCACGCCGCCCATGGTCGGCGTACCGCGCTTGCTGAAATGGGACTCCGGCCCTTCGTTACGTACCACCTGACCGATTTGCAGACGTTGCAGCCAGGCAATCAGGTGCGGCCCCATCCACAGAGAAATGATTAATGCCGTCAGCAGGCTGACAATGGCCCGAAACGTCAAATACGAAAAGACGTTAAAGCCGGAATAAAACTTGACCAGATGCTCGGCCAGCCAAACTAACATGTAGCATTCTCCTGTAATGCGCGTACTACCTGTTCCATCGCAGCGCTGCGTGAACCTTTAATCAACACGGTAATGGTATTATGTTGTGTTACCAGTGCCCGCAAACGGTCAATCAACGCCGTTTTATTATCAAAATGCTCGCCGGTGCCGCTGGTTTCGCCAATCAGCGCACTCAGCGAACCCACACTCAGAACCTTATCGATATTCGCCTTGCGCGCCGCTTCGCCCACCTGACGGTGACAGGCCTGCGCGTCTTGTCCCAGCTCAGCCATATCGCCCACGACCATGACCCGGTAACCCGGCATCTCTGCCAGCACGTGCACCGCCGCCGTCATTGAGCCGACATTGGCGTTGTAGCTGTCGTCCAACAACAATTTTCCCGGCGCCAGCGCAATCGGGAATAACCTCCCCGATACCGCCTGTAATTGCGCCAGGCCGGTTTTTACGGCTTCCGGCGTTGCGCCCACCGCCAGCGCCAACGCCGCCGCCGCCAGTGCGTTAGCAATATTGTGACGCCCCGGCAACGGCAAGGTCACCGGTATATCGCCCATCGGCGAATGCAGGACGAAATCCGTCCCCCGTTCGCTGATACGAATATCGCCAGCGTGAAAATCGACGCCGTCACGCTCCTGCGGGGAAAAACGCCACAGCGTTTTCCCTGCCAGCACCTCATGCCAGCGGGTCTCATCGTGGCTGTCCGCATTGATAATCGCCACGCCCTGAGCCGGCAAACCGCCAAAAATCTCGCCTTTGGCCTGCGCGACCCCTTCCAGCGAACCAAATCCTTCCAGATGCGCGGCGGCCAGGTTATTCACCAGCGCCGCTTCCGGTCGCACCATCGCCGTAGTGTAAGCAATCTCGCCAATATGGTTGGCACCCAGCTCAATCACGGCATAGTCATGCTCTGGAGTCAGACGGAACAGCGTCAACGGCACGCCGATGTCGTTGTTGAAGTTGCCGGCGGTGTACAGCACATTGCCGCACTGACGCAAAATGGATGCGGTCATTTCCTTGACGGATGTTTTTCCTGACGACCCCGTCAGCGCGACTACGCGCGCCTGACTTTGCTGCCGCACCCAGCCTGCCATCACGCCCAGCGCCAGACGCGTATCGTCTACCACCAATTGAGGCACTTCTATTGGTAAGTGCTTACTCACCAATAATGCGGCTGCCCCATAATTAACGGCATCAGCCGCGTAATCATGAGCGTCAAATTTTTCGCCACATAACGCGACGAACAAACACCCCGCCGTGAGTTTGCGGGTATCCGTAGATATATCACTGATAATCAGGTCTTTTCCCATCAGGCGGGCACCCAACACATCAGCTAACTGCCGCAGCGAGACGCGGATCATACGATAACCCCCAGCAAACGAGCGACCGTAATACGATCCGAATAATCCAACCGCTCATTTCCAACCAGCTGGTAGTCTTCATGCCCTTTACCGGCGACCAGCACCACATCGTCGGCCACCGCCTGCATCACGGCACTGGTAACGGCTTCCGCCCGACCGGCAATCACCTGTACCCGACCGGCATCCAGCAGCCCGCTCAGAATATCGGCCACAATCGCCTGCGGGTCTTCACTGCGCGGGTTGTCATCGGTCACGATCACCCGGTCCGCCAGTTGTTCTGCAATCGCCCCCATAAGTGGGCGCTTACCTCTGTCGCGATCACCGCCACAACCGAAGACGCACCATAGCGTTCCCCGGCAATGCAAACGTGCCGCCGCCAGGGCTTTTTCCAGCGCATCCGGCGTATGGGCGTAATCGACCACCACCGTTGGGCGCCCGTCGGCAAGAAAAACTTCCATTCGACCGCAGACCGGTTGCAGCGCAGAACCCGCTTCCACTAGCTGTTCCAGCGGGTATCCCAGCGACAACAACGTCGCCAGCGCCAGCAACAGGTTACTGACGTTAAATTCTCCCATCAGGCGGCTATTGATCGTACCGCCGCCCCAACTGGAGTCGAACGCAACAGTAAAACCGCTGTCGTGATAATCGATGCGTGTGACTTTGAGCCAGCGTGCACGGGCGCCGTCAATCTCACCGGTTACACTTACCGCCACCGCATCCGGCAATCTGCTTAACCAACGACGCCCCACCTCGTCATCAGCATTGATAATCTTCTGCCCCACCTGATGTTCGGCAAACAGCCGCCATTTGGCAGCCTCGTAATTCGCCATGTCGCCGTGGTAATCAAGATGATCGCGACTCAGGTTAGTAAAGACCGCGGCGGCAAACGACAATGCCTCTACGCGATGCTGCACCAGACCATGAGAAGACACTTCCATGGCGGCGAAATTAGCCCCTTGCGCGACCAGCTGGCTCAGAATCTGCTGAACATCCACCGCGGAGCCGGTCGTGTTTTCCGACGGCACGACATGCCCCAGCAACCCATTACCCACAGTCCCCATGACGGCGCTGGTTTTACCCAATGCCTGGCTCCACTGCGCCAGCAACTGGGTGGTGGTAGTTTTGCCGTTGGTGCCGGTGACGCCGACCAATTGCAACGAAGACGATGGTTGACGGTAAAAACGTCCGGCCAGCGCGGATAAACGCAAGTTCAAGTCATCAAGATAAATCACCGGCACACCGTGCATTTCGGTCAGGGTGCCATCGGGCGTGGCATCATCCGCCTGCGCGACAACCGCCGCGACGCCTTGCGCAATGGCCTGCGGAATATAGTGCCGCCCATCCGTTTTATGGCCGACTATCGCCACAAACAGATCCCCGGCAGCCGCCACGCGGCTGTCTAATGTCATTTCCCGCAGCGCGCGCTCTGGGGCATCTTTCACCCACGGAGCCAGGACATCGCGCAAGTTACGATCTGTCACCTGAACCCTCTTTTCTGTTGATTACAAACTCACTTTTTTCGCCCGTCTGCAACGCATCCGGTTCGATATTCATGGTGCGCAGAACACTCCCCATGATCGCCCCGAATACCGGCGCCGACACCGCACCACCATAGTATTTCCCCGCCTGAGGGTCATTAATCACCACTACCAGCGCAAAGCGCGGGTTACTGGCTGGCGCCACCCCAGCGGTATAAGCGATGTATTTATTGATATATTTGCCATCCGGGCCGACTTTTTTCGCCGTACCGGTTTTAATCGCGATGCGATAGCCTTTCACCGCCGCCTTGGTGCCGCCGCCGCCCGGCAACGCGACACTCTCCATCATATGCACCACGGTACGGACAATCTGTTCGGAAAAGACGCGCTCTCCCGGCACCGGCGGATCCACCTTGGTGATGGAAAGCGGGCGGTAAATACCGAAGCTACCGATGGTGGCGTAGACGCGCGCCAGTTGCAGCGGTGTGACCATCAGGCCATAGCCAAACGAGAAGGTAGCGCGTTCAATATCCGACCAACGCTGCCGATTCGGGTACAACCCCAGACTTTCCCCCACCAGCCCCAGATTGGTGGCTTTGCCCAGACCGAAACGGGAGTAAGTGTCCACCAACGCGGAAGCCGGCATCGCCAGCGCCAGATGCGATACGCCGACGTTACTGGATTTTTGCAGTACCCCGGTCAGGGTGAGTTCGCTGTAACGCGCCACGTCCTTGATCTCATGGCCGTTGATGTAATACGGCAATGTGTTGAGTACCGCATTTTCCTTGACCACATTGCGTTGCAGCGCCGTCATCACCACCATCGGTTTGACGGTGGAACCGGGCTCGAAAATGTCGGTAATCGCACGGTTACGGATCACATCGGTTGGCGTACCGGTCAGATTATTCGGGTTGTAGGAAGGGCTGCTGGCCATGGCCAGCACTTCACCGGTGTTCACATCGACCAGTACAGCAGTACCTGATTCAGCCTTATTGAACGCCACGGCGTTATTCAGTTCACGGTATACCAGCGCCTGCAGACGCTCATCGATACTGAGCATCAGGTTGTGCGCCGCCTGACTGTCCACCGAAGAAATATCTTCAATGACCCGCCCAAAACGGTCTTTGCGCACGGTACGCTCACCGGGACGGCCAGTCAGCCAGCGATCAAAACTTTTCTCAACACCTTCAATGCCCTGACCATCGATGTTGGTAAAACCAATCAGGTGTGAGGTGACCTGACCGGAAGGATAGTAACGACGGGACTCCTGACGCAGGTTGATACCCGGCAGCTTCAGCTTATGGATGTATTCGCCGATCGCCGGGTTCACCTGACGAGCGAGATAGACAAAACGGCCGTTCGGGTTAGCGTTCACTTTAGCGGCAATCTGATCCAGCGGGATTTCCAGCGCATCCGACAACGCCTTCCAGCGCGTATCCAGCGAGATACCGCCATGATCATTGACGTCTTTCGGATCGGCCCAAACGGCGTTGACCGGCACGCTGACGGCCAGTGGGCGCCCGGCGCGATCGCTGATCATGCCGCGGGCAGTGGGAATTTCCTGCACGCGCAGGGAACGCATATCACCTTCACGCACCAGCTTGTCGGGCGCGATCACCTGCAGGTAGGCCGCACGCAGCATCAACCCGACCATGCACAACAAAATACCGCCGCAAAGCAACGCAAAACGCCAGCTGACGAAGCTGGCATGTTCTTCCTGACGTTTCAGTTTTCCCGGTCGCGCTGCTTTCATAATTTAGGCGATACCTGTCAATTCATTGTTGTTTAACCACAATATTTTCTTGTGAAGGATCTACATGCACCATATGCAGTTTCTCGGTGGCGATCTGCTCGACGCGGCTATGATCGCCCAAGGCGTTTTCTTCCAGAATCAGGTTGCGCCACTCGATATCCAGCGCATCGCGCTCCAGCAACAGCCGCTCGCGCTCAGCCGTCAGCAGGCGCGTACGGTGTGCCGTGGTCACCACCATGATGGCGGACACCAATACCGCTATCAGCAGCAACAAAGGCAACTTGCCATGGCGCAACAAATCTTCGCCGATGACACCGCCCAACGAATGGCGCTCGTTGCCGATCACGACGGCAACCGCTCGGCAAAGCGCAGCACCGAACTACGTGCCCGCGGGTTATCCGCCACTTCATCATCAGGCGGCATCATTTTACCGACCGATTTCAGCGTCGGGCCGCCCTGGCTGCGCAGTTGCGCTTCCGTCAACGGCAAACCGGCAGGCACCTGCGGCCCCCGGCTATGCTGGCGAATAAAACGCTTCACAATCCGGTCTTCCAGCGAGTGGAAGCTGATCACCGACAGTCGACCTCCCGGCGCCAGTACCTTTAACGCACCATCCAGCGCCCGCTCGATCTCTTCCAGTTCACTGTTGACATAGATACGGATGGCCTGAAATGACCGGGTCGCCGGGTGCTTGTGTTTCTCGCGAATCGGACTGGCGGCGGCAATCAGTTCCGCCAGCGCTTTGGTGCGGGTCAGCGGGTCGATGCGGTTGCGCTCCACAATCGCGCGAGCGATACGTTTAGCAAAACGCTCTTCGCCAAATGTCTTCAGCACCCAGGCAATATCGTCTGCTTCAGCTTTCATCAGCCATTCGGCGGCGGACTGGCCTCGCGTCGGGTCCATACGCATGTCCAGCGGACCGTCGCGCATGAAGGAAAACCCCCGCTCAGGATCGTCAAGCTGAGGCGAAGAAACCCCCAAATCCAGCAAAATACCGTCGATTTTGCCGGTTAGCCCCCGCGCCTCGACGTACTCAGCCAGTTCGGAAAATGGTCCGTGAATAATAGAAAAACGTGCATCATCAATGGTATTGGCAACTTCAACCGCCTGAGGATCGCGATCGATAGCTAACAAACGGCCTTCCGGCCCAAGATGGGACAGAATAAGACGGGAATGGCCGCCACGGCCAAATGTACCGTCAATATAGATACCGTTGCTGCGAATGCTCAGGCCGTTAACCGCCTCATCCAGCAACACGGTAGTGTGTTTAAACGTTTCTGCCATGACTATAGTGATAAGTCCTGCAGCCGCTCAGATAAGGGTTCCTGAGTTGACTGCTCAGCGTCAATATCTTCCTTGACTTGTCGATACCAGGTCTGTTCATCCCACAGTTCAAACTTGTTGAACTGCCCAACCAGCATCACTTCTTTCGTAAGACCCGCATGCTGCCGCAGCGTAGATGCAATCAGTATCCTTCCGGCGTTATCCATCTGGCATTCGCTGGCATGCCCAAGCAACAAGCGCTGAACGCGGCGTTCAGCAGGGTTCATACTCGACAGGCGAGAAAGTTTCTGTTCGATAATTTCCCATTCGGGTAGCAGGTAAAGCAGCAGGCAGGGCTGATGCAGGTCAATGGTGCATACCATTTGCCCTTGCGCTTCCTCGTTCAGTAAGTCCCGATAACGGGTAGGAACGGCAAGCCGCCCTTTACTATCGAGGTTGACCAGTGTCGCCCCACGAAACATGACAGTATTTAACCCTTCATGACCCTTTTTACCACTTTGCCCCACAAATCCCCACTATATGAGAGTTTACGGAGGGGATGAAAAGCTTGTCAAGCCAGCACGGATGCGCCCGGGCATTATTTCCAGCGGAATCAGAGAGTGAAAAAACCGCAAAAAAATCGCCTCGAAAAAATAATGCGGATTAACGCTGTGATTATTTAAGGAAAATTAATGGCTTTCAGGAAGACACATAAAGATATAGGATTTTTCATACGCAGCAATATTATTTTGCCTGTCACAGTTCGATACGTATTTCTTAAATCCCCTCACGCCGTCGAAATATTTTTATTGGCTGATTTTCAAGCATTTTTAAAAACAATCCTTCCTGGCGGCACAACGTACGACGGGAAAAATGAAATTATTGAAGCCGTAACCTCATTTTTTTGACCTAAACCACACTGTCAGTTACTTCAACTCAGATTATCTATTCATAGTTGAAACATTAACCCGCTGTTTCACCGCCGACAGACAGAATAACTGGTTTTATTTCCAGTATCATTCACATTCACTTGCACTTTACCGTTCAGTAACCTTTTCGCTGCAATCCCCACGTTTTTCAGCCTGTTTTGTCCTCCCTCGCCTCAAAAAAACTAATCATTTGTTTTATATAGAAATAAATACAGGACTCATGATAAACAAATGAAAAAGATGATTTGCGACCATAAAGTTGCGTTACCGAACAAAAAACGAACAAAAATAAGTTTTTTCAGCTAGTTAAAATATAATAAACAGTTATGTAAACTACAAATAAACTAATAAAGCAAAACTAAACACCAATAAATCACGCCAACCATGGCGTTATTGTCCATCACCATGGAGCCATACGATATGTTTTCTCCTCTCTCCCGCATGCGTGGCATCGTTGCCGATACCGTTGCCATGGTGGTGTATTGCTTCCTGACCGGCATGGCGATTGAAATCGTGTTGTCAGATATAAGCTTTCAGCAATCGCTCTCTTCACGCTTGCTGTCGATTCCGGTCAATATTGTCATTGCCTGGCCTTACGGCCTTTATCGGGATCGTATCGTCGCGCTGGCATTACGCCTGAACGCGGATTCTCGTTGGGGGAAAAATATAGCGGACCTGTTTGCCTACGTGAGTTTTCAATCACCGGTTTATGTCGCTATTTTACTGACGATTGGCGCTGAGCCATCACAAATCCTGAAAGCCGTTGCCAGTAATGCGGTCATATCCATGGTGATGGGAATCGCCTATGGCTATTTTCTGGAATATTGTCGTCGGCTGTTCCGGGTCAGTGTTTCACCTCGTCCGCAAATTGTCAGCCATTAATCCTGCTCAATAAACGGTCGTAGGCATAATATTAAATAAATAAAAAATCAGGGAAAAATAAGAATTATCTCATGCGGCGTGGAATAAAAATTACTCCAACGCCGCATGATATCGATCAACAACGGCTCAGAAAACCGCGACGGTAGAGATTACGGCGAATGCGATATAAGCCCGGCTTCGGCTTACGCGGTTCATCCAGGCTGGCCAACACCAGTTCCAGCACCCGCTCCGCCACCTCACGATGACGTTGCGCCACCGCCAGCACCTGACATTCCAGAAAATCCAGCAACTCATTATCGCCGAATGTGGCGATCGCCAAATTATTCGGCAACCGCCCGCTCTGTTTGAGCGTCACGTCCATCACCCCTTGCAACAGCGGAAAAGAGGTCGTAAACAACGCTTGCGGCATCGGATGATGTTTCAGGTGTTCTTCAAATACTGCCGCCGCCGCACTGCGTTCATAGCTGTTGGCATAGATATAATTCACCTGACGCGGATCATCAGCCCAGGCGCGTCGGAATCCCTGCTCACGCAGAAAGCTGACGGACAGTTCCGGTAGCGCACCAAGATACATGACCGATTCAGCAGGCACCTTGCGCAACTCCTGCGCCAGCATTTCCGCATCTTCCATGTCCGCCCCGACCACGCTGGTGAAATGCTCACGATCCAACGCACGATCGAGCGCGATCACCGGCAACGGATCATTGGCCCAACGCTGATAGAATGGGTGCTCCGGCGGCAATGCCGTCGAAACAATGATCGCATCCACCTGACGTTGCAACAGATGTTCGATGCAACGCATCTCATTATCCGGCTGATCTTCAGAGCAGGCGATCAACAACTGATAGCCGCGCTGACGAGCCTGACGCTCCAGATAATTGGCGATGCGGGTGTAACTGGTGTTTTCCAGATCCGGAATGACCAACCCGATGGAACGGGTACGCCCGGCACGCAGACCGGCTGCGACGGCGTTCGGATGGTAGTTGTGCTCCCTGACCACCGCCATCACTTTCTCAACGGTCTTATCGCTGACACGATATTGTTTCGCTTTACCGTTAATCACATAACTGGCCGTCGTACGCGAAACTCCAGCAAGACGCGCGATTTCATCCAGTTTCACTGGCAACCCCTTAATAAGCCGGACAAAAAACAAAGAATGGAAAGATAACCATGCAGTAACCGTGGATATGATACCGATCTAAGCGCAGAAAACACTGACGGGCAACCGCTTTTATTATTTACACCTGTCAGGATCAAAAAAGCCCGGCATCATGGCCGGGCTAGATATTATCATCAGAAAAGCAACTATTGCTGTATGAAAGTCAGCAAATCGTCAGACTATCGACTGTATTTCAGCAAAGCGTCAGCGCATCACGCGATCACCGCGCGAGACGCCCACGATGCCGGAGCGCGCCACTTCCACAATCTCGGCCACTTCCCGCACGCTATTGAGAAACGCATCCAGTTTTTCGCTGGTCCCCGCCAGTTGCACGGTGTAGAGCGATGCGGTGACATCGACTATCTGCCCGCGGAAGATTTCCGCACTGCGCTTGACCTCTTCCCGGCCATAGCCGGTGGCCTGCAATTTAACCAGCATCAGTTCACGCTCAACGTAAGCACCCTGACCCAGCTCGCTGACCCGCAGCACATCCACCAGCTTGTGCAGTTGCTTTTCAATCTGCTCCAGCACTTTCTCGTCGCCCACCGTCTGGATAGTCATCCGCGATAACGTCGGGTCGTCCGTAGGGGCGACGGTCAGGCTTTCAATGTTGTAACCACGTTGAGAAAACAGGCCAATCACGCGTGACAGAGCACCTGATTCGTTCTCCAGCAATACCGACAAAATACGACGCATGATCAGGTCCTCTCCGTTTTGCTTAGCCACATCTCATCCATTCCGCCGCCGCGGATCTGCATCGGGTAAACATGCTCGCTGCTATCCACCCGCACATCCACAAACACCAGACGATTTTTCTGCTCCAGCGCCGCTTTCAGCTTCGGCTCCAGCTCATCGGGGGTATCAATAGTGATGCCAACATGGCCGTAAGCTTCCGCCAGTTTGACGAAGTCCGGCAGAGATTCCATGTAAGAACTGGAGTGACGGCCGGAATAGATCATGTCCTGCCACTGTTTCACCATGCCAAGGAACCGGTTATTCAGGCTCACCACCACAATCGGCAGGTCATATTGCAGTGCGGTGGACAGCTCCTGAATGTTCATCTGGATACTGCCATCGCCGGTAACGCAAATCACCGTTTCTTCCGGCAACGCCAGCTTGATACCCAGCGCGGCAGGCAAGCCGAAGCCCATCGTCCCCAAACCGCCGGAGTTGACCCAACGGCGCGGCTGGTCAAACGGATAATACAGCGCGGCGAACATCTGGTGTTGCCCCACGTCGGACGCCACGTAAGCCTTGCCTTCCGTCAGGCGGTGCAGGGTTTCGATAACCGCCTGCGGTTTGATGGCGTCACCATCAGTGTTGTATTTCAGGCAATGACGGGAACGCCACTGCTCGATACGTAGCCACCAGTCGCGCATCGCGTCAAATTTCTGTTGTACCTCACCGCCTTGCGTCAGCAGCTCTAGCATCAGACTGAGTACCTGACGTGCATCGCCGACGATCGGAATATCCGCCGCCACCGTTTTAGAGATGGAGGCCGGGTCGATATCAATATGCAGAATAGTGGCGTTCGGACAGTACTTCGCGAGGTTATTGGTGGTTCGGTCGTCGAAACGTACCCCGACGGCGAAGATCACGTCGGCGTTATGCATCGCCATGTTCGCTTCGTAGGTGCCATGCATACCGAGCATACCCAGACTCTGGCGATGGGTCCCCGGAAAGCCGCCCAGCCCCATCAACGAGCTGGTCACCGGCAGATTGAGTTTTTCCGCCAGTTCGCGCAATTCCTGATGGCAATTGGCGTTAATCACCCCGCCGCCGCTGTAAATGACCGGGCGCTCAGCAGCCAGCAAGGTCTGCAACGCACGTTTAATTTGGCCTTTGTGCCCCTGCACCGTCGGGTTATAAGAACGCAGGCTGACCTGATCGGGATACGCATAGGGCAGCTTTTTAGCCGGGTTGAGGATATCTTTCGGCAAATCCACGACGACCGGACCAGGACGGCCGGTAGACGCCAGATAGAAGGCTTTTTTCAGTACGGTGGGAATGTCTTCGGTCTGCTTGACCAGATAACTGTGTTTCACCACCGGGCGGGAAATCCCCACCATGTCGCATTCCTGAAAGGCATCGTAACCAATCAGCGAAGTCGCAACCTGGCCGGAAATCACCACCAGCGGAATGGAATCCATATACGCGGTGGCGATACCGGTAATGGCGTTAGTCGCGCCCGGACCCGAGGTCACCAGTACCACACCCACTTCGCCGGTCGCTCTGGCGTAGCCGTCGGCCATATGTACCGCGCCCTGCTCGTGGCGCACCAGAATGTGTTCTATGCCGCCAACGGTGTGCAGTGCATCGTAAATATCCAGCACTGCGCCGCCCGGATAACCGAACACATGTTTTACGCCCTGATCGATCAGCGATCGAATCACCATCTCGGCGCCTGACAACATCTCCATGGGTTTGCCTCTTATTGTTCAGATAGCGAATTGTTCAGATAGCGAATCGCTTCTGCATTGACAGGGGAACACCCCGCGCTCATTAGACGATGTCCGGTGAATCAAGCAGGAGCAAGTTCGGGTTTTACTCGCACTCCAGCTCTTTCGCCGGACATCGCCCGGTTTTTTACATATAACTTATTAACATAACGCTAGATTATGAAGCAGGCAAACGCCGCGGCCGGGCAGGCCGTGACGCAATAATGGTAAATCAACTGTTAAAAGAGGAACGAAACAGATAAAACGCTGAGGAGTGACCACGTCGTTAAAAATTATCCCGCCGTGGTCAGGCATTACAGAGTGAAATATTGACGATAAAATTGTGGCTTAAAGCGTGCCGTCACCGTCGAAACGTCTGCTAATCGGCGTACATGGCTTCAATTTCCAGCTGATAACGCTGATGAATGACCTTCCGGCGGAGTTTTAACGTCGGGGTCAATTCGCCGTCTTCCTGGCTAAACGGCGCCGACAGTAAGGTAAATTTCTTCACCTGCTCAAACCGGGCAAACTCTTTTTGCACCTCACGCAGCCGCTGTTCGAACAGCGACAGAATGTGACTGTGGCGCAGCAGTTCCAGGCGGTCCTGATAGCCCAGATTGATAGAGCGGGCGTACTCCTCCAGTGCCTCGAAGCAAGGAACGATCAGCGCAGACACATATTTACGGGCATCTGCAATCACCGCAACTTGTTCAATGAAGCGATCCTGCCCCAGCGCCCCTTCCAAATGCTGCGGCGCAATGTATTTGCCGCCCGAGGTTTTCATCAGATCCTTGAGGCGTTCGGTGATAAACAGATTGCCGTTGCCGTCCACCTCGCCCACATCGCCGGTTTTGAACCAACCGTCTGACGTAAAGGCGGCCTCCGTATCTTGCGGACGATGATAGTAGCCGCGCATTACGGTAGCGCCGCGCACCTGAATTTCATTTTGCTCGCCGATACGCACCTCGATGCCCGGCAGCGGCGTACCCACCGACCCGAGCCGGTCCTGATTCGCCTCCCAGCAGGACACGGTGGCGCAGGTTTCCGTCAGGCCGTAGCCATAAACGATACGCACCCCCATAGCCTGAAAGAAAGCGATGATATTATCATCCAGACGCGCACCGGCCGCTGGCAGAAAGCGAACCTTTCCTCCCAGCAACTGACGCAGGCGCGACAACACCAGTCGATCGGCGAGCTGGCAGGTCAGCGCATTCCACACACCAGTGCGTTTTCCGGCCTGCTGGCGTAAAAAACGCTTAGTGCCCTGGGCGATTCCCCAGTGAAACAGCGCCCGCCGATGCCACGGCGCCTGCGCCACTTTTTCATGGATAGCGCTAAACACCTTCTCGTAAAAACGCGGTACGGCACACATCACCGTCGGGCTGACCGCCGCCATCGCCGCACGCACCTGATTGGTATCGCGCAGGTAAACATTCTGTGCGCCGCAGTGCATGATAAAGAAGCTCCAGGCACGCTCGAACACATGCGATAACGGCAAAAAGCATAGCGACACGTCCTGTTCGCCCATCTGCAACCGCTCATCATGCAGCATCAGTTGAGTCGCCATGTTGGCGTAATCCAGCATCACGCCTTTCGGCTCGCCGGTAGTGCCGGAGGTATAGATGAGCGTGAACAGATCGCTCAAATCCCGATCGGCTACGCGCCGGCGCAGCACGGGCTCCCACACTGCGACCTCGGCACTCTCTTCGAAATCCTGCAACGACACGGCAATATCACAGCCCCGTCGGCGAATACCGTTATCCAGCAGGATAATCGTACGCAACTGCGGGCAGGTATCGCGCAGCGACATCAACAGATCAAACTGCGCCTGACCACCCACAAAAACGGTACGGATATCCGCCTCGTTGAGAATGAATGCCGCTTGCGCCGCCGCGCTGGTGGCATAAAGCGGCACGGTGATTGCCCGCAGGTGCAACAACGCCAGATCCGCCAGCGACCAGTTGATCGAATTATCGGAGAAGATCGCCACTCGATCCTGAACGTCAACGCCTAACCCCAACAAGCCACAGGCGATGCGGCGGATGCGTTCACCCACCTGATGCCAGTCGAGTTGCTGTTCCTGTTCAGGTTCCCATTCGCGAAACGCTAGCGCGTCAGGACGTTGAGCAATCTGTTGTTGAATGCGGTGAACCAGATGGTATTGCGGGAGTGAATTCGTCTTCATGCGCGTACGGGCCTGACAATATCAAAAATAGGCGTAAAAATTGGGCAGGCAGTCTACCGCGCCCATCCACGTCGTCAAAGCCATTTCCACCGCTTTTCCACCGAGAATGTGACGGATAAAACATCAGGTACGCCGCTGCCGTATGAGATCTCGAGGTTGACATCACTGCGGGAATCAAGTACCAATAAAGGCAGAACTACGTTTTCAACTTATTTGGATGATGAAACAGCATGTTTAATTTTGCTCAGCTACTAGGCCTACTACTAAACGCATCTCATGTGCGCGGTATGCCGGTGGGCGAAATTCAGAGCTGATTTCTCGTCACACACCATAAAAAACCCGCGCCGTTGCGCGGGTTTTTTTTACTCGCCGGGCGCCCAGGCAAACAGAACAAAGGAAGAAGACCGATGAACCAACAAGTGATTATTTTCGATACGACGTTGCGTGACGGTGAGCAAGCGCTGCAGGCCAGTCTGAGTGTGAAGGAAAAACTCCAGATCGCACTGGCGCTGGAAAGGATGGGCGTTGACGTAATGGAAGTGGGTTTTCCGGTTTCCTCTCCCGGTGATTTCGAATCGGTGCAGACCATCGCCCGCAACATCAAAAACAGCCGCGTCTGCGCCCTGGCCCGTTGCGTTGAAAAAGACATTGATGTGGCAGCCGAATCCTTGCGCGTCGCCGAGGCGTTCCGCATCCATACCTTTATCGCCACCTCGCCAATGCATATCGCCACCAAATTACGCAGCACGCTGGATGAGGTGATTGAACGGGCGACCTACATGATCAAACGCGCCCGCAACTACACCGACGATGTGGAATTCTCCTGCGAAGACGCCGGCCGTACCCCGATAGAGGACCTGAGCCGGGTAGTGGAAGCGGCTATCAACGCCGGCGCCCGCACCATCAACATCCCGGACACCGTCGGTTACACACTGCCGCACGAATTCGGCAACATCATCGCTTCACTGTATCAGCGTGTACCTAACATCGATAAAGCCATCATTTCCGTGCATACCCATGATGATCTCGGTCTGGCGGTGGGCAACGCCATGGCGGCGGTGCACGCCGGCGCACGTCAGGTGGAAGGCACCCTGAACGGCATCGGCGAACGCGCCGGTAACTGCTCGCTGGAAGAAGTGATCATGGCGATCAAAGTACGCAGCCAGTTGATGAACCTGCACACCGGCATCAACCATCAGGAAATCTACCGCACCAGCCAAATCGTCAGCCAGATCTGCAACATGCCGATCCCGGCCAACAAAGCGGTGGTTGGAGCCAACGCCTTCGCCCACTCATCCGGTATCCATCAGGATGGTGTACTGAAGAACCGCGAAAACTACGAAATCATGACGCCGGAATCCATCGGCCTGAAAGAAGTGCAGTTGAACCTGACTTCCCGCTCCGGCCGTGCCGCCGTGAAACACCGCATGGAAGAAATGGGCTATAAAGAAGGCGACTACAATCTGGATACGTTGTACGCCGACTTCCTCAAACTGGCCGACAAAAAAGGCCAGGTATTCGACTATGATCTGGAAGCGCTGGCGTTCATCAACAACCAGCAGGAAAGCTCAGAATTTTATCATCTGGACTACTTCAGCGTGCAGTCCGGTTCCAGTGTGATGGCTACAGCGTCCGTCAAATTGTCATGCGGCGAAGAGATATTGTCTGAAGCCGCGACCGGCAACGGCCCGGTCGATGCCGTGTATCAGGCCATCAACCGCATTACCGGCTACCCGATCAATCTGGTCAAATACCAGTTATCCGCCAAGGGGCAAGGTAAAGAAGCACTCGGTCAGGTGGACATCGTGGTGGAATATCAGGGACGCCGTTTCCACGGCGTGGGCCTGGCGACGGACATCGTCGAATCCTCCGCCAATGCGATGGTTAACGTATTAAACAACATCAAACGTGCGCAACTGGTTGAAAAAGAAGTGCAGCGTTTGCAGCAACACAACAAACACAACAGTCAGGAAACAGTGTGATGAGCAAGAGTTACCATATTGCCGTCTTACCCGGTGACGGCATCGGCCCGGAAGTGATGGCTCAGGCGTATAAAGTATTGGATGCGGTTCGCCAGCGTTTTGGTCTGCGCATCACCACCAGCGAATACGACGTCGGCGGCATCGCCATCGATCGTCAGGGCACGCCGCTGCCGCAGGGCACGATTGAAGGCTGCGAACAGGCCGACGCCATTCTGTTCGGTTCGGTCGGCGGCCCGAAATGGGAGCATCTGCCGCCGGCGGAGCAACCGGAACGAGGAGCGCTGCTGCCGCTGCGCAAACACTTCCGCTTGTTCAGCAACCTGCGCCCGGCGCGCCTGTATCAGGGTCTGGAAGCCTTCTGCCCGCTGCGCAGCGATATCGCCGCCAAGGGTTTCGATATCCTGTGCGTGCGCGAACTGACCGGCGGTATCTACTTCGGCCAGCCGAAAGGCCGTGAAGGCAGCGGCATGTACGAACGCGCCTTCGATACCGAGGTGTATCACCGTTTCGAAATCGAGCGCATTGCCCGCATCGCCTTTGAATCGGCACGCAAACGCCGCAGTATCGTCACCTCGATCGATAAGGCCAACGTGCTGCAAAGCTCGATTCTGTGGCGCGAAATCGTCAACGAAATCGCCCGCGACTACCCGGATGTTCGCCTGAATCATCTGTATATCGACAACGCCACCATGCAGTTGATTAAGGACCCGTCCCAGTTTGACGTGCTGCTGTGCTCCAACTTGTTCGGCGACATTCTGTCCGACGAGTGCGCGATGATCACCGGCTCGATGGGGATGTTGCCGTCGGCCAGCCTCAACGAGCAGGGCTTTGGTCTGTACGAACCGGCAGGCGGTTCCGCACCGGATATCGCCGGCAAGAACATCGCCAACCCTATCGCCCAGATTCTGTCCGCCGCGCTGCTGCTGCGCTATAGCCTGGGCGCAGACGATGCCGCTACCGCCATTGAGCAGGCAGTCAATCAGGCGCTGGCGGAAGGTTACCGCACCGGCGATCTGGCTAGCGGCGGCACCGCCGTCACCACTGATGAAATGGGCGATGCGATTGCCCGGTTTGTAGCAGAAGGGGCGTAATCATGGGTAAAACCTTATATCAGAAGTTGTTTGATGCGCATGTGGTACACGAAGCGCCGAATGAAACCCCGCTGCTGTATATCGACAGGCATCTGGTGCATGAAGTGACTTCACCGCAGGCATTCGACGGCCTGCGCGCCATGGGCCGCAAAGTCCGCCAGCCGGGCAAGACCTTCGCCACCATGGACCATAACGTGTCCACCCAGACGCGTGACATCAACGCCAGCGGCGAAATGGCGCGCATCCAGATGCAGGAACTGATCAAGAACTGCGCCGAGTTCGGCGTGCAGCTGTATGACCTGAACCATCCGTTTCAGGGCATCGTGCACGTTATCGGGCCGGAACAAGGCATGACACTGCCGGGGATGACCATCGTCTGCGGCGACTCCCACACCGCCACCCACGGCGCGTTCGGCTCGCTGGCATTCGGCATCGGCACCTCGGAAGTCGAGCATGTGCTGGCGACGCAGACGCTGAAGCAAGGCCGTGCTAAAACCATGAAGATCGAGGTGGCTGGCGATGCCGCCTCCGGCATCACCGCCAAAGACATCGTACTGGCGATCATCGGTAAGACCGGCAGCGCCGGCGGCACCGGCCATGTGGTGGAATTCACTGGCAAAGCTATCGAAGCGCTGAGCATGGAAGGCCGTATGACCCTGTGCAATATGGCGATCGAAATGGGCGCCAAAGCCGGTCTGGTGGCACCGGACGACACCACCTTCGCTTACCTGAAAGGCCGCCAGTTCGCGCCTACCGGCAGCGATTGGGATGCCGCGGTGGAATACTGGAAGACCCTGCGTTCCGATGCCGATGCGCACTACGACACCATCGTCACACTGAATGCCGCCGACATCGCGCCGCAGGTAACCTGGGGCACCAACCCCGGCCAGGTGATCGCCGTCGATCAAATCATCCCGGCGCCGGAATCCTTCAGTGATCCGGTAGAGCGCGCGTCGGCGGAAAAAGCGCTGGCGTATATGGGCCTGCAATCGGGCGTAAAACTGACGGAAGTGGCAATCGACAAAGTGTTTATCGGTTCCTGCACCAACTCCCGTATTGAAGACTTGCGTGCCGCCGCCGCCATCGCCAAAGGGCGCAAAGTGGCCGCCGGCGTGCAGGCTTATGTCGTCCCCGGCTCCGGCCCGGTCAAAGCCCAGGCGGAAGCCGAAGGTCTGGACAAAATTTTCCTGGATGCCGGTTTCGAATGGCGTCTGCCCGGCTGCTCAATGTGTCTGGCGATGAACAACGACCGTCTGAATCCGGGCGAGCGTTGCGCGTCCACCAGTAACCGTAACTTTGAAGGGCGTCAGGGCCGTGGCGGCCGCACCCATCTGGTCAGCCCGGCGATGGCGGCGGCAGCGGCGATCACCGGCCGTTTCGCAGACATTCGTGAACTGAATTAAGAGAGGCACTCCATGGCTAAATTTACCCAACACACTGGTTTGGTGGTGCCGCTGGATGCCGCCAACGTCGATACCGACGCGATTATCCCGAAGCAGTTCCTGCAAAAGGTGACCCGCACCGGTTTCGGTCAGCATCTGTTTCACGACTGGCGTTTTCTGGATGACGCCGGTCAGCAGCCTAACCCGGATTTCGTGCTGAACCAGCCGCGCTATAAAGGTGCGAGCATTCTGCTGGCACGCGAAAACTTCGGCTGCGGCTCTTCCCGCGAGCACGCACCGTGGGCGCTGACCGACTACGGTTTTAAGGTGGTGATCGCCCCGAGCTTCGCCGATATTTTCTACGGTAACTCGTTTAACAACCAGTTGTTGCCGGTCAAACTGAGCGATGCCGACATCGACGACCTGTTCAAACTGGTAGCCAGCCATGAAGGCATTACCTTCACGGTCGATCTGGAAGTACAGCAGGTTAAAGCAGGCGAGAAGACCTACTCGTTTGAAATAGACAGCTTCCGCCGTCACTGCATGATCAACGGTCTGGACAGCATCGGCCTGACGCTGCAACACGACGCATCCATCGCCCGCTACGAGCAGCAACAACCAGCGTTTCTGCGCTAGTTCAGCCTTACTGTTTTATTGTTCACACAAAGCCTACTTCGGTGGGCTTTGTTGCTTGCAACCTCAATGAACCTCAATGAGAACGCGGACCACGGCTCCAGTAGGCCATAAAGGTGATGGACTCCTGCGCGATACCTTTTTCCGCCAGCAGATAACGCCGCAACGCCTTCACCGCCGAGGATTCAGTCGCCACCCAGCCGAAGAACTGGCCTTGCTGCGCACTGGCGGGTTCCCAGACCTTCTCGCCATCGGCAATATCCGCCACCGCAACAGGGTGTGCCGCTACCTGCGCTGTCGGGCATGACCAATGGCGCGCCGCCTCCAGCAAACGCTCGCCATAGGTCGCGCCAGTGCCTTCGCGTGGCAACCACACCACCTCGGCGAACGGCAAATGGCGATAATCGTCAACGCAATCCGCCTGTAACGGTACTTCAATAAAGGCCTGCACCTGCGGCGGGTTATCCTGCTGCGACAACTGCTCCAGAATGCCTTTGATCGCCGGCAACGCGGTTTCATCGCCCATCAGCAGCACCTGACGGGTGTTTTCCGACAACGCCCACTCGTAGCCGCCGTTATCGCCGGCAAAGTCGCCGCGCGGCGCTACCATCTGCAACTCGGCGCCGGGCTGCGCACTCATCACCCAGGCCGAAGCCGGGCCTTCGGTGCCATGCACCACGAACTCCACCACCATTTCGCCGGCTTCGGTGTCCAGACTGCGCAGCGTGTAGGTGCGGGGAATCGGGCGTTGTTGCTTAGGCATGGCCTGCACCAGCTTATACCACTCGCCGACATCCGGCAGACGCGGCGGCGTGCCGTCCTCAGCAGGCAGCAACACTTTAATACGCTGATCCGGCGCACAGATTTTCATCTGTTTCACCGCTTCGCCACTGAATACGCAGCGCATCAGCGATGGGGTAAGCAATGTCTTATGGGCCAACGTAACATCAAACACTTTATATTCCTTTACCCCAGCCATAACCCGCCTTTACCTCTCTGGTTGTGATTCCCCGGCAATGTGCCGCCTGTCGATATTTGTGCCGATAACGGCTTCAAACTCCGCACAGTTTTATCACTTACCTTCGATAATGAGAAACATTATTGACTCAATTTCCATTCTCAAACCAATGATCGCCCGCCATCTCCGGATTGCCTGTGGGATCACGGTTTTGCCCGGCGTTTTTCGCCTACCCTGACCGTCCGGTATTCACGAGATAAGGAGACCTCATGACACGCATCATCCGGTGTTATCGCCAGAGCCTCTCCGGCGATTGTCGCCCCTGGTTCAACATCGATCACCGCCTCACCAACGATTTCCCACGCCCGTTTCATGCCTGATTCAGCTTTGCTCTGATTTTTTCCTGTTATTTCAATTTATTTTTGACGTCATACAGCGACGGCGATGTCTGCTGACGGGCGTCGTGGAGATATTGCATGAAACGCATCCCCGAACCTTTTCGCATCAAAATGGTAGAAAACATCCGTATGACCACCCGCGACGAACGGGAGCGCGCCCTGCAGGAAGCAGGCTATAACCCGTTTTTGTTGCGCAGTGAGGATGTCTACATCGACCTGCTGACCGACTCCGGCACCGGCGCCATGAGCGATCGCCAGTGGGCCGGGCTGATGATGGGCGACGAAGCCTACGCCGGGTCGCGCAACTACTACCATCTGTGCGATCAGGTCAAAGCGCTGCTGGGTTATCCGTTCACCATTCCGACGCATCAGGGGCGCGGCGCAGAACAAATCCTGTTCCCGTGTCTGATCGCCAAAAAGCAGCGCGCCGGCGGCGGCAAGAAACCGGTGTTCATTTCCAACTTCCATTTCGATACTACTGCCGCTCACGTGGAGCTGAACGGCGCGCGCGCCATCAACGTGGTGACGCCAAAAGCCTTCGACACCACCGCTTATTACGACTGGAAGGGCGACTTCGACCTTGACCTGCTGCACACCACCATTGAACAGCACGGCGCGGATAACGTGGTGGCGATCATCACCACCGTCACCTGCAACAGCTCCGGCGGTCAGCCGATTTCGATGAGCAATATGCGCGAGGTGTATCGCATCGCGCAGCAGCACGGCATTCCGGTGGTGATCGACTCCGCCCGCTTCTGTGAAAACGCCTGGTTCATCAAACAGCGTGACCCCGGCTACGAAAACCGCTCGATCAAAGCGATCGTCCACGAGATGTACCAATACGGCGACATGCTTACCATGTCGGCGAAGAAAGACCCGATGGTGAACATTGGCGGCCTGTGCTGTTTTCGTAGCGACGAAGAGCTGTTCAACGAAGTGCGCATCCGCTGTGTGCCGATGGAAGGTTTCGTCACTTACGGCGGGCTGGCCGGGCGCGACATGGAGGCGCTGGCCATCGGTCTTGAGGAAGGCATGAACGAAGACTACCTGACCTACCGCATCGGCCAGGTGACCTACCTTGGCGAGCGCCTGCGCGCCGGCGGCATCCCGATTCAGTACCCGGTGGGCGGACATGCGGTATTTGTCGATGCGAAAAAACTGCTGCCGCATATCCCGGCGGAACAGTTCCCGGCACAGGCGCTGAATAACGCGCTTTATCTGGAAGCGGGCATCCGTAGTGTGGAAATCGGTTCATTGCTGCTGGGGCGCGACCCGGATACCGGCGAACAAAAACCGTCGCCGCTGGAACTGCTGCGCCTGACCATTCCGCGCCGGGTGTATACCAACGATCACATGGATTACATCGCCGACTCGTTGATCGCACTGAAGGAGAGAGCCAGCGATATTAAAGGACTGACCTTTACCTACGAGCCGCCGGTATTACGCCACTTTGTGGCTCGCCTGAAACCGGTGGAATAACGCGCCACCATAAAAAACGGCTATAAAAAAAGCCAGCGGAGCACTCCGCTGGCTGGTGAACAGCACCATTACTCAGAACACTGTGGCGGTTTCCCGCCGACGTTCTCACTCTCATTCGATGGCCGCCGGCCTTATAACCAGCGGCGATACTCTTCCTCATCCATTTCCCGGATCTGCCATTGGGTAACCTGCAACAACAACGCCATTCGTTGTGCGGCGGCGAGTGCGCCCCATCCCCGGCGACAGCCCTGGCAAAGCCAGTAACGATAAAAGCGCAATAACCGGCACATATTCATATTGCTGCCTCCCCTTCACGGCGGTTCACGCACTGAACCATTCACTGACTGAAAGTATCCGCGTAATATAGGGAAAAATATATTGATGACCTTGAGTCGTGGAGTTCCCCTTTTATGTCCTCGCCACGTCTGCAACAGCAGTTCATCCGGCTATGGCAATGCCTGCAGGGTCAGGATACCGACACCACGCTGCAAGAGCTGGCGCTGCTGCTCAACTGCTCCCGCCGCCATGTCCGCTCCCTGCTGAGCGCGATGCAACAACAGGGCTGGCTCACCTGGCAGGCGGAAGCCGGGCGCGGTAAACGCTCGCGCCTCGGCTTTCTCTACACCGGGTTAGCCCTGCAACAGCAGCGGGCTGAAGACCTGCTGGAGCAGGACCGCATCGAACAACTGGTGCAACTGGTGGGCGACAAAGAAACCGTGCGCCAGATGCTGCTGTCACACCTCGGTCGCAGCGTACGGCAAGGGCGCCACCTGCTGCGCATCCTCTATTACCGCCCAATGCATAACCTGTTGCCCGGCAGTGCGTTACGCCGCTCGGAAACCCACATCGCCCGCCAGATATTCAGCGGGCTGACCAGCCTAAATGAGGAAAATGGGGAACTGTTGCCGGATATCGCCCACCACTGGCAGGCGCTGTCGCCGCTGCACTGGCGTTTCTATTTGCGACCGGCCATTCGTTTTCACCATGGCCGGGAACTGACGATGGAGGACGTGATCGCCTCGTTGTCCCGGCTGACTGCGCAGCCGCTGTTCTCACACCTGACCGCTATCTCCTCCCCCACGCCGTTCGTGCTGGATATCCGGCTCAACATGCCGGACAACTGGCTGCCGT
This sequence comes from Dickeya chrysanthemi NCPPB 402, assembly GCF_000406105.1. Taxonomy (NCBI): domain Bacteria; kingdom Pseudomonadati; phylum Pseudomonadota; class Gammaproteobacteria; order Enterobacterales; family Pectobacteriaceae; genus Dickeya; species Dickeya chrysanthemi. The sequence continues at coordinate 630,085 of NZ_CM001974.1, read as the reverse complement.
GGCTGCTCGGCAGCGTACCGGCGATGATCCTGCCGCAAGAGTGGCAAACGCTGCCGGACTTTATGCGCCAGCCTGTCGGCACCGGGCCGTATCAGGTGGTGCGCAATTCGCCCAACCAATTGAAAATCGCTGCGTTTGACGACTATTTCGGCTACCGGGCGCTGATTGACGAAGTCAGTATCTGGGTACTACCCGATGCGCCGACCATCCCCGCCTGTACCGTCACGCTACAAGGCGACGACACCACGGACAATGAACTGGAGAACCGGCTGGAAGAAGGCTGCTATTTCCTGTTGTTCGACCGCCGCTCGCCGCAGACGGCGGACTCGGAAGTCCGCCACTGGTTGTGTCAGGTACTGAGTCCGGTGGCGATGCTCGCTTTGGCCGACACGCCTTACCAGAGCGACTGGTCCCCCGCTTACGGTTTGTTGCCACGCTGGCATCACAGCCCGCCACGGGCGGTGCGGGAAAAACCAGTCGGCCTGACGCACCTCACCCTCACCTGCTACCGTGACCACCCCGAATACGAAGTGATAAGCGGCATTATGGGCCGCCTGCTGGCATCGCACGGCGTCACGCTGACGCTGCGCAGTCTGGAGTTCGACGCCTGGTGCCAGGGCGACGAAGCCAGCGATCTCTGGCTCGGCAGCGCCAACTTCTACCTGCCGCTGGAATTTTCGCTGTTCGCGATGCTGTACGAACTGCCGTTACTGCGACACTGCCTGGGAGAGGACGAGCTGGAACACACCGCCCATCAGTGGCGTCAAGGCGCCCTGTCGCTGGCGGAGTGGTGCCAGTCGCTGGTCAGCCGCCAGCAACTCCATCCGCTGTTCCATCACTGGTTGCGGTTACAGGGACAAGCCAACATGCGGGGGCTACGCATGAACACGCTGGGCTGGTTCGATTTCAAATCGGCCTGGTTCGCGCCGCCGGACCCAGCATCATGACCGCTTGCCGCTGGTCGTGATGCTTTTCCTGATGTGACAAACACTTTACAATAGCGCTGTTCTCAACGGGGTGCGGCCAACATTCATGTACCAGTCGTCATGCACGAAGAGTCATGCACGAACAACCATGCACGTTTGCGTCGCTGAGAAAATACCCGTCGAACCTGATCCGGTTAATACCGGCGAAGGGATTTGAGACTGCATCCTGCTTGCTCAAAGACCTTTGCCGCCTTCAACAATGGGAGCGCAAAGTGTTAAAGAAATTATTGTCCTGCCTGTTACTGCTGTCCGCCCCTGTATTCGCCAAACCGACTCTGACGGTCTACACCTACGATTCGTTCGCCTCGGAATGGGGCCCCGGCCCGGCTGTCCAAACCGCCTTTGAAAAAGAGTGCGACTGTGAACTGAAATTCGTGGCGCTGGAAGATGGCGTCGCTCTGCTCAACCGCCTGCGTATGGAAGGCAAAAACACCCCGGCGGACGTGGTGCTGGGGCTGGATAATAATCTGGTGCAGGCGGCGGCGCAGACCGGCCTGTTCGCCCCACATGCCGTCAATACCAGCACGCTAACCGTGCCCGGCGGCTGGCGCAACGAGACTTTCCTGCCCTTCGATTACGGCTATTTCGCCTTCGTCTATAACAAAGACAAGCTGAAAAACCCGCCGAAAAGCCTGCATGAGCTGGTGGAAAGCGGCCAGCGGTGGACCGTTATCTATGAAGATCCGCGCACCAGCACGCCGGGTCTGGGGTTGTTGCTGTGGATGCAGAAAGTCTACGGCGAAAAAGCGCCGCAGGCCTGGCAGAAACTGGCGGCCAAAACCGTCACCGTCACCAAAGGCTGGAGCGAAGCCTACGGCTTGTTTCTGAAAGGCGAAGCCGATCTGGTACTGAGCTACACCACCTCACCGGCTTACCACCTCATCGCCGAGAAGAAAGACAACTATGCCGCGGCTAATTTCAGCGAAGGCCACTACCTGCAGGTGGAAGTCGCCGCACAACTGGCCGGCAGTAAAAATCCGCAACTGGCGGCACGCTTTCTGCAATTTATGGTAAGCCCGACCTTCCAGCAGATCATCCCGACCACCAACTGGATGTACCCGGTTGTCAAAACCGAGCTGCCGACGGGCTATAACACCCTGTCTCTGCCGGCTACCGCGCTGGAATTTACCCCGCAGCAGGTGGCGGAACAGCGGGCGAATTGGGTTCAGGCATGGCAACGCGCCGTCAGCCGCTAATTCCAGGTTGGCTATGGCCGGGGCTGCTGGCGGCGGTGCTATTGATTAGCACCGCCGTGCTGGCGTTCGGCGCGCTGTGGCTGGACGCGCCCGCCACGCCCTGGCAGTCGCTGTGGGATGACGGCTACCTGTGGCATGTCGTTCGCTTCAGCTTCTGGCAGGCGCTGCTGTCGGCGTTGCTTTCCACCTTACCCGCGCTGTTTCTGGCGCGGGCATTGTACCGCCGCCGTTTTCCCGGCCATCGCCTGCTGCTGCGCCTGTGCGCAATGACGCTGGTGCTGCCGGTGCTGGTGGCGGTATTCGGCATTCTCAGCGTCTACGGTCGGGAAGGCTGGCTGGCGCGTCTGCTGATGCAGTTCGGTATCGAATACCGTTTTTCGCCTTACGGTTTGCAGGGCATCCTGCTGGCTCACGTCTTTTTTAACCTGCCGTTGGCAACCCGGCTGTTTTTGCAGGCGCTGGAAGGGATTGCCACCGAGCAGCGTCAGTTGGCGGCCCAGCTCGGCCTGCGCGGCTGGCACTTTTTCCGGCTGGTGGAATGGCCGTGGTTGCGCCGCCAGTTGTTGCCCGCCGGCGCGCTGATTTTCATGCTGTGCTTCGCCAGCTTCGCCACCGTGCTGGCGCTGGGCGGCGGTCCGCAAGCCACCACCATCGAACTGGCTATCTATCAGGCGCTCAGCTTTGACTATGACCCGGCGCGCGCCGCTCTGCTGGCGCTGTTGCAGATGGTCTGTTGTCTGGGGCTGGTGTTACTTAGCCAACGGCTCGGTCGGCTGCTGGCAGTAGGCGTCAGCAACCGTCAGCGCTGGCGCGACCCGCAGGACAGCCTGTTCAGCCGGGTTGCCGATACGCTGTTGATTGCGGCAGCGCTGTTGCTGCTGCTGCCGCCGCTGCTGGCCGTCGTGGCGGATGGCCTGAACCGTTCGCTGCCTGACGTGTTGCGCCAGCCCGCACTATGGCAAACGCTCTGGACCTCGCTGCGCATTGCGCTGGCCGCCGGAGCGCTCAGCGTGGTGCTGACGCTGATGCTGCTGTGGAGCAGCCGGGAGCTGAAACTGCGCCGGCAGCGGCTACCCGCGCAATGGCTGGATCTGAGCGGAATGCTGATTCTGGCGATGCCGGGGATTGTGCTGGCGTCCGGTTTCTTCCTGCTGTTCAATCGCACCATCGGGTTACCGTCTTCCCCTTACGGGCTGGTGGTGTTGACCAACGCGCTGTTGGCCATCCCTTATGCGATGAAAGTACTGGAAAACCCGATGGTTGATACGGCGGCGCGTTACGGCTTGTTGTGTCAGTCGCTGGATATCCGCGGCTGGCATCGCCTCAGGGTAGTAGAACTGAAAGCGCTGCGCGCACCTATCGCACAAGCGTTGGCCTTTGCCTGTGTGCTATCGGTGGGTGATTTCGGCATCATCGCCTTGTTTGGCAACGAGCAGTTTCGCACTCTGCCGTTTTACCTTTACCAACAAATTGGCGCTTATCGCAGCGCCGATGGCGCGGTAACGGCGCTGTTGCTGCTGCTGCTGTGCTTTATGCTGTTTACCCTGATTGAGAAACTGGCAGGCATGAATGATCGCGCTCGATAAGTTGACCTACCTCTACCAACACCTGCCGATGCGCTTCGATTTACAGGCGCAACCCGGCGAACGCCTTGCCATTCTGGGCCCGAGCGGCGCGGGGAAAAGTACCTTGCTGAGCCTGATCGCCGGTTTCCTGCCGGCCGACGGCGGCCAGCTACGGCTCAACGGACAAGATCATTACGCCACGCCGCCGGCGAAACGCCCGGTATCGATCCTGTTTCAGGAAAACAACCTGTTCCCTCATCTGACGCTGGCGCAGAATATCGCGCTGGGCCTGCACCCCGGCCTGAAACTGACCGAGGAGCAACGGGATACATTGCGCGATATCGCCTGCCGCATGGGGCTGACGGACCTGCTGGAACGCCTGCCGTCACAGGTTTCCGGCGGTCAACGGCAACGGGCGGCGCTGGCGCGTTGTTTGATTCGTCGGCAACCGATCCTGCTGCTGGACGAACCGTTCTCCGCGCTCGACCCGGCGCTGCGTCAGGAAATGCTGTCGCTGGTGGATGAGATTTGCCGCGAGCGGCAGTTGACGCTGCTGATGGTATCGCATCAGTTGGAGGATGCCATGCGCATCGCGCCGCGCAGCGTGCTGGTGGTGGACGGCCACGTCTATCACGACGGCCCGACCGGGGAACTGGCGCGCCACCCGAATGCGGCACGCATCCTGGGTTTGCGGTGACGGCTCGCGCTGAAATAACGGAATGAAATCCTTACTAAATAAATGTGATCTTACGCACGATTTTGCGTTTTCAGCGCGACAGAGCCTTGTCTGATTTTCCGCACTCATGGTTATATGAGAGCGCAGATTAACCAAAACGAACATAAGGTTCCCCGTGAAACACACCACCTCTACTTTCGCACTACTCAACAACACCGCGCTGCTTGACGCGGTCGTCGTCGTGCGCGTGGTGGTCGTGGTCGGCAGCGCGCCGTAACGGGTTCCGAATCAAACCTAGATTCCCAAACCCCGCCGGCGCAAGCCGAGCGGGGTTTGTTTTATCCACCCACCCCGCTCCTCCTGACACCGGCTCTGATAAAGGATATGACTATGCGTTATACAGGAGCTGAGCTGATCATCCGTCTGCTGGAGCAGCAAGGCATCACCACAGTGACCGGTATTCCGGGCGGCGCAGCATTGCCGCTGTACGATGCGTTGGGAAAAAGCCGTACTCTTCGCCACGTACTCGCCCGCCATGAACAGGGAGCCGGATTCATCGCTCAGGGGATGGCGCGCGCCAGCGGTAAAGCGGCGGTTTGTCTGGCCTCCAGCGGGCCCGGCGCCACTAACCTGCTCACCGCCATCGCTGACGCCAAGCTCGATTCCATTCCGCTGGTGTGCATCACCGGTCAGGTGCCGTCAAGTATGATCGGCACCGATGCCTTTCAGGAAGTCGACACCTACGGCATCTCAATCCCGGTCACCAAGCACAACTATCTGGTACGCGACATCAGCGAGCTGCCGCAGGTGATTAACGATGCCTTCCGTCTGGCGCAATCCGGCCGTCCCGGCCCGGTCTGGGTGGATATTCCCAAAGACGTGCAAACGGCTACCATTGAGCTGGCGGAGCTGCCCGCACCAGTCGCGTTGTCCCCGGCTCCCGCCATCGACGCCAACGCCCTGCACGCCGCCGCTGCGATGATCAATCAGGCCAAACGTCCCATTCTGTATCTGGGCGGCGGGATCATCAGCGCCGGGGCGCATCAGCAGGCTATCGAACTGGCAGAGCGTGCCGGGCTGCCGACCACCATGACGCTGATGGCGCTGGGCGCCATGCCGGTGGATCACCCGCTGTCGCTCGGCATGCTCGGTATGCACGCCGCCCGCTATACCAACCTGATCCTGCAACAGTCGGATTTGTTGATCGTGCTGGGCGCGCGCTTTGACGATCGCGCCATCGGCAAAGCGGAAGAATTCTGCCCGGATGCCCGCGTTGTCCATATCGATATCGATCCGGCCGAACTCGGCAAGATCCGCCAGCCGCACGTGGCGCTTCACGCCGATGTGGCGCAGGCGCTGGATCAATTACTGCCGCTGGTCGAGCGTCAACCGCGCACCGAGTGGCTCGAACAGGTTCGCACCCTGCAACGTGATTTCCCGTTCAACATGCCGAACGTCGACGATCCGCTCAGCCATTATGGGTTGATCCGTGCGGTGGCCGACCAACTGGACGATCAGGCCATCATTACCACCGATGTGGGCCAGCACCAGATGTGGGTGGCGCAGGCCTATCCGCTGCGGCGTTCACGCCAATGGCTCACCTCCGGCGGTTTCGGCACCATGGGCTTTGGCGTACCGGCCGCTATCGGCGCGGCGTTGGCGGAACCGCAGCGCACCGTAGTCTGTTTTTCCGGCGACGGCAGCCTGATGATGAACATTCAGGAAATGGCTACTGCTGCGGAAGAGAACCTGAACGTCAAAATCGTGCTGATGAACAACCAGTCGCTGGGGCTGGTGCACCAGCAACAGGAACTGTTCTACAAACAGAACTTTGTGGCCTCAGATTACCGCTACCAGACCAACTTTCTGGCGATTGCCGCCGGCTTCGGCTTCGCCACTTGCGATCTGAACGCGGCTGAAAACCCGCAAGCCGCACTGCGCGACGCACTGCAACGACCCGGCCCTGCATTGATTCACGCCGCTATCGATATCAACGAAAAAGTGTTTCCGATGGTACCGCCGGGTGCCGCCAACATTGAGATGATTGGAGAGTAAATTATGCAGACTTCATCGACAACTGGACAGGTCACGCTGGAACTCTCGGTACGCAACCACCCGGGCGTGATGTCGCACGTGTGCGGGCTGTTCGCCCGTCGCGCGTTCAACGTAGAAGGCATCATGTGTATGCCGCTGCCAGGCAACGAGCAAAGCCGCATCTGGCTATTGGTGAAAGACGATCAACGCCTGCCGCAGATGATCAGTCAGGTAGAAAAGCTGGAAGACGTATTGCAGGTAACTCGCCACGGCGAAGAGATGAAAATCTTTGATCAGGTCGCGGAGTTTTACCGCTAACCTCAGGTGCGATACCGGGCAAACCGGTATCGCGTCGGCTCATTTATCCATTCAAAATCTGCCACAACAGACGCCGATACACCGGCATCAACGGATGCTGCCACAACTGCCACAGACTAACGGCGGCGATAACCGATAACAGTGGCGCCAGCCAGCGCAGACGCGAAGCCGTCAACCAGCTGGTTGATGCGGCATCTTCCCCACGAGGGACGCGCCACCAACGCCACAGCAACCAACCCGCACACCACAGCAGGATAGCCGTGACCAACAGCAGCCATTTAAAGCTGCCGCTATCGGCCTGTTTGGGAATATCAATCGCCACCCCCGCCAGAATGCCGGGCATCAGGTATACCGGCGGCCAGGTGAGGCAGCCGATGATATTCGGCAGCGCAAAGCGCCGGGGCGACAACTCCAGCATCCCCGCCACCATCGGAACCAGCGGGCGGGTCGGGCCAAAAAACCGCCCGATCAGAATCGTCGCCATATTATGCTGGTGCAGCATTTTTTCCGTGCGATACAGATACGCCCGATGCTTTTGCAGGAACGACCAGTTATGCAACCGGTCCTTAAAACGCCAGCCAATGAAGTAGGAGATCCAGTCCCCCAGCAGGCAACCGATGATGCCCATGCCCCAGGCCGGGTATAGCCCCATATTACCGCTACCGATCAACGCCCCCAGCGACGCCATCATCAGCGTGCCGGGCAACAGCAGCCCCACCAGCGCCAGTGACTCCAGAAACGCCACCAGCAATACCGCCGTCAACGAATACGCTAACGATTGTGTGATCAGATGCTCCAGCCAGGCTTCCATAAACCTCTACATTTCTGCTTTTTTATGAACAAAGATAACGGGATGATAGCAGGAAACGGCAGGAATATGGCAGATCGTAGTAAAAACGCGGCTGAGGCGAAGCTCACCATGACTGGACAGCCATGTCCTTGAAGCAGCACCCTTTTGTTGTTATAAAAGCATCACTTTAAGAAAATAAATGGATTGACTCATGGAAGAAGCGAGGATTGCTTTTCCTGTTGGCAAAGGGCAAGTCAACAGGGTTGAGGACGTAAAAACCGTTCAACAGTTACTGAACAGCCGCTCAAACGGAACACTGAGCGTTGACGGTATTGTCGGCATCAGAACACAGGCAGCCATTATCCACTTTCAGCGCCAGATAGTAGGAATGGGTACGCCTGACGGTATTGTCTCCCCGCACGGACCTACACTGAGCAAATTAAACCATCTTCACACCCGACGCCCGGCAACCTCTCAGCCATCGTTCTCTGCCAATTCCGGCGACAGCGTTTCCGAAGAGCTCTACCTGAATGCAGCCAGAGAGCTAAACTGCGAAGTGGCGGCAATTAAAGCGGTTGTTATGACCGAAACCGCGCTAAATAGCGCATTTCTCAGTCCAGGCAAACCCAAAATACTTTATGAACGGCACTACTTCCGACGGCTAACTCAAGGTAGGTATGATCGGTCGCATCCGGATATATCGGGTGATCAATACGATCGTTATGGTTCAAATAACCGTCAATACGAGCGGCTTGAACAAGCAATAAGACTAGACAGGCGAGCAGCATTAATGTCGGCCTCATGGGGAGCTTTCCAGATTATGGGGGCAAATTATAGAACAGCTGGCTTTGATGATATCGAAAGTTTCGTAGCCGCGATGAGTCATATTAATGGGCAAGTATTTGCCTTCATCAATCATATAAAAAGCTCAACAGTTCTACTTTCAGCGCTACAACATAAAGACTGGAAAAAATTTGCAAGACACTATAATGGCAAGGATTACGAAAAGAAAAAATATGATTTAATTATAGCTAACAACTATAATCTACTAACAAATAGATAAGGATAAAAAATGAAAAAACTCCTGACATACTTAATCATATTATTATCATTCGAATCTTACGCATCTATAAACTTAAAAAAACCTGAAAACATTGATTTTTCCAGGCAACTTACTGAAAAAACAAAACCATTAGAGATAAGCGATATCAACATAGAAAAAGATCAAACATTTGAAATAGAAAAGGATGGGCTATATCTAGGAACACTAATTCCTGCCGAAGGGTACTATAAACAATATAATCCACTATGTTTTATTGGTTGGTCGATAGACAAAAAAGAAATCAGCAATATTGTGCCATCTATTGGTCAGGGTGATTTTGAAAATTCAACCTGTTTAAGCCTCGATGCAGTGGGGAAAATAGACGTTAGCGATAAAACATATATAGGCTTCGTTTATACTGTTGGGTTAAGAGATAGACGAGCAAAAAACTACTTTTTGCTTGAGCTGGATAAAGATAAAAGAACGATCGTAGATAAAAGTACAGTTATTGATGAACTACAGAATAATGGTGAGAAAAAAAGCATTACTGCACTCCGAAAATATCTTGAAAACACCAAGGAGAAAAAAGAATGAGAGCGATATCAATGATATTCTTTATGGTAATATCGTTGCACTCTTACGCATCAATTAACTTAATAAAAAACAATGAAGAGTCACTGACAAAACAAGCCATTGAAGATGCAAATCAAAGAGGCATTATTGATATAAAAATACAAGAAGAGCAAATTTTTGACATTAATGAAAACAATAAAAACATAGGAACAATAATACCAGGAAAAGGATTTTATAAAAATTACTATCCGGTTTGTTTTATTGGCTGGTCTACTGACAAGAAGACAATATCCAATATTGTCTTATCAATGGGGAATGGTGACTTTGAGTTTTCACAATGCGAAACCCTTGACGCGCTAGGAAAAATAGAATCCGCAGGAAAGGTATTCATTGGATTTGTTTATTCAGTCGGTTTACCTGATGATAGAACGGAGCAAAATTATTTTTTATTGACGCTAGATCAGGATAGAAGAGCTATTGTAGATAAAAGTAAACTTGTAGAACCTCTGCAAAATACCAATGAAAGAAAAAGTATTTCTGCAATCAGAAGACATCTTAAAAAGGTGATGGAAGATAAAGAATGAAAGTTCTGTTGGCAATACTCATATTAATAATTCCATTGAGTTCATATTCTACTATTAAACTAACTAAAATTAATGAGAGTAGCATATTGAAGAAATTGATAATAAAAGGCCAAGCATCAGATATCAGCCGCATAAAAATACAGAAAGATCAGACTTTCGACATCAGCGAAAACGGAAAATACATAGGCACTATCGTACCCGCAGAAGGATATTACAACAACATTGAACCGCTCTGTTTCATTGGATGGTCTTCAGATAATAAAAATATCTCAGATATAAAAGTCTCTATCGGTCGGGGATTTTTTGAAACGGTGACCTGCCTGAGTCTCGATGCGGTAGGAAAAATTGAAGTTAAAGGAAAAACGTTCATTGGTTTTGTTTATACCGTAGCATTACGCGACAGAACATCGCAAAACTATTTTTTACTTGAATTAGATAAAGACAGAAAAACAATAGCAGACGTAAGTCATATAATTGAAAAACTACAGTTTTACTCTGAGAAGAAAAGCATTATCGACCTCAGGAAATACCTCGAAGAAAACTAGAATTCCATACCCGATTAAAGTCATTCAATTATCAGGCACCTGAATTAAATTAGGTGCCTGACAAGCTAACAACATGACTGCCAGTTAAAACAGCTGGCTTTCCCAAATACAATAAGCACTGGTTCCGGCTTTGACATGTTCGCATAACATGTTTTTATAAGTAAAAGAGATAAACTCTTCTGGTTGATATTCATTGTGCGTTATTGAACTGGGATAGTGCATTCTGATATTTTTTACTTTTGCATCGGTCAATTTTATTGAGAAATATTGCTCCACCCCCCCATTCTCTGAGGTTCGATAGAAAATGAAAGCACAGGTTAAATATTCATTCTCGTTTAATGCGCTCAATAATAATGGTGTCGATTTATCAATGGGCTTCCTAATTTCAACAGGTTGATATGCAACATTATCGATGCGCTCTGCTGCATTGTTTAGCTCATAGACAAAAATCTCATTTTCATGACCTTTTTGCCATTTATTCCCCATTGAGTCATAAGATCCACACCCCGAAGAGATCAGCCCCTGATTTTTACCTTCTATTTTCAGATAAATGATATTGGCCATGAAATGCCCTTTAATTCCATATTATGGATGATATAAAAAAGTAGCGAGGTCACTATAATAATTTAATGCTTAACCAGCAAGTGGACAGCTCTATTGAAACAAGTCCTGAAACTGGACAAGGACTGTATATATATCCATAATTCATTGCATTACTCCACTTACTCATCCGACAATACGCCATGACCCTTTCCCCACCGCGTCAGGGATTTGTACTGACCCGCCACTGGCAGGACACGCCCGCCGGCGTGCTGGTCGAATGCTGGCTGGCAACCGACACCGGCCCCTGCCGGGTCAGGTTATCTCCACAGCAGGCGGTGGCGTTTGTCCCCGTGCGCCATCAGGCGCAGATTAGCCGGTTATTGAGCGGTGAAAAGCACTGGCAACTGCGGCCGCTGACGCTGAAAAACTTCCACCACGAACCGCAACTCGGGCTCTACTGCCTGCACTACCGCCAGTTGCTGCGTCTGGAGAAGAAACTGCAGGAAGCGGGAATTCCGGTGTACGAGGCAGATATCCGCCCGCCGGAGCGGTTTCTGATGGAGCGGTTTATCACCGCACCGGTCTGGTTCAGTGGCGAAGAGACTGCCGACGGCTTGATCGATCACGTGAAGCTAAAACCCGCACCGGATTATCGCCCACCGCTGAAAACCGTGTCGCTGGATATCGAAACCAGCCGTCACGGCGAGCTTTACTGTATCGGCCTGGAAGGGTGCGGCCAGCGTCAGGTGTTTATGCTGGGGCCAGAAAATGGCAACAGGGATGATGCTGGCGACCTGACGCTGGAGTACGTCGCCAGCCGTCCACAACTGCTGGAAAAACTCAATCAGTGGCTGCACACCTATGACCCGGACGTAATCATCGGCTGGAATCTGGTGCAGTTCGATCTACGGGTACTGCAACAGCACGCTGAGCGTTACCGTATCCCGCTGCGGCTCGGACGCAGCGGCCAGGAACTGGAATGGCGCGAGCATGGTTACCGGCCGGGGCATTTTTTCGCCGGTGCGCCGGGTCGATTGATCGTCGATGGCATCGAAGCGCTGAAGTCCGCCACCTGGAATTTTGCCTCGTTCAGCCTGGAATTCGTCTCCCAGTCGCTGCTGGGTGAGGGGAAAGCCAGTGATAATCCTTACCAGCGGCTGGAGGAAATCGAACAGCGCTTTCAGCAGGACAAACCTGCATTGGCGCGTTACAACCTGAAAGACTGCGAACTGGTGACGCGTATCTTCGAGAAAACCCATTTGATCGATTTTTTGCTGGAACGCGCCAGTGTCACCGGACTGGTGGCGGACCGCAGCGGTGGTTCCGTAGCGGCGTTTACCCACCTCTACCTGCCGCGTATGCACCGGGCCGGGTTCGTGGCGCCCAACCTCGGCGAGGTGCCGCCGGAAGCCAGCCCCGGCGGCTACGTGATGGATTCCCGCCCCGGCCTGTACGATTCAGTGCTGGTGCTCGACTACAAAAGCTTGTACCCCTCCATCATTCGCACGTTTTTGATTGACCCGGTTGGGCTTATCACCGGCTTGCAGCAACCCGATGAACAGCATGCGGTAGAGGGTTTTCGCGGCGCCTGGTTTTCCCGCCGCCAGCACTGCCTGCCCGCCATCGTGGAAGAAATCTGGCATGAACGCGACCTCGCCAAGCAGGAAAACAACAAGCCGTTATCACAGGCGTTAAAAATCATCATGAATGCGTTTTACGGCGTGCTGGGGTCCAGCGGTTGCCGCTTTTTCGATCCACGCCTCGCCTCCTCGATCACCCTGCGTGGCCATGAGATCATGCGTCAGACCCGTTCCCTGATTGAAGCCAAAGGTTATCAGGTGATTTACGGCGACACCGACTCGACCTTCGTCTGGCTGAAGCACGCCCACGGCGAGGACGAAGCGAACATCATTGGGCATGAACTGGTGGCGTATATCAATGACTGGTGGCAGCAGCATCTGCACCAGCAACACGGGTTGATCAGCGCGCTGGAGATGGAGTACGAAGCCCATTTTCACCGTTTTCTGATGCCCACCATCCGCGGTGCCGAACTGGGCAGTAAAAAGCGCTACGCCGGCATGACAGTAACGGCACAGGGCGAACAGATGGTGTTCAAAGGGCTGGAAACGGTGCGTTCCGACTGGACGCCGCTGGCACAGCAGTTCCAGCAACAGCTTTACCAGCGCATCTTCCACCGCGAACCGTATCAGGAGTGGGTACGGGAGTACGTGGCGAAAACGATGAACGGCGAGCACGACGACCTGCTGGTATACCGCAAACGTCTGCGTCATAAACTGAGCGACTATCAGCGCAACGTGCCACCGCAGGTACGCGCCGCCAGAATGGCCGACGACTACAACCGCCGGCACGACCGCCCTTTGCAGTACCAGAGCGGCGGCTGGATAAGCTACGTCATCACGGTGAACGGCCCGGAACCGCTGGAGAATCGTCACTCAATGCTGGATTACAATCACTATGTGGAAAAACAGCTGCAACCGGTGGCCGATGCTATCCTGCCTTTCATTCACGATGATTTTGCTACACTGATTACCGGACAGATGGGGCTATTTTGACAATCCGGTGGTGCCTGACAGGTGACGAACAGGTCACCATCCAGTACCATAGCGCCCTTTCAAAAATATCAGGCGTGGGCCCACGTCTGTCATTTAGACAACGGTCATTTAGACAACGGTCAATTACATCCGGGGCGCTCCCCACACCCGCATCACAGGCTGTGCACGACATCATCATTGTCGCGCAGGGCGGGTAAGGTATTGCCGGACGCAGGGGTCGGCGGCCTCCTGTTCAGACATTCTCCGACAACGACGAGTATCGAGCTTAGAATTTATGCCTTTTACACTTGGTCAACGCTGGATCAGCGACACAGAAAGCGATTTAGGATTGGGTACGGTAGTGGCGATGGATGCCCGCATGGTGACTCTGCTGTTTCCGGCCAGCGGCGAAAACCGCCTCTATTCCAGGAGTGACGCGCCTATTACCCGTGTCATGTTCAATCCCGGCGATACCGTCACCAGCCACGAGGGCTGGCAGTTACGGGTGGAAGACGTTCGTGACGAAAAGGGTCTGCGCACTTATCTAGGTCAGCGTCTGGACACCGATGAGCCCGCCGAACTGCGGGAAGTGTTCCTCGACAGCAAACTGACCTTCAATAAACCGCAAGACCGGCTGTTCGCCGGCCAGATTGACCGGATGGATCGCTTCGCGCTGCGTTATCGCGCGCATCGCCACCAGCACGAGCAGGCGCTGCAACCCTGGGGTGGATTGCGCGGTATGCGCGCCAGCCTGATTCCGCATCAGTTGCACATCGCCCGTGAAGTAGGTCAGCGCCATGCGCCGCGCGTACTGCTGGCGGACGAAGTGGGTCTGGGCAAAACCATCGAAGCCGGCATGATTATCCATCAGCAGTTGCTGGCAGGTCGCGCGGAACGCGTACTGATCGTGGTGCCGGAAACGCTGCAACATCAGTGGCTGGTGGAAATGTTACGCCGCTTCAACCTGCTGTTCTCGCTGTTCGACGATGAGCGTTACGCCGAAGCCCGCCTCGACAGCGACAACCCGTTTGAAACCGAGCAGCTGATCATCTGCTCGCTGGATTTTGTGCGCCGCAATCCATCACGCTTCGAACAACTGCTGGACGCCGATTGGGACCTGCTGGTCGTGGACGAAGCGCACCATCTGGCATGGAGCGAAGCGGCACCCAGCGCCAGCTATAAAGCGGTTGAGCGTCTCGCGCGCGCCATCCCCGCCGTGCTGCTGCTGACGGCAACGCCGGAACAATTAGGTCAGGAGAGCCACTTCGCCCGTCTGCGTCTGCTCGATCCGAACCGTTTCCATGACTACCACGAGTTTATCGCCGAACAGCAGCAATACCGCCCGGTCGCCGACGCGGTCACTCTGTTGCTCAGCGGCAACCGTATCAGCGACAGCGAACGTAATACGCTCGGCGAGATGCTGGGCGAGCAGGATATCGAGCCGCTGCTGAAATCCATCGCCAGCGACAGTGAAGATAGCGCCGCTGCGCGTCAGGAACTGATCACCATGTTGATGGACCGGCACGGCACCAGCCGCGTGCTGTTCCGTAACACCCGTCAGGGCGTAAAAGGCTTCCCGAAACGCGAGTTGCATCAGGTAAAGCTGCCGTTGCCCACGCAGTATCAGACGGCGATCCGCGTATCCGGCATTATGAATGCCCGTAAATCCGCCGAAGATTGCGCACGCGACATGCTCTACCCGGAGCAGATTTATCAGCAGTTTGAAGACGACAACGCCACCTGGTGGAGTTTCGATCCGCGCGTCGAGTGGATGCTGGAATTTCTGACCAGCCACCGCGATGAAAAGGTGCTGGTGATCTGCGCCAAGGCCGCCACCGCACTGCAACTGGAACAGGTGCTGCGCACCCGCGAAGCCATCCGCGCCGCGGTGTTCCACGAAGGGTTGTCGATCCTCGAGCGCGATCGCGCCGCAGCGTATTTCGCCTCGGAAGAGGAAGGCGCACAGGTGTTGATCTGTTCCGAGATCGGTTCCGAAGGCCGCAACTTCCAGTTCGCCAGCCATCTGATCATGTTCGATCTGCCGTTTAACCCGGATCTGCTGGAACAGCGTATTGGTCGTCTGGATCGTATCGGTCAGAGCCGCGACATTCAGATTCTGGTGCCTTATCTGGAAAACACCGCTCAGGCGCTGCTGGTGCGCTGGTATCACGAAGGGCTGGATGCGTTCGAGCATACCTGCCCAACCGGTCGAGCGATCTATGACAACCACTACGAGCAGTTGATCAACTTGCTGGCGAAACCGTCCGAACAAACCGGGCTGGATGAGTTTATCCATACCTGTCGCCAGCAGCATGACACGCTGAAAGCCCAACTGGAGCAAGGTCGCGATCGCCTGCTGGAGATGCACTCCAACGGCGGCGAGCGAGCGCAGGCGCTGGCCGGGGCGATCGCCGAACAGGATAACGACGTCAATCTGGTGAATTTCGCCCTCAACCTGTTCGACATTATCGGCATTCATCAGGACGACCGCAGCGATAACCTGATCGTGCTGACGCCGTCCGATCATATGCTGGTGCCGGATTTCCCGGGCCTGCCGCAAGACGGTTGCACCATTACGTTCGATCGCGATCAGGCCTTGTCACGCGAAGACGCTCAGTTCGTCAGTTGGGAGCATCCGCTGATCCGCAACGGACTGGATCTGATCCTCTCCGGCGACACCGGCAGTTGCGCCGTCTCGCTGCTGAAAAACAAGGCATTGCCGGTCGGCACCCTGCTGACGGAACTGATCTATGTGGTGGAAGCGCAGGCGCCGAAGAAACTGCAGTTGACCCGTTTCCTGCCGCCGACGCCGATTCGCGTCCTGCTGGACCGCAAAGGCACCAATCTGGCGGCGCAGGTGGAATTCGAGAGCTTCAACCGTCAACTGAGCGCGGTTAATCGCCACACCTCCAGCAAGCTGGTGAACGCGGTGCAGGACGAGGTACACGACATGCTGCAGAAGGCCCAGCCGCTGGTGGAAGCACAGGCGCAGGCACTGATCGCCGATGCGCAGCGTAATGCCGAAACGCAGTTGCGCCGCGAACAGGAACGACTGGAGGCGCTCAAAGCCGTCAACCCGAACATCCGTGACGACGAACTGGAAGCGCTGGAAGAGCAGCGCGAACAGGTGCTGCTTAACCTGCAGCAGGCCAACTGGCGTCTGGATGCCATCCGTCTGGTGATGGTGGCGCACCAGTAAGCCCCATCG
The DNA here is from genome assembly GCF_000406105.1 of Dickeya chrysanthemi NCPPB 402. Lineage (NCBI taxonomy): Bacteria > Pseudomonadati > Pseudomonadota > Gammaproteobacteria > Enterobacterales > Pectobacteriaceae > Dickeya > Dickeya chrysanthemi. The sequence goes on along the minus strand of NZ_CM001974.1, from coordinate 613,473 downwards.
GTTATCTACCTACTTCGCGGCAGGGCCTGCCCTTGCCGCGATGCCGGAGCCTTCATGGAACCCTATAACCCGCCCCGCGATCCCTGGCTGCACATCCTGTACCAGGATCAGCACATCATGGTGGTGAACAAACCCAGCGGATTGCTCTCCGTTCCCGGCCGTGCCGAAGAACATAAGGACAGCATCATGACCCGCATTCAGGCCGACTTTCCTACGGCCGAATCCGTCCATCGTCTGGACATGGCCACCAGCGGCGTAATGGTGGTGGCGCTGACCAAAGCGGCGGAACGGGAATTGAAACGCCAGTTTCGTGAACGGGAACCGAAGAAATCCTATATTGCACGCGTCTGGGGGCACCTGACGCAGGATGACGGGCTGGTCGATCTACCGCTGATTTGCGACTGGCCGAACCGCCCAAAACAAAAAGTCTGTTTTGAACAGGGCAAACCCGCCCAAACCCACTATACCGTGTTATCACGAGACAACGACGGTACCACCCGCGTGAAGCTGATGCCGATCACCGGGCGTTCACACCAGTTGCGCGTCCACATGTTGGCGCTCAGCCATCCGATTCTGGGCGACGGGTTCTACGCCCACCCAGAAGCTAAAGCGCTGGCTCCTCGTTTATTACTGCATGCACAGGAACTGGCGATCACCCATCCGGTCTTTAACACACCGATGCATTTTCGCTGCGAAGCAGATTTCTAATTCGCTGCGAAGCAGACTTCTAAGCCCTTCTTCAGGCACGTATTCCTCTTTCTGAAAACGGTGATTCTTTAGAAAGGGCTGCGTTGAAAGCGCAGGCAATCGGAAGAAGAAGGCAAGTGTTCGGGAAACAAGAGAAGTCAGCGAGAAAACTTATTGATCTTCAGAAACTCATAGGCGGCCTGAATATCCTGCGCCTTGCGCTTGGCCATATCAATCATGCGCGGCGACAGGCCCTTACCCATCATTTTGTCCGGATGGTGCTCGCTCATCAGCTTACGATAAGCACGTTTTACCGTCGCGGCGTCATCCGTGCTACGAACCCCTAATGTACGGCAGGCGCTTTCCAGCGTCGGCCCACGCGACGATATCGGCGGCCGCTGACCGTAGGATTGCCCGCCATAGGATTGATTACGTCGCTGATAAGATTTATTGCCCTGCCGCGATGACTGCTGGCTATTCTGCCAGGACTGATGGCTGCTCCCCTGTCGCGACTGGTAGGTATTGCCCTGCCGTGACTGGTAGCCATTATTACTGTTTTGTTTTGATGATTGATGAGTGTTGCGCTCTATGTTGCGTATAAACAGTTCGAACTGTTCACGGGTCACCCCCAGCTCATCGGCGAAAACATACAACAGCCGCCGCTCGTTCGGATGTAACGCACCGTCCACAAACGCAGCCTGTAACTGGATCTCCAGAAACATGCGGATTAAATCGAAACGCCCGATACAGGCATCACGTAACTTGCGTAATTTATTGCGTACCGGAAACTGGCTGGCCTTACCTTCACGAAACGCCCGCTGTGCGGCATTACGCGCCTCGCCATGTAGCTCCAGCCGGTCCATCATAGAGGTAGCGATACGAATATCAGACTCCGTCACCCGCCCTTTCGATTTCGCCAGGTGCCCCATCGCCTGAAAGGTCGTCAGGCAGAACAGCGCCTGTCGGGTGGCTTGCGCGGAAAAAAAGTCGCGCTGACGGGATGCACGGACTCTGTCAAGCAAATGACCCAGCAGGAGTCCGATTATCAACCCGCCGACACCGGCGCTGGACGCAATCCCCAACGCGAGTCCCAGCAACTTTCCCCAATACCGCATATACTCCTCAAATCCCCATGCCGTCGGCCAAAAATTGCTTTATCATACCCGTCATTTATCTTTGCTCCTAACGGCAACGCATAGAAAATGGCGGGGATTTTGCGCTGGCGCCACGCTGGCGACTGATATAGTCTCTGACCGTTTGCCGGCATGATGCCCTTGATGACGGAACACCTGATACCGCGTATGAAAAAAAGTTTTCCAACCCTGCTGGCCTCATTAATTGGGTCGGCGCTGTACAGCCAGCATGCGCTGGCCGATCTCGCCTCTCAGTGTATGTCGGGCGTTCCCGTATATAATCGCCCGCTGGTGACCGGAGATACCAATCAGTTGCCGGTGCACATCAAAGCCGATCAGTCTCAGGCGAACTACCCGGATAGCGCCGTTTTTACGGGTAACGTCAATATTGAGCAAGGTAACCGTGTGCTGACCGCAGATCAGGTGCAGTTGCATCAACAGCAACAGGCCGGTCAGGCTGACCCGATTCGCACCGTAACGGCCATCGGTAACGTGCACTACGATGACAATCAGGTCATCCTGAAAGGTCCGCGCGCCTGGTCCAACCTCAATACCAAAGATACCGACGTCGAAAACGGCGACTATCAGATGGTCGGGCGTCAGGGTCGTGGCGACGCCGACAAAATGAAACAGCGCGAAAATAACCGTTACACCATTCTGGATCATGGTTCATTTACGTCCTGTCTGCCCGGTGATGATAGCTGGAGTGTGGTCGGTTCGGAAGTGATCCAGGACAGACAGGAAGAAGTGGCGGAAATCTGGAACGCCCGTTTCCGCATCGCCGGTGTCCCGGTGTTCTATAGCCCTTACATGCAAATGCCGATTGGCAATAAGCGCCGTTCCGGCTTCCTGATCCCCAACGCTAAATACGGCAATAGTAATGGCTTTGAGCTGGTTACGCCTTATTACTGGAATATCGCGCCTGACTATGACGCTACCATCACGCCGCATGTACAAACCAATCGCGGCACTCAGTGGCAGAACGAATTCCGTAATCTGTCTCGTTTTGGTTTTAGCGTGGTCGAATTCGACTGGTTGCAAAACGATAAACAGTATAAAAACGATGTGCTGTCTGGAAAATCGGGCTACGCCCCTGACGACGATTACACTCGCTGGTTGTTCCACTGGCAACATACTGGGGTAGTCGATCAGGTCTGGCGTATTAATGTCGACTATACCAAGGTCAGTGATCAGAACTATTTCACCGATCTGGACTCCGTCTACGGCAACACCACTGACGGCTATGCCACTCAGAAATTCAGCCTGGGTTACGCCACCCGTAACTGGGACGCCACAGTATCAACTCGCCAGTATCAAATATTCAGCAACCTGGCTAATCGCGATGTATACCGTGCTATGCCGCAGTTGGATATCAATTTCGCCCAGAATGACATCGGCCCCTTTGATTTATACCTTTATGGCCAGGCTGCCAAATTTACCAACGTTAATCCGAGTCTGCCGGACGCCACTCGATTCCACATAGAGCCGACGCTGTCGTTGCCCATGTCAAATCAGTGGGCCAGTCTGAATACCGAAGCCAAGCTGATGGCGACTCACTATCAGCAGGAAAACCTGGATACCTACAGGGCCAATCCGAATAATACCTCCGCCCAGCAATTGGAAGCGCAGCAACTAAAAGACAACGTCAACCGTGTCATGCCGCAGTTTAAAACTGACGGTAAGATGGTGTTTGAGCGCGATATGGATTGGGCGAAAGGTTATACCCAGACGCTGGAACCACGGATGCAATACCTGTATATACCGTACCGTGACCAGTCTTCGGTTCGTGCTTATGACTCTACGCTGCTGCAGGCCGACTATGCCGGTCTCTTTCGCGACCGTACCTTCGGCGGTTTGGATCGCATCGCCTCCGCCAATCAGGTATCAAGCGGTGTGACGACGCGCTTGTATGACGATACGTTAACAGAACGGTTCAATGCCTCTCTGGGGCAGATTTATTACTTTGATCACCCACGCACAGGCTCCAATTCGAGCATCGATCAGAACGACGACCGTGGCAGCCTGAGCTGGGCGGGCGACAGCTACTGGAAGTTTGCCGACAATTGGGGCATCCGCGGCGGCGCGCAGTACGATGAACGTCTGAAAGATTTCACGCTCGGCGATGCGGTTCTGGAATACCGCGGCGGCGGCGAACGTATGTTCCAGTTGAACTATCGTTTCGCCAGCTCGAAATATATTCAGGCAACGCTGCCAACCATAAACAACCCTGGTTTCCAGCAAGGCATTTCTCAGGTAGGCGCAACCGCCAGCTGGCCGTTGTCCGATCGTTGGGCCATCGTCGGCGCCTACTACTATGATACCAAGGCAAACCAGCCGGCCGACCAGTTAGTGGGCTTGCAATACAATACCTGCTGTTGGGCCGTCAACATTGGTTATGAGCGCAAAATCACCAAATGGGACAATGTCACCAGCAAAAGCCTTTACGACAATAAGCTCGGCTTTAGCTTTGAACTCCGCGGTCTGAGCAGCAATTACAGCCTGGGAACGGAAAAAATGCTGAAAACCGGTATTTTGCCTTACCAGCGTGCGTTCTGATGATGTAACGCCGGGAACTCTGGCGACAAGAAACGTCTAATGACCGGTAGCGATTAAACATTTAACCCGCCCTGGCGGATAAAATTAACGGGAAAGGTATGAAGAACTGGAGAGCGCTTGTTCTGGGACTGGCACTGAGTGCCAACATGGCGTTTGCGGCCCCGCAGGAGGTCAACAAGATCGCCGCGGTCGTCGACAACAGTGTGGTTCTGGAAAGCGATATCAATAGCCTGCTACAGTCCGTCAAACTGAACGCGCAAGAAGCCGGTCAGCAGTTACCGGACGACGCTACGCTCCGTCATCAGATTCTGGAGCGCTTGATCATGGATAATATTATTCTGCAAATGGCGCAGAAGATGGGCGTACAAGTCACTGATGAACAACTGGATCGCTCCATTGCCAACATTGCGGCGCAAAACCGTATGAGCATCGACCAATTGCGCAGCCGTCTGGCGGCTGAAGGCGTCAGCTTTGACACTTACCGCGGCCAAATCCGTAAAGACATGATCATTGCCGACGTGCGGAACAGCGAAGTGCGCCGCCGCGTTACCGTGCTGCCGCAGGAAGTGGACTCACTGGCGCAGCAGCTCGCCAGCCAGGGAGCAAACGGCCCGGAGGTCAATCTGAGTCAGATTCTGCTGCCGTTGCCGGAAAACCCGACGCAGGATCAGGTTGATAAGGCAGAAAATCTGGCTAATCGTCTGGTAAAAGAAGCGTCTCAAGGCGCTGATTTCGGCAAACTGGCCATCACCTATTCCGCCGATCCGCAAGCGTTGAAAGGCGGGCAAATGGGCTGGGGGCGTCCGCAGGAATTGCCAACGCTGTTCGCCGAGCGTTTGACCAATCCACAGAAGGGGCAGATCGTCGGGCCGATTCGTTCCGGCGTCGGCTTCCATATCCTGCGTGTGAACGATACCCGTGGCGGTGCTCAAGCCGTTTCCGTAACCGAAGTGCATGCCCGTCACATCCTGCTGACGACGTCGGTAGTCATGAATGACGCGCAAGCGAGAGCCAAACTGGAAGAGGTAGCCGGCCAAATCAAGAACGGCAAACTCAGTTTCGCCAATGCCGCCAAACAGCTGTCACAGGATCCGGGGACCGCTAATCAGGGCGGCGACCTGGGTTGGGCATCGCCGGAGATGTATGACCCGGCGTTCCGCGACGCGTTGACCCAACTGAAAAAAGGCGAAATCAGCACGCCGGTACACTCCTCTTTCGGCTGGCACCTGATTCAACTGCTGGACACCCGTGAGGTGGACAAGACCGACGCGGCGCAGAAAGAACGTGCTTATCGCATGTTGTTTAACCGTAAATTCGCCGAGGAAGCGCAAACCTGGATACAGGAAAAACGCGCCGCGGCTTATGTGAAAATCCTGAATGGCCAGAACTGATGCCAACTGAAATGCAGGTGCAGCGAGTGGTGATCACCCCCGGCGAACCCGCCGGGATTGGTCCTGATTTAGTGGTGGCGCTGGCTCAGCAAGACTGGCCGGTGGAGCTGGTGGTATGTGCTGACGCAGAGCTGCTGCTAAGCCGTGCGCTGACGCTGAAACTGCCGCTGACATTGCGTGAATTTCAGCCGCAGCAGGCGGCGCAGCCACAAATCGCAGGAACGTTAACGCTGCTGCCTGTTTCCACCGACGCCGCCGTGGTGCCGGGGCAACTGAACGTGGCGAACAGCCGCTATGTGCTGGATACGCTAACCCGTGCTTGCGACGGTTGTCTGCATGGCGACTTCGCCGCGTTGATTACCGGCCCGGTGCACAAGGGCATTATCAACGAATCGGGTATTCCGTTTTCCGGTCACACCGAGTTTTTCGCCGAGCGCAGCCACTGCGCGCGCGTGGTGATGATGCTGGCGACCGAGGAGCTGCGCGTCGCGCTGGCGACTACCCATCTGCCGCTAAAAGCGGTATCGGATGCCGTCACCCGTGATAGCCTGCACGAAGTCATCACCATTCTGCATCAGGACTTGCAGCGCAAGTTCGGCCTCGCCCAGCCGGTCATCTACGTCTGTGGGCTGAACCCGCACGCCGGCGAAGGCGGCCACATGGGACGTGAAGAACTGGATGTCATTATTCCGGCACTGGATGAACTTCGTCAGTCCGGCGTCCAGTTGGTCGGTCCGTTGCCGGCCGATACCTTGTTCCAACCCAAGTATCTCGAACACGCCGACGCCGTGCTGGCGATGTATCACGATCAGGGCCTGCCCGTGTTGAAATATCAAGGCTTCGGCAGGGCCGTCAATATCACGCTGGGGCTGCCGTTTATCCGCACGTCCGTCGACCATGGCACCGCGCTGGAACTTGCCGGTAGCGGCCAGGCCGATCCGGGCAGCTTCCGCACCGCATTAAACCTCGCTCTACATATGATTGCTAACCGTAATGAATAATCGCGTCCATCAAGGTCACTTCGCCCGTAAGCGTTTTGGCCAAAATTTTCTCAACGATCAGTTTGTGATCGACAGTATTGTTTCCGCCATTCACCCGTTGCCGGGTCAGGCCATAGTGGAAATCGGCCCAGGCTTGGGGGCGCTCACCATTCCGGTCGGCGAACGTATCGACAGCTTTACCGTGGTGGAACTCGACCGCGATCTGGCCGCCCGACTGGAAGTCCACCCAACGCTCAGGGATAAACTGACCATCATCCAGCAGGATGCGATGACCGTAGATTTCGCCGCACTGTCACAACAGGCGGGACAACCGCTGCGGGTTTTTGGTAACCTGCCGTATAATATTTCAACACCGCTGATGTTCCACCTGTTCAGCTATACTCAGGCTATTCGCGACATGCACTTCATGTTGCAAAAAGAGGTGGTCAATCGGCTGGTCGCAGGGCCGGACAGCAAGGCTTATGGCCGTCTGACTGTAATGGCGCAGTACTATTGTCAGGTTATTCCGGTGCTTGAAGTGCCGCCGACCGCCTTCAAACCGGCCCCGAAAGTGGATTCTGCGGTAGTGCGACTGGTGCCGCACACGACGTCGCCGTATCCGACCGTCGATACCCGTATTTTGAGCCGGATTACCACGGAAGCCTTTAATCAGCGGCGCAAGACACTGCGTAACAGCCTGGGTAACCTGTTCACACCGGAGCAATTAACCGCTTTGGAAGTTGATCCGAACGCCCGGGCGGAAAACGTCACCATTGCGCAATACTGCCGTCTGGCCGAGTGGCTGACCGCGCATCCCACATCGCAGGAATAAGCTGGAGTTGTCGTCATGATGAATGCGCCCCGAGTGTGTATACAGGTTCAGAGCTTCTATGTGGAAGCACAATCTCAGCCGGAAGAAGGCCGCTTCGTCTTCGCGTATACCATCACTATCCGCAATCTGGGTCGTCATGATGTCAAGCTGCTTAGCCGTTACTGGGTGATTACCAACGGTAACGGCAAGCAAACCGAAGTCCAGGGTGAAGGCGTAATCGGCCTGCAGCCTGTAATCCAACCGGGCAGCGAATTCCAGTACACCAGCGGTGCTATTCTGGAAACCCCGATGGGCACCATGGAAGGCCACTACCAGATGATTGACCATCAGGGTGAAACATTTCAGGTTCCTATTACGGTATTCCGTCTGGCCATCCCTTCACTGATACACTGAAAGATTATGGCGACCTATCTTGTTGGCGATGTTCACGGCTGCGCCGTCGAGCTCAAAGCGCTGCTGGCGCAAGTTTCCTTTAATCCCGAGAGCGACGTACTGTGGCTGACCGGTGATCTGGTTGCCCGCGGCCCGGATTCACTGGACGTGCTGCGCTATGTCCGTTCGCTGGGTGATGCGGTACGCCTGGTACTCGGCAACCACGATTTGCATCTGCTGGCGGTCTACGCCGGTATCAGCCGTAATAAACCCAAGGATCGGTTGGATCCGCTGTTGTCGGCGCCGGACGTGGACGACCTGATCAACTGGTTGCGCCGTCAGCCGCTGTTACAGGTGGATGAGGAACGCAAACTGGTGATGGCCCATGCCGGCATTACGCCACAGTGGGATCTGGATACCGCCAAAATGTGCGCCCGGGAAGTGGAAGCGATCCTCAGCAGCGACAGTTACCCACTGTTTCTGGATGCCATGTACGGCGATATGCCGAATCACTGGAGCCCGGAACTGAGCGGGCTGGCACGTCTGCGCTTTAGCACCAACGTATTTACCCGCATGCGCTACTGCTTTTCCGGCGGTCAGCTCGATATGCTGTGTAAAGAGGCGCCGTCACAGGCACCGTCGCTGCTCAAACCCTGGTTTGATCTGCCGGGCCCGGTTCCAGCCGAATACGCCATCGCGTTCGGCCACTGGGCATCGCTGGAAGGAAAAGGCACGCCGGAAGGTATCTACGCGCTGGATACCGGCTGTTGCTGGGGCGGGGCGCTCACCTGTCTGCGCTGGGAAGATCAGCGCTATTTTACCCAGCCATCACTGATGGCGCCGCAGGCCGATGCGGCCTCCGTCATCATCTGATACGACCGGCGGCATCGCCGCCGGTGAAACACGCCTCACGCCATTACGCCCCGATCACACCGCCATCTTCACGGGTGATCATGACAACCGATGAACGAGGCCGCACGCTGTTATTGGGGAAATGCGAATCCCCTTTTTCGCCGGGGTGCTGCACATTCACGAACATCGTGCGGTAATCAGACGTAAATGCAATGCCGGTTAGCTCACAGGATTTAGGCCCGACCATAAAACGACGGATCTCGCCGCTGGTCGGATCGCCCGCCAACATCTGGTTATTACCCTGCCCGACGAAATCACCTTTGTTGCTGTAATTACCGTCGGTCAGGATCCACAAACGGCCATCGTGATCGAACCCCAACCCATCGGGGCTGTTGAAACTGTTTTCCACCGTGATATTCGGCGTACCGCGATTAATGCCGTCCGGATGCGCTGCCGGGTTGCCGCACAATGCATACATGTCCCAGCCGAATACCTCCGCTGTCGCATCGCCGTTTTCGTCCCAGCGAATGATCTGACCATAGATGTTGTTCGGTCGGGGATTGGCTGCATTAACCGGCATACCTTCTTCACCGCGTTTGCTGTTATTGGTCAGCGTACAATAGGCGCGGCCATCATGTGGATTAACCGCAATCCATTCCGGGCGATCCATACGCGTCGCATTCACCTGCGAAGCCGCCTTACGGGCAAAGATCAGCACTTCAGCCTGACTGTTGAATCCGTTCTCCGGCGTCAATCCATTCTTGCCGAACTCCAGCGCTACCCAGTGCCCTTTGCCTTTCAGCGGCGTACCGGATGCATCGCCGTCAAACTGTGCCACGTACAGCACGCCGTCATCCAGCAAACGAGAATTAGCCGAGGGATTGGCATGATCCACCTTGCCGTTGGACACGTATTTGTAGATGAATTCACCGCGTTCATCATCCCCCATATACACCACCAAATGGCCGCTCTTCGCCACCGTCACCGCCGCGTTCTCATGCTTAAAGCGCCCCAGCGCAGTACGTTTCACGGGGGTGGACGTTGGGTTCAGCGGGTCGATCTCCACAATCCAGCCATGCCGGTTGAATTCGTTGGGGTGCTTCGCAACATCAAAACGCTCGTCAAAATCCACCCAGTTGCGTTCCGGTTCATGAACTTTGAGTGTATAGCGCTTCTGTTCCGGCGTTGTCTGGTAATCGGCTTGTCGGGTACCGAAATAAGTATCGAAATTCTCTTCACAAGTCAGATAAGTGCCCCAAGGCGTTTTACCGTTGGCGCAGTTGCCGAAGGTGCCTGACACGTTCATCCCCTGAGGGTCGGCGGCGGTTTTCAGCAATGCATGACCCGCCGCCGGGCCGCTGAACGTCATCGCCGTATTTACCGTGATACGCCGGTTATAACGTGAAGGGCGCTCCACTTCCCAGCGTGCCGATTCCGCGACGCGTTTCACTGCAACCACCGATACACCATGCGCCGCCTGAGATTTACGGACATCTTCCAGGCTGGCGGCTTTGGCACCGCCATGCGCAAACAGATACTGCTCGTTCACATATTCGTTGTTGATCGCCATCACGCCGTGACGATCATCAATCGGGAAAAAACTCATGCCATCGTTGTTATCGCCAAACTGTTTTTCCTGATCGGCAGCACTGTTCTTGCCTTCGGCATGGAACGCCGGGGCGCCATCTACCAGCGGATCGCCCCAGGAGATCAACACCTCAGCCCGGTAGCCGGGCGTAATGACGATATGATCCTCGGCGGAAGCCGCAATCCCCTTGAAACCCAACAGTTTGCTGCCAGCCGGCTGGCCTTCCGCCAATCCCGTTACCGGAAAAGACCAGATACCGCCGCCCAGGAAACCTGCCAGTCCCAGCGCGCCCGCATTGCCTAACAATTTACGACGGGCGGGATTACTCAGGCGATCGACATTCAGCGCATCGGCGCTCAGGTGCTTAATCTTGTCAGTCATGCTCGACTATGTCCTCTTGCTCTCATTCCGGTTCTCGCGCGACTCCCCGTTCGGTACTCACGCAATGATGACAAATACAGACATATGTTATGCAATTAATGTGACTAAATAGTTACATATAGGTAAGCACCTTGTTCAGACCACCTTTCATTCCTCGTCTTATCCCCTACCATGGACATTTTCGCGAACGTGGATACTAAGGTGGACAGAAAGTGCGCGAGGCAGAGGGGCTGGGTAAGAAGCATGGCCAGGTACTCCCGCACGCTGCCATCAGCAGAAAGTGCATGCCAGACGTCTAAGAGCAGTTGGAACGCATCAGCAACACCTTTAAGGTAATCGAAACGCAGCGGCCAAAGCTCGCCTGCGAGCCATGGAAGGCTAACCTGTCACCAGCGCAATACCTATATCCTCCCTGCTCCCCAAGCCAATATAGCTAAAGCTCAAGGCTGATAAGATCTCATCCTCGTAGATAAAATTCCCGCTATCTTTTTCCCTGACCGAATTGAAGGCATTTCAACCCATATGAACATAACTGATGATATTACGATACTGATAGCAATAGAGAGGATAAATATTGTCACTCTTTCGGTGGATGCAGTAGTGTCTGATAAATAGTTTCTGAAAAAAACCATTACAGGATAGTGAACGAGATAAAGTGAATAGGAGATATCCCCAAAGAAAGTCAGTATCCTATTATATTTGGTCTCATTATTATCACTCAATAGAATAGCCGAAATCATGATAATCAACGCTAACCAGAAACCACCGCTTAAGCCAAAAACCTGTGGACCAATAATAACGGCGCTTACCATTGCAATAGTAAATACTATTTTTGCCACTATTCTGCGATAAAGAAACTGGCTGATTCTGCTCCTGACCATGAATTCAGCCAGCAACATACCGGCGATGAATTCAAACACGATGGTATTACTTATCAACTTAATCCAAGCCTGCCACCAGTGTATAACACTCATATTTGGCGATACCTGTGATGAGAAATCAAAGCTACCGTTGTAATACCATTGAAAACCTGTCATGGCAGCCACGAAAACCAACGTGCAGATGTAACTGCGATAGCGATGGCTAATGCTCATTGAAACGGCAAAAATGAAGTAAAACATTATTTCGTAGGATAACGTCCATGGCGGGCCAAGAGCACTGTAACCAAAGGTTGGACCCGGCTGGCTATAGTCCTGAAGACAAAAATAAAGTGTACACGCCATCTGACTGAAACTTCTTTCATAGTACACGAAGATAAAGGAAAGCAGCCAAACGAGAAAAAAAACGGGCCATATGCGAAAGAAGCGTTTAACTATAAATGCAACCGGACCATCAGGCGTATGGTGGGTAATGAATGTCATAATAAAACCACTAATTATAAAAAAAACATCCACACCAAGAGCCCCAGGGATATGCTTTGTCCAGTTACCCACCAACAGGGAAGAATTATGCGCTACGACTACAAGCAAAGCAGCCAGCCCGCGCAAATACTGAATTGATGTGATTTTCATATACCTGACAGCCTGTTATCTTCAAATTGCTTTTAATTTTCCACAGATTCATTTTATAGGCTATTTTTCAAAGTATTAAAATAGCGCAAGCAAAGAAATATTAGAGACATTGTAAGGAATTAAAGTGAATAGGATATGCCGCGATCAGCCTGTTTACTGCCAGGTTTCAGATTCTTTGACGAGTAAGTCAGATCATTAATCTTATGAATAAGCTGGACTTCATTTTATTTAAATAATGTTCTTCCTTGGCATGACCCGGTTGAAATAGGAAGACGGTCCTAGTGTAACGCTTACACATATAGATACATTAAAAACCCGCTCGGTGAGCGGGCTTGAGATGAGGCAATCAGCGACGATCGAGGATTTCGAAGCAATAACTGTGGGAGTTTTTATCATCTGCATCATGGAATTCGCTGAAGGTAGAAACCCACTCATCCGGCTCGTAATCCGGAAAATGGGTATCACCTTCAATCTCAGCATCAATATGCGTCAGATAGAGGCGGCTGGCTTGCGGCAACATCTGCTGATAAATGCTGCCGCCGCCGATCACCATCACTTCATCTACATCACCGGCGGCAGCCAGCGCCGCCGCAAGCGATGTCACCCAGGTGACACGCTCATCGTCGCCCGGTTGGCTACTGACGACAATATTCAGCCGTTCCGGCAAGGGTCGGCCGATGGCGCGGAACGTATTGCGCCCCATAATCACAGGTTTGTTGAGCGTATTGCGCTTAAACCACGCCAGGTCGGCCGGCAGATGCCACGGCATGGCATTCTCCATTCCGATAACACGATCCACTGCCAGTGCGGCAATCAAACTAATCACCATGGTAAAACCCTACAGGCTACAAAATTGGTGCCACTATACGGAAAGCCCGGGCAGGCGTCGATATGATTACCGGAACGCCGACCACTATTTAAGAGAACACCTCAATCCCTATACTCCCGGACGTTTACGGTAGATCCAGATCCCCGGCAGCGATAGCCCGATTGAAAGCGCACCAACGATAAAACTGGCCTTCAAAAAGTTGGTGATCAACGTTTGCATCAACGCTTCGCTGTACCCCTGATGGGAAAGCTGTACCACCGAAATCATCGCCGTATAGGCCGAAATACCGGGGAACATCGGAATAACGGCGGCGACGGTAAATACTTTGGGATGGGCCAGAAACCAGCGGGACCAACGAATACCGATGATACCCACCATGATCGATGCCACAAATGTCGCCCACTCGATAGGGATGCCGAAACGAATCATTAGAAAACGCACACCATGCCCTAGTCCGCCCAGCAGCGCGCAATACGGTAATGCCTTCACCGGTACGTTAAATACCATCGCAAACCCTACCGCCGGGACCGCTGCCAACACCATGTCCTGAATCAGCGCCCAAATCAGTTCAATGACCATCCGTGCAGCCCCCATATCGCCATTGCCGTTACCACACCAATACAGGTCGCCAGCGTCAGCAGGCTGGCCATCGTCCAGCGCGCCAGCCCGGTATTGACATGGCCTTTGAACATATCCGCCACCGCATTGATGAGCGGAAATCCCGGCACCAGCAGCAACACGCTGGCGGCCATCGCCACGGAGGAACTCTGTTCCAGACCGGGCACGCGCATCAGCAGCCCGGACGCCGACGTCGCCACAAAGGCGGTAATACAGAAATTAATCAACGGATTAAGATGCCGTGCGGTCAGTACCTGTCGGACATACATCGCCATGCCGCTGGCAATCAGCGTCACCAGAAACGCATCCCAGCCACCGCCGTTCAGACGACTAAAACAGCCGCACGATAACGCCACGATCGTGACCATCAGCCAGCGTGGATAACGCAACGGCTTGATATGACTGAAGCGTTTTGCCACTCCGGCCACATCCAGCAGCTTATGTTCAGCCATGATCACCACATGCTGAACTTCCGTTACGACGTGCATGTTGATGCCGCGATCGACATTTTTACGCGTGGACGTCAGGCAATGCCCTTGCATAATGGTGGTCAGCACTATCGCGTTGGCCGAGATAGAACTCTCCACACTGTCCATCCCCAATGCCACGCCAAGTCGTGACGACAACTGTTCGACCAGCATACTTTCCGCGCCATGTTGTAACAGCAACAGTGCGCATTGAATACACAACCGGGTAATATCCCGCTGCTGTGTGGTTTCATTTACCATGTTACGTTCCCGTCCCCTGCTCTAAAAACAACCACTATATGCGTGGTTTTTATAAGTTTATTAACATTTCAAATCGATGATTGATAGTGCGAAAACATGCCACTGACGGTATTATGCCCACCTTTTTCCGACGAATCCTTGATTGTCATACATAATCCATCATGCTTGAGACTTCTTTATTCGTGGCGACCATCGCCGCACTGGGAATGATTTCTCCCGGCCCGGACTTCTTTCTGGTGATCAAAAACGCGATACGCTACCCGCGACTGGCCGCCATGATGACCGCTATCGGCGTGATTGCCGGGGTTGCCACACACATGGCTTACTGTGTCGCCGGCCTGGCCGTCGTCGTCACCACTACGCCCTGGTTGTTTAGCCTGCTGAAATACGTCGGCGCCGCCTACCTAATCTGGCTGGGCATTCAGGCGCTGCGCTCGCGTGGCGGCAGCAAACTGGATTTATCCGGCCTGACGCCGCAACGCATCGGCCTCTGGAAAGCTTTTATGCAGGGCTACCTCTGTAACCTGCTGAACCCGAAGGCAACGCTGTTCTTTCTGGCAGTCTTTACCCAAGTGCTGGGGCTGGACTCCAGCATGGGCGAAAAACTGTGGTATGCCGGGATTATCCTGGGGTTGACGCTGATCTGGTGGCCGTTGCTGATTGTCCTGATCCAGAGCGAACCGGTGCGTCGCGGTCTGAGTAAAGCCCAGAAACTGATCGACAAACTGCTTGGCGGCGTGTTGATTACACTGGGGATAAAGGTCGCGTTAAGCTAAACCGCCCCTGATAACTGACGAAAAAAACCGGCCTGATGCTACGCACCAGGCCGGTTTTATCTTTCATGATTTACCTTTCACGACAGCGCGCCTGAATCCAGACGCGTTTTTAGCCGTTATCCCTGAATACGGGCATGCATTTCCTGAACGGAAATCACCTGCTCGGTGGGATCAGCATTCAGCGACATGGCCGTCGCGAAACCGCCGTTCATGGTGGTGTCGTAATGCACTTTATATTGCAGCGCACTGCGGCGAATCAGTTTGGAATCTTCAATCGCCTGACGGCCCGCCGTGGTGTTGACGATGTAGGTGTACTCGCCATTCTTGATGCGATCCTGAATGTGCGGACGGCCTTCGTGCACCTTGTTCACCAGACGCGGATTAATACCCGCTTCCCCCAGCACCACCGCGGTGCCGTGAGTGGCGTCCAGTTCAAAACCGTGCTTGAGCAGTTTAGCGGCCAAATCCACTACCCTCGCCTTGTCGCCTTCACGCACCGACAGCAGTGCACGACCGGTTTTCTTCATCGGCGAGTTGCTGCCCAACATCGCCTTGGCAAAGGCTTCGGCAAAGGTACGCCCTACCCCCATCACCTCACCGGTGGAACGCATTTCCGGCCCGAGGATCGGGTCCACACCCGGGAATTTATTAAACGGCAACACCACTTCCTTGACGGAATAGTACGGCGGGATCACCTCTTTAGTGACGCCCTGCTGAGCCAGCGTTTGCCCAACCATCACGCGGGCTGCCACTTTCGCCAGCGGCACACCGGTCGCCTTGGAAACAAACGGCACGGTACGCGCCGCGCGCGGGTTAACCTCAATCAGGTACACTTCGTTGTTCTTCACCGCAAACTGCACGTTCATCAGGCCGCGTACGGAAAGTTCGAACGCCAGTTTTTCCACCTGACGACGCATCTCATCCTGAATCTCTTTGCTCAGGGTGTAAGCCGGCAGCGAACAGGCGGAGTCGCCGGAGTGCACGCCGGCCTGCTCGATATGCTCCATGATGCCGCCAATCAGCACCCGCTCGCCGTCGCAGATAGCGTCCACATCCACTTCCACCGCGTCGTCCAGGAAGCGGTCCAGCAGTACCGGCGCATCGTTGGAAACACTAACGGCGGTCTGGAAGTAACGGCGCAAATCGACTTCGTCATAAACAATTTCCATTGCCCGACCGCCCAGCACATAAGACGGACGCACCACCAGCGGATAACCGATACCGACCGCCTTTTCCACCGCCTGATCGATAGTGCTGACGGTGGCGTTGGCCGGCTGCTTCAGGCCGAGACGGTTGACCGCCTGCTGGAAGCGTTCACGGTCTTCTGCGCGGTCGATGGCATCCGGGCTGGTGCCAATCACCGGCACACCGGCGGCTTCAAGCTGACGCGCCAGTTTCAGCGGCGTCTGTCCACCGTACTGCACGATCACGCCTTTCGGCTGCTCAATACGTACAATCTCCAGCACGTCTTCCAGCGTTACCGGCTCGAAGTACAGGCGATCGGAGGTGTCGTAATCGGTAGAGACGGTTTCCGGGTTACAGTTGACCATGATGGTTTCATAGCCGTCTTCACGCAGCGCCAGCGCCGCGTGCACGCAGCAATAGTCGAACTCGATGCCCTGACCGATACGGTTCGGACCGCCGCCCAGCACCATTATCTTGTCACGGTCCTGATTCGGGTTGGCCTCACACTCCTCGTCATAGGTGGAGTACATGTAGGCGGTATCGGTGGCGAACTCGGCAGCGCAGGTATCCACGCGCTTGTAGACCGGGTGCAGGTTGTATTTGTAACGCAGCTTGCGAATTTCGCCTTCAGACACGCCGGCCAGTTTTGCCAGACGGGCATCGGCAAAGCCTTTGCGTTTGAGCAAACGTAGGAACTCCAGCGTCAGGCCATTAGCGCCTTGCTCCACCACTTGCTCTTCCAGACGCACCAGTTCTTCAATCTGCACCAGGAACCAGCGGTCGATGTTGGTCAGGTTGAATACGCCGTCAACCGACATCCCGGCACGGAACGCATCCGCCAGATACCAGATACGATCGCCGCCGGCATCTTTCAACTCACGGCGGATTTTGGTCAACGCTTCCGGATCGTCCAGACTCACTTTAGGATCGAAACCGGTAGCGCCCACTTCCAGGCCACGCAGCGCTTTCTGCAACGACTCCTGCTGGGTACGGCCGATCGCCATCACCTCACCCACCGACTTCATCTGTGTAGTCAGACGATCGTTGGCGCCGGCGAATTTTTCGAAGTTAAAGCGTGGGATCTTGGTCACCACATAATCGATGGACGGTTCGAACGATGCCGGGGTACGCCCGCCGGTAATGTCGTTCATCAGTTCATCCAGCGTATAGCCCACCGCCAGTTTGGCGGCGATCTTGGCGATCGGGAAGCCGGTCGCTTTGGAAGCCAGCGCCGAGGAGCGAGACACGCGCGGGTTCATTTCGATAACGATCAGACGACCGGTTTTCGGGTTGACCGCAAACTGCACGTTGGAACCGCCGGTTTCCACCCCGATTTCACGCAGTACCGCCATCGAGGCGTTACGCATGATTTGGTATTCCTTGTCGGTCAGGGTTTGCGCCGGTGCGACAGTGATAGAGTCACCGGTGTGGATCCCCATCGCATCGAGGTTTTCGATCGAGCAGACGATGATGCAGTTATCGTTTTTATCCCGCACCACTTCCATTTCATACTCTTTCCAGCCGATCAACGATTCGTCGATCAGCAGTTCCTTGGTCGGCGACAGATCCAGACCACGGGTACAAATCTCTTCGAACTCTTCACGGTTGTAAGCGATGCCGCCGCCGGTGCCGCCCATGGTGAAAGACGGGCGGATAATGCAGGGATACCCCACATCCGCCGCCACCGCCAGCGCTTCGTCCATATTGTGCGCGATACCGGAACGCGCGGTTTCCAGGCCGATTTTCTTCATCGCGATGTCGAAACGGCGACGATCTTCCGCTTTATCGATGGCATCGGCGGTCGCGCCGATCATGGTCACGCCGAACTCCGCCAGCACGCCCTGACGTTCCAGTTCCAGCGCGCAGTTCAGCGCCGTCTGGCCGCCCATCGTCGGCAATACGGCATCCGGACGTTCTTTTTCGATGATTTTGCGCACCACTTCCCAGTGAATCGGTTCAATATAAGTGGCGTCGGCCATCTCCGGGTCGGTCATGATGGTGGCCGGGTTGGAGTTCACCAGAATCACGCGGTAGCCTTCTTCACGCAGCGCCTTACACGCCTGAGCGCCGGAGTAGTCAAACTCGCACGCCTGACCGATCACGATCGGACCGGCACCGAGGATCAGGATACTTTTTATGTCTGTACGTTTTGGCATTTTTCGCTCCTGCGAACCCGTTTACTCACCGCCGCGCCGGCGCTTTCGCCTTGTTCTTTTATCGCAGCGTGACTAAACGGATTCTGATTATTTGGTATGACTACGGTAAGACTCAATCAGCTCGATGAAGTGATCAAACAGCGGCGCGGCATCATGCGGGCCAGGGCTGGCTTCAGGGTGCCCCTGGAAGCTGAATGCCGCTTTATCGGTGCGGTGAATGCCCTGCAGCGAACCATCGAACAGCGATTTGTGCGTCGCGCGCAGCGTGGCGGGCAGCGACGTTTCATCTACCGCAAAGCCGTGGTTTTGCGCGGTGATCATCACCCGATTACCATCCAGATCTTTCACCGGGTGGTTGCCGCCGTGGTGGCCGAACTTCATTTTGACGGTTTTCGCGCCACTGGCCAGCGCCAGCAACTGGTGGCCCAGACAAATGCCGAATACCGGAATATCGGTTTCCAGGAAGGCTTTAATCGCGTTGATGGCATAATCGCACGGCTCCGGATCGCCAGGGCCGTTGGAGAGGAAAATGCCGTCCGGATTGAGTTTCAGCACCGCTTCCGCCGGGGTTTGCGCCGGTACCACCGTCAGGCGGCAGCCGCGATCCACCAGCATACGCAGGATATTACGCTTCACACCGTAGTCATACGCCACCACGTGGTACGGCAGTTCACTCTCTTCTTTCGCCGCCGGCAGCTCGCCTTCCAGCGTCCAACTGCCTTGCAACCAGCTATAGCTGGAACGGGTGGTGACTTCTTTCGCCAGATCCATCCCTTTCAGACCGGGGAACGCTTTGGCCTTTTCCAGCGCCAGCGCCGCATCCGGCGCATCGCCCGCGATGATGCAACCGTTCTGCGCGCCTTTCTCACGCAGCAACCGCGTCAGTTTGCGGGTGTCGATATCGGCAATTGCTACAATATTGTTGCGTTTGAGGTAATCAGACAGGCTTTCTTCGCTGCGGTAGTTACTGGCGATTAACGGTAAATCGCGGATGACCAAGCCCTGAGCATGAACGGTGGGGGATTCTTCATCGGCTTTGTTGGCGCCGACATTTCCGATATGGGGATAAGTAAGAGTGACAATCTGGCGGGAATAGGAAGGATCAGTGAGGATTTCTTGATAACCGGTCATTGACGTATTGAAAACGACTTCCCCCACTGCCGTTCCCTCTGCCCCAATGGCCCGACCGTGGAATTGGGTTCCGTCTTCCAGAACCAATAGCGCTGACTTAATCAAAACACCCTCCAAGGAATAAAAAATCATGTTATTTGCATATTAATTCAGATTTGACGCACTAAATCAACGCAAAAACCACCTGTAAGGCAAATTTTTGGCAAATTGCGCGCATTTTAATGATGCCCCTGACTGTTGTCTAGCCAAACCGGATTTTTTTTCACTATTTTATGGCTTAAGAAGATAATGCACAGCTATACCCGCAAAAACACACATCAACTAGCGAAAGTAAACGGTTGCCAGCGTCAATGAGTGATGAAATGATTAAAATCACACCAAAATCGGTAGATGGAATGATAAATGTCTGACGCACAGATAGGAAAAAGACAGATAACAGCAATAAAAAACAGATTAGCAAAAAATAAAGCATTAAACCGGTATTTTTTATTGAAATATAATGGCGCTAATTTTAGCGCCATTAAAATCAATGAATTAAAAAATAAAAATAATTTTCTGCTATATATCATCAAGCCCAAGCACATCTCTCATATCAAAAAGACCATGCTTTCTGGCGCTTACCCATAATGCGGACCTGACTGCGCCGTTTGCGAACGTCATCCGGCTGGAAGCCTTGTGTGTTATCTCTATACGCTCGCCGACGTCCGCAAACATCGCGGTGTGTTCTCCTACGATATCGCCGGCCCGGATAGTGGCAAAACCGATGCTTTTCGGATCACGTTCGCCGGTGTACCCCTCACGTGCATAAACCGCACATTCTTTCAAATCGCGTCCCAGCGCGCCGGCAATCGCCTCGC
Organism: Dickeya chrysanthemi NCPPB 402; assembly: GCF_000406105.1. Lineage (NCBI taxonomy): Bacteria > Pseudomonadati > Pseudomonadota > Gammaproteobacteria > Enterobacterales > Pectobacteriaceae > Dickeya > Dickeya chrysanthemi. Next base: position 592,910 of record NZ_CM001974.1, on the reverse strand, counting down.
CCATCGCCAGAGCCGTGCCCGACGGCGCATCCACTTTATGGCGGTGGTGTGCTTCGATGATTTCAATATCCGTGTAATCACCCATCACTTTAGCCGCTTTTTCCAGCAGCTTGAGCAACACATTAACCCCAACGCTAAAGTTTGCGGCAAACACAATCCCAATGTCGGTCGCCGCTTGCTGAATCGCCGCTTTACCGGCATCGTCAAAACCGGTGGTGCCGATCACCATCCCTTTACCGTGCTGACGACAAAAAGCCAGATGCTTGAGCGTCCCTTCCGGACGAGTGAAATCGATAAAGACATCGAAATCGTTCACTACCGCCTCAAGACTGCTCTGTACGGTAACATCCGTTTTCCCGGCACCAGCCAGTTCCCCGGCATCACTGCCGAGCAACGACGCCCCTTCACGCTCCAGCGCCGCACCCAGTACGACGCCTTCCATCTGCAACGCAGCCTGAATCAACTGCCGCCCCATGCGACCACCCGCTCCCGCGATGGCGACGCGGATTTGTGCATCACGCATATTCGTACTCTTTATCTGTTGATGAATGAGAAAAGGCTCTCAGGTTAACCAGCCCGCACAAGCGCTGCCAGCCGAAAACACCCATAATTAGAAATTTACGACAAAACAGCCGGGATATCAGTAAAAGCTATCGTTTAGTAAAGACATCCCGGCCGCTGCTCAGCAGAGACTTCGCGACCGCGTATAGGCTGGCACGGCAGCCTGTTAAGGCGCCAAAGCCAACACCTGCGCAACCCAGGCGCGGAAACCCGCTACATCCAGCGCTAGCGCCACTTGCGCATTAGCCGGTCGATTCAGCCGATACTCGAGATCCACCACCGTAGTGCCGGCGGTATATTCCCCCTGCGTTTCCACCGCGACAAAACAGTGCTGCAGGGTAAACAATGACGGTTTCACCAGATAAGCAATAGCGCACAGGTCATGCATACGCAAACCGGTCGCCATACTGCCGCTACGATAGTGACTGAACAACGCATGCAACATGGCACCGGTACGGTTCATTCCCGGCAATGCCGCCAGATACTCCGGCAACAGCATGGCGTAATTCGTCACATCCAGGCCGCACATCACGATATCGATTCCGCTGCCGAATACGCGCCCCGCCGCCTCCGGGTCAATCGCGATATTGAATTCCGCATTCGGCGTGAAATTCCCACGCCCTGACGATCCCCCCATCATGACCAGACGTTTGATCTGTTTTTTACACTGCGGATAGAGGGTTAACAGCAAGGCAATATTGGTGAGCGGCCCGATGGTCACCAATGTAACAGGCTCCAGGCTACGATTCAGACACTCATAGATTGCCTGCACCGCGGATTTTTCCAGCGCAGTGCGCTCATGCGCCACAAAGTCGTAGCCCTCCATCCCTGACTCGCCGTGAACATAGGCGGCGTCGCGCACCGGACGCACCAGCGGCGTCGCCGCCCCTTGCGCCACCGGCACTTCGGCATCCCAAAAATGCAGCAGTTGCAACGCATTGCGGGTCGTTTTTTCCACATCCACATTGCCGGCGACCGTCGTAATCAGTTGCAGATCCAACTCAGGAGCGAACAACGCTGCGGCAATGGCGACGGCATCATCAATGCCGGGGTCGGTATCCAGAATAATGGGGATTCGATTCATGCGCTTTCTCCAAAAAAATGCCAGCCGATTTTCATCGGCTGGCATCGTCTCAATATGGTAGCGCGAAGGGGCTATTCCACTTCACGAACATCCATACGCAATTCTTTCGGCACTTCGAACACGATGTTCTCTTCACGCCCTTGCATCTCCATGGCAACTTTCCCCCCATGGCTTGCAAGCGTTTAATCACCTGTTGAACCAGCACATCCGGCGCGGAGGCGCCTGCCGTCACCCCGACGCAGGCGACATCCTTCAGCCACTCTTCCTGAATATCATCAGCAGAATCAATCAGGTATGACGGCTTACCGACACGCTGCGCCAGCTCGGCCAGGCGATTGGAGTTGGAAGAGTTTTTCGAACCGACCACCAGCACCACGTTGGCCTCCGCCGCCAGATTGCGTACCGCTTCCTGACGATTGGTAGTGGCGTAACAGATATCATCTTTACGCGGCCCGATAATCTGCGGGAAACGCGCACGCAGTGCATCGATCACCGCCGACGTATCGTCTACCGACAGCGTCGTCTGGGTCATGAAACAGAGATTGGTTTCATCTTTTACCTGTAACGACCAGACATCTTCAGGCCCTTCCACCAGATACATACCGCCGTTGGGGTTGCTGTACTGACCCATGGTGCCTTCCACTTCAGGATGCCCGGCATGGCCTATCAGAATAGCTTCCGTTCCCTTACGGCTGGCGCGCGCCACTTCCATATGCACTTTCGTCACCAACGGACAGGTGGCATCGAAAATCGTCAGTTCGCGGCTTTTGGCTTCCGCCCTCACGGCTTGCGATACGCCATGCGCGGAAAAAATCAGAATCGCGCCATCCGGCACGTCTTCAATTTGTTCGATGAAGACGGCGCCGCGTTCGCGCAACCCTTCCACCACATAGCGGTTATGCACCACTTCATGGCGGACATAAATCGGTGCGCCATACACTTCCAACGCCCGCTCGACAATACTGATGGCGCGATCGACGCCAGCGCAGAACCCACGAGGATTAGCCAACAGGATTTTCATGCGTTGCCTCCGTCAGAAGGGGGATGAATCTCCAGCACCTCCACGTCGAACGTGATGGTGTGTCCGGCCAGCGGATGGTTGAAATCCACCGTCACCGACTCTTCCGCGACCTCGCGGATGATGCCCGGCATATCATTACCGGCCATACCGCTGAACAACATGATGGTGCCCACTTCGGGCACACCGGTTTGCGCAAAATCGCGACGCAGGAAGAACTGGATCAAATCGGGATTCGATGGACCAAAAGCGGACTCCGGCGGCAGACTGAATTGACGCTTATCGCCGACCTGCAAACCCAGCAGTTGAGCCTCCAGCGCCGCCGACAGGCTACCGTCTCCCAGCCGAAACATCGCCGGTTTACCGCTGTCGCGGGTGGCTTCCGCCACAGAACCATCTTCCAGCATCAGTGTAAAATGCACCAGCACTCCACTGCCGTTCGTCACGAATTCCGTCATGCGTTATTTACCTTCCGCCTGCTTTTTTTGCGGAGAGGCCAAAAACCCTTCCAGCACAATCAGCAGTGCGCCGACAACAATCGCGCTATCCGCCAGATTAAAGGTCGGGTAATGCCAACCGCCGGCATAAAAATCCAGAAAATCGATCACATACCCATGTACCAACCGATCCGCCAGATTGCCGATCGCGCCGCCGATAATCAGCGAATAGGCAATGTTATTCAACTTCTGGCTGGCACTGGAGCGATACATCATCGCCAGCAACGCCACGATAATCACCAGTGCGATCGCCGCAAACAGCCAGCGCTGCCAGCCGCCTTTATCGGCCAGAAAGCTAAACGCCGCACCATAGTTATGGGCGTAGGTGAAATTGAAGAACGGCACCAGTGGTATCGACTCGCCCAGCTGAAAGTGAGTCATCACCCACTGCTTGCTGCCGATATCGACCACCAGTACCAGTGCGGCCAGCCATAGCCAGCGCAGACCTGTTGCCGTTGTTCCAGTAGATTTACTCATCAGACAAATTTACGCTCTTCGCCATTGCCGCCAACATTGGTCGCACAGCGACCGCATACATCCGGATGCGCGGCATCGCTGCCGATATCCGTTTCATAGTGCCAACAACGCGGGCATTTGTCCCCGTCAGCTTTAGTAAGGACAACTTTCAGGCCCGGTAATTCACTCTGCTGGGCATCAGCCGGTGCATTTTCATAATGCGCCAGATGCGCTTTAGAGGTGAGCAAAGCAAAGTGTAGTTCGCCCTGCAAACGGCCGAGCTGCGCAAACAGCGCGTCATCGGCATACAATGTCACCGCCGCTTCCAGCGAACCACCGATACGCTTGTCATTACGCGCCTGTTCGATCACCTTATTGACTTCACCGCGCACGTTCAGCATTTCAGCCCAGAAGGCATCGTTCATCGACTCGCTGTCGGCCAGTCCGAATAAACCGTCATACCACTCTTCGGTGAAAACAAACTGCGCACGCTCACCCGGCAGATACGCCCAGATTTCATCAGCGGTAAACGACATGATCGGCGCCATCCAACGCACCAGCGCTTCGGCGATGTGGAACAGCGCAGTCTGGCAACTGCGACGCGCCACGCTATCGTGTTTCGCGGTGTACTGACGATCCTTGATGATATCGAGATAGAACGAGCCCATCTCAATGGAACAAAACTGCATCAGGCGCTGCACTACACGGTGGAAATCGTAGCTCTCGTAAGCTTCGACGATCTCATCCTGCGCCGCTTTGGCACAGCCCACCGCCCAGCGATCCAACACCACCATGTCTTCCGGTTTTACGCTGTGCTGCGCCGGGTCGAAACCGTTCAGGTTGGCCAGCAGGAAACGCGCGGTGTTACGAATACGGCGATAGGCATCAGCGGAACGCTTGAGGATCTCATCGGATACCGCGATCTCGCCGGAGTAGTCGGTCGAACCGATCCACAGACGCAGAATATCCGCCCCCAGCTTATCCATCACATCCTGCGGGCTGACGGTATTGCCGATGGATTTCGACATTTTGCGGCCCTGACCGTCCACGGTGAAGCCGTGGGTCAGTACCTGGCGGTACGGCGCCTTGCCTTTGATAGCGGTAGAAATCATCAGGGAAGACATGAACCAGCCGCGATGCTGGTCGGAACCTTCCAGGTACATATCCGCCGCATGGCCGCTGAATTCAGGACGCACATCCACCACCGAAGCGTGGGTCGATCCGGAATCGAACCAGACATCCAGCGTATCCGGCACTTTTTCATAATCGGCGGCTTCCGCGCCCAGCAAATCGGCAGGGTTGAGATCCCACCATGCCTGAATACCGTCCTGTTCAACGCGTTTCGCGACGGCTTCAATCAGCTCCGCCGTGCGAGGATGCAACGCTTGCGTTTCTTTATGCACGAACAGCGACATCGGCACGCCCCAGGTACGCTGACGGGAAATACACCAGTCAGGACGGTTCGCCACCATCGATTCAATGCGCGCCTGACCCCAATCCGGGATCCACTGCACGCCCTTGATTTCGGACAGCGACTGCTTACGCAGGCCGTTCTGGTCCATGCTCACGAACCACTGCGGCGTAGCACGGAACAGGATCGGCGACTTATGACGCCAGCAGCACGGGTAGCTGTGCTGCAGCTTTTCATGGTGCAGCAAGGCGCCGCGTTCACGCAGCAACTCAACGATCTTGTCGTTGGCTTTAAACACGAACAGACCATCCAGCCCCGGGAAGGTGCCCGGCAAGTAGCAGCCGTTGGGTCCAACGGGATTAGCGATTTCTAATTGGTATTTCTGGCTGATGACATAGTCGTCCGGGCCGTGACCACCGGCGGTATGTACCGCACCGGTACCGGCGTCCAGCGTGACGTGATCGCCCAGAATAGCCGGCACATCGAAATCCAGGAACGGATGGCGGAAACGCAGCAATTCCAGATCGCTACCTTTGACGGTATGGCCCAACAGGAGGCTGGCGTCATTTCCGGCAACACGTTTAATCACCGCGTCGGCCAACCCTTGCGCAACGATAATCGCTTTACCGGCAACCTGAATCAGCACGTAATCAATGTCGGCATTCAGGGCAATCGCGCGGTTAGCCGGCAACGTCCAGGGCGTAGTCGTCCAGATGACCAACGCCACATCGCCGTCGACGGCATCAGCCGTCAGGCCGAATTTCGCCAGCACGGCGGCGCGGTCAACCGCATTGAACGCCACATCAATGGCCGGAGAGGTTTTGTCGTAATACTCCACTTCCGCTTCCGCCAGCGCGGAACCACAGTCGGCGCACCAGTGCACCGGCTTGGCGCCTTTGTGCAGATGGCCGTTTTCGATGATGCGACCCAGCGCGCGAATAATATTGGCTTCGGTTTTGAAATCCATCGTCAGGTAAGGACGATCCCAGTCGCCCAGCACGCCCAGACGGATAAAATCTTTCTTCTGCCCGGCCACCTGCTCGGCAGCATACTTGCGGCACTCTGCACGGAACTGTGCGGCGCTGACTTTCTCGCCGGGTTTGCCGACCAGTTGTTCCACTTTCAGTTCAATAGGCAGACCGTGGCAGTCCCAGCCCGGCACATACGGCGAGTCATAGCCCGACAGACCTTTGGACTTGATAATAATGTCTTTGAGAATCTTGTTAACTGAGTGACCAATATGAATATTGCCGTTTGCATACGGCGGGCCATCGTGAAGGATAAAGGTTTTTTTACCCTTCTTGGCGCCACGGATAATCCCGTACAAATCCTGCTCATACCAACGTTTCAGCATGTCAGGTTCGCGCTTGGCCAAATCGCCACGCATCGGGAACCCTGTTTCCGGCAAATTCAGGGTAGTTTTATAGTCACTCATTCGCTTCTCGATTTCGTTTTCGGCTAGAGAAAAATTAAACCGGTGCCTTCAACCCAAAGAACTCACGGGCGGCCACCACATCGTTGGCGATTTGCTGCTTCAGCGCATCCAGCGAAGCAAACCGCTGCTCACTACGTAATTTTTTACACATCACCACATCTATATGTCGACCATACAGATCCAGCGTGACATCCAGTAAATGTACTTCCAGTTGCTGGCGTTTATCGCCCGTTACGGTAGGACGCGTGCCGATATTGGCGACACCGGGCAATGGCGTCTCGCCCAGCCCATACACCTGGACCGCATACACGCCGCTGACCGGCGATACCTGACGTTTTAGCGGCAAATTAGCCGTTGGAAAACCGATGGTGCGCCCCAGCTCATTACCATGCACCACCCGACCAGAAATGCTGAATGGATGCCCTAACAGCTCCTGCGCCAGCGTCAGACTGTCCTGCGCCAACGCCTCGCGTACAGCGGTACTGCTCACGCGCTTACCGCTGCTGCAGAATGTAGCGGTGCTGATCACCTCGAAATTCTGCTCGGCACCCGCTTTCTGTAATAACAGGAAATCCCCCTCGCGGCCAGCCCCGAAGCGGAAGTCATCGCCCACCACCAAAAACTTCACCCCCAGCTTCTCTACCAGCAGGCTGGAAATAAAGGTATTGGCATGGTTAGTGGCAAAGCCGGCGTCAAAGGTCACACACAACAGATAATCCACGCCGGCCTGCGCCAGATATTTCACCTTATCGCGCAGCCGGGTCAGACGCGCCGGCGCTTTCTCCGAGGCAAACAATTCCAGCGGCTGAGGTTCGAAAATCATCACCATCACCGGCAACCCACGCGCCTGCCCCTCTTGCTTCAGGCGTTCGAGCAGTGCCTGATGCCCGCGGTGGACACCGTCAAAGTTACCAATTGTTAGCACACAGCCGTAATGGCAGGCCTGAAGATTGTGTATACCGCGTATTAGCTGCATAACTGGCTCAAAACAGTGGAAATCGGCGGATTATACCTTGTACAGCGAACAAGGTTAACCCGCGATTCATGCCTTTTATTGCCGCTCCGGCGGATTTCACCGCCTTGCGGCAATGAGAATTTTTCATGTACGCAAAAATCCGGCGTATCGCCGGGCGCACGGCTTTTAACCCGTAATCAAACGCTTGACGCAACAACAGCGGCAAAGGGCGAATTAATGACGCGAAAGGCTGTATTCCCGACGCTTAAGCTGCTAAAATCCCGCGCCATCACAACGTACCAAGCGCTGGCGTACAAACGGCGCTTATTTGCACAAATCCATTGACAAAAGAAGGCTAAAAGGGCATATTCCTCGGCCTTTGAATTGTCCTCGATAGAATATATTTGGGAGTTGGACCTTGGCTAATATCAAATCAGCTAAGAAACGCGCCGTACAGTCTGAGAAGCGCCGCAAGCACAATGCAAGCCGTCGCTCCATGATGCGTACTTTCATCAAGAAAGTGTATGCGGCCATCGCCACCGGCGATAAAGAAGCTGCGCAGAAAGCATTTAATGACATGCAACCGATCGTGGACCGTCAGGCCAGCAAAGGTCTGATCCACAAAAACAAAGCTGCTCGTCATAAATCCAATCTGACTGCGCAGATCAACGCGATGCAGTAATCACGTTTACGTGATGAATCGCTAAAGAAACCGGCTCAGGCCGGTTTTTTTGTACCCGCCCCCCAGCAAAAACGCGCTATTCACGAAACAAGGAAGAGAAATCCTCGTTGCAGACGCGTTGCACCGCCGGATGCTGAATCATCCGCTCTGCGAAAATAACGTAATACTCATCCTGAATATTATCAATGCGGCCGATTTCCATAATCTCGCCTTGCGCCGCCATTTCATCCGCATGCAGCGACGGCGCGACAAAAATCGCATCGTGACTCATGCCGAAAGCAGTCATCAACGCCGCATCATCGAACTCGCCCATGATATCCACTAACAGATTCTGCTCACTAAACCAATTGAGCAACTTGCGGCCCAGCATGGTACGGCGAGCCGGGATCAATAACTTGCTTTGCGACAAACAAGCGGGAAAAGGCACATCCGGGCCTGGCCGACGGCAGTAGAAACTCACTCCGCATTCGCCCAGTTTGCGAGAAAATAACCCCGCCTGTTGGCCGGAATCCACCGGGCAATCCGACAGGATCATATCCAGCTTGTGCTGACTCAGCTGTTCAATCAGCATTTCATGGGTCGACTCGAAGCAACGCAGGTGAATCGGCATTTGTTCATTCACTACGGTTTCCAGTACCCGACTCACCAATCGTTTGGACAACGCATCCGCCACACCAACATCAAACAGCAGGCTGGATTCCTTACGGTAATTCACGATATCCAGCATTTCCTGGCTCAGTGCAAACATCTTGTCCGCATAGCGAAACACCAACTGCCCCAACTCCGTCGGCTCCAGCCCACGCCCTTTACGCTTGAACAACGTTCCCTGTAGCCGCTCTTCCAGCAACTTGATTTGCCCGGTAATGGTCTGCGGCGTCAAAAATAGCCGTTCGGCGGCGCCCGCCACCGAACCGGTCTTGCACACTTGCCAGAAATAATAGAGATGATTGAAGTTGATGTGCGACATAGGTTCGCGCCCCTATTCACATTCAGCGTTGTGCAGCAGGCAGCACCGAGCGCAACGTCAGGTAGCCCAACACCGCCGTGGTCAGCGACGTCAGCAAAATCGCTAATTTGGCGTACAGAATATCCTGCTCGGCCACCTCACCAAACGCCAGCAACGTAATGAAGATGGACATGGTGAACCCAATACCGCACAGCACCGATACCGCCATGACCTGACGAAAATCCACGCCTGCCGGCAGTCGGCCCAACCCCAGACGAATCACCAGCCAGCTAAACAACGAGACGCCAATCGGTTTGCCCAGCAGCAACCCGCTGGCGATGCCCAACGTTAATGGCGATAACAAGTGCCTAACCTCGACACCCTGCAACGAAATACCGGCATTGGCGAAGGCAAACAGCGGGATCACCAGCAACGCGACCCAACTCGTCAGCCCGTGTTCCAGTGTACCGGCAGGTGAGGGATGGCCTGACGGAACACGCAACGGAATAAAAAATCCGACGATGACGCCGGCCAGTGTGGCATGCACACCTGATTTCAAAATACACACCCACAACACCATGCCGACTAACAGATAAGCCGAGGTTTTCATTACCTGCTGATGATTCATGTACGCCAGCACCACGATCGCCGCCAGCGCTCCGGATAGCGCCATCCAGTGAAGTTGCTGAGTATAGAACAAGGCAATAATGACGATCGCGCCCAGGTCATCAATAATCGCCAGCGCCAGCAGAAACACTTTTAATCCTGTCGGCACTCGCTTGCCCAACAGCACCAGAATACCGACCGCAAAAGCAATATCCGTCGCCGTAGGGATCGCCCAGCCCGAGCGGGTTTCCGCTTCAGTGGCATTGAACAACAGGAAAAACAGCGCGGGAACCAGCATCCCGCCGAACGCCGCTACCACCGGCAGAATCGCCTGGCGTCGGCTCGCCAGCGCGCCGACCACCAGTTCGCGTTTCACTTCCAGGCCCACTTGCAGGAAAAACAACGCCATCAAGCCGTCATTGATCCACAGCAGCAGCGGTTTGTTAATCTCCAACGCGCCAATCCCCATTATCACCGGCATCGCTAAAAATGACTGATACCACGATAAGGTCGCCGGTATATTGGCGACCAGCAGCGCCAGCAGCGTTGCAATAATCAGAATCATACCGGCAGCCGCTTCCTGGCCGGTCAAATAGCGAAATAGCTTTATCACGTTTTTTCTCCCTTACTGCATCGGCAGGCATCACTGCCTGATAATGAGAAGCAAGGTTAAGCCACACCACTCATCGTTAAAAGCAGTTTTAAACTGGATTAATACTCGGTAAAGCCGAGCTTTCAGAAAACGCCTGTAAAAAAACCAGCCGGAGTTAACCTGGCTGGTTTTTATTAAGACTGGCTAAACAGAGGCTCAGCGCGTCAGGTCATCAAAGAATTTCTTCACACCGTCGAAGAAACTTTTAGAACGAGGGCTATTGCTTTCACCCGTCGGCCCGCCGAAGCTTTCCTGCAGTTCCTGCAACAGCTGTTTCTGACGATCGTTCAGATTGACCGGAGTTTCCACCACAACGCGGCACAACAGGTCACCCTGAACGCCGCCGCGTACCGACTTCACCCCTTTACCGCGCATACGAAACAGCTTGCCGGTTTGTGTTTCCGGCGGCACTTTCAGCATGACCCGGCCATCCAGCGTCGGCACTTCAATTTCTCCGCCCAACGCCGCCATGGCAAAGTTGATCGGTACTTCGCAGTAGAGGTTATTGTCTTCACGCTGGAAGATCGGATGCTCACGCACCTGAACCTGTACATACAAATCACCCGCCGGAGCGCCAAACTCTCCCACTTCGCCTTCGCCGGCCAGACGAATACGATCGCCGGTATCTACGCCGGCAGGGATCTTGACCGACAGCGTTTTACTTTTCTCAACACGCCCGTGGCCGTGGCATTTGGTGCAAGGATCTTTGATGATTTTGCCGCGACCATGACAATGCGGACACGTCTGCTGCACCGTGAAGAACCCCTGGCGCATCTGTACCTGTCCATTGCCGTGGCACGTCGGGCAGGTCACCGCATTGCTGCCGGGTTTGGCACCGCTGCCATGACAAACATCGCACTCCTGCAACGTCGGGATACGGATCTCTTTGGTGACGCCGCGTACCGCCTCTTCCAGCGTCAGCTCCATGGTATAGCGTAAATCAGAGCCGCGGCTGGCACGTTGACGGCGGCCGCCGCCAAAGATGTCGCCAAACACATCGCCGAAAATATCCCCGAAATCAGCGCCGCCGAAACCACCGGCACCGCCGCCGCCCATGCCACCCTGCTCAAACGCGGCATGTCCATACTGATCGTAGGCGGCGCGTTTCTGAGCATCGGTCAAAATCTCATAGGCTTCTTTGACTTCCTTGAATTTGGCTTCCGCCTCTTTATCACCGGGATTGCGGTCCGGGTGATATTTCATCGCCAGCCGTTTATAAGCCTTTTTGATGTCGCGTTCATCAGCGCCTTTCGCAACACCCAGAATCTCGTAGTAGTCTTGCTTCGCCATTCTTTTTTTCCTGCCCTCAACATGCGTGCACGGGCGCAGAGTTTCCCCGACGCCCGTGCTGGTTGCCAGCAACAGTATGAGCTACCGCTACTGCGCCCGCTTAAGGGCGATTATTTCTTGTCTTTGACTTCTTCGAATTCAGCGTCAACGACATCATCATCCTGACGGGCGGCATTGTCGGCGCCGGCAGCACCGGCCTGAGCCTGTTGCTGCTGAGCCGCTTCCAGCAATTTGGTAGAGACTTCCGCCAGCTTCTGGATTTTCGCGTCGATGTCCGCTTTATCTTCGCCCTTCAGCGCGGTTTCCAGCGCTTTCAGTGCATCTTCGATAGCGGTCTTGTCAGCGGCAGCCAGCTTGTCACCGGTTTCTTCCAGTTGCTTACGGGTGCTGTGCAGCAGGTGATCCCCCTGGTTGCGTGCCTGTACCAGTTCTTCAAATTTACGATCCGCTTCGGCGTTGGCTTCAGCATCGCGCACCATCTTCTGAATTTCTTCCTCGTTCAGGCCGGAAGAGGCTTTGATGGTGATCTTCTGCTCACGACCGCTGTTTTTGTCTTTAGCGGACACATGCAGAATACCGTCGGCATCGATGTCAAAGGTGACTTCGATCTGCGGCATACCGCGCGGCGCCGGCTGGATGCCGTCCAGGTTGAACTGGCCCAGCGATTTGTTGTCGTGAGCGCGTTTACGCTCGCCCTGCAATACGTGGATGGTGACCGCAGACTGGTTATCTTCCGCCGTCGAGAACACCTGACTGTGTTTGGTCGGGATGGTGGTGTTCTTGGTAATCAGCGGAGTCATCACGCCGCCCATGGTTTCGATACCCAGAGACAACGGCGTTACGTCCAGCAGCAGCACGTCTTTCACATCACCGGCCAACACACCGCCCTGCACCGCAGCACCGACTGCCACAGCTTCGTCCGGGTTCACGTCTTTACGCGGTTCTTTACCAAAGAAATCAGCGACTTTCTTCTGAACCAACGGCATACGCGTTTGACCGCCGACCAGAATCACGTCATGGATTTCGGACACGGACAGGCCGGCATCCTGCAGCGCTACCTTCAGCGGCTCCAGCGAACGGGTTACCAGATCTTCAACCAGCGATTCCAGTTTGGCGCGGGTCACCTTGATATTCAGGTGTTTCGGACCAGTCGCGTCCGCCGTGATGTACGGCAGGTTAACGTCGGTCTGCTGAGCGGAAGACAGTTCAATCTTCGCTTTTTCCGCCGCCTCTTTCAGACGCTGCATCGCCAGCGGATCGTTGCGCAGGTCAAAACCCTGCTCTTTTTTGAATTCGTCAACCAGATAGTTGATCATGCGGCTGTCGAAGTCTTCCCCACCCAGGTGGGTATCACCGTTGGTCGCCAGCACTTCAAACGTTTTTTCACCGTCCACATCATCGATTTCGATGATGGAGATATCGAACGTACCGCCGCCGAGGTCGTACACGGCGATAGTGCGGTTACCAACGCCTTTGTCCAGGCCGTAAGCCAGCGCCGCCGCCGTTGGTTCGTTGATGATACGCTTCACTTCCAGACCCGCGATACGACCGGCATCTTTGGTCGCCTGACGCTGGGCATCGTTGAAGTAAGCCGGTACGGTGATTACCGCTTCGGTAATGGTTTCACCCAGATAATCTTCCGCTGTTTTTTTCATTTTTTTCAGCACTTCAGCGGAAATCTGCGGCGGAGCCAGTTTCTGGTCTTTCACTTCGACCCAGGCGTCACCGTTGTCGGCCGGAATAATTCTGTACGGCATGATATTGGTGTCGCGCTGTACTTCTTCATCCTGGAAACGACGACCAATCAAACGCTTGATAGCAAACAGCGTATTTTTCGGGTTAGTCACCGCCTGACGTTTAGCCGGTTGGCCAACCAGAGTTTCACCATCTTGCGTATAAGCAATAATGGAAGGCGTGGTGCGATCACCTTCGCTGTTTTCCAGTACTTTGACCTGCGTACCGTCCATAATCGCTACACAAGAGTTGGTTGTACCCAAGTCGATACCAATAATCTTACCCATCTAAACATCTCCACTTAAAAGTCATATTCGGTGTGGTGGTTTAACCTACTATGCGGGCGAAATGCTGCTTTTCAACACTCCAAAATCGTCGTTATTTTTTCAGTCAAACCGCTTTGATGACTCTAAGATGGGGACGACAATCCCGGCATCAAGGGGGACTAACCAAAAAAACTGCATCTTCCCGGTTTTTGATCAAATTATTCGCAACCTATCTGGTTGTATCGCCCATTGCCGCCCGTTATGATGCCGCGCTCGCCACAGAAAAGGGATTCACCCAGCCTGGTAGCGGGTAACGGCGACGCGCCGTTCATCTCAGAGGCGCGTCCGCCGGGCAACCCTTGAGACACAACAACACATTGACCATTTTGTTATTGCAGAGGATGTATGCACGTTAAAACGTTGGCGAACCCGGGCCCACTGGGGCTGATGGGCTTCGGGATGACCACCATTTTGTTAAACCTGCACAACGCAGGCTTTTTTCCACTGACTTCTATTATTCTGAGCATGGGCATTTTCTACGGCGGTATCGCCCAGATCCTGGCCGGCCTGCTGGAATATAAAAAAGGCAATACCTTCGGCGTCACCGCCTTTACCTCCTACGGCGCATTCTGGCTGACGCTGGTCGCTATCATCATGCTGCCGAAAATGGGCCTGGCGGAAGCCGCTGATGCACAGTTCCTGGGGGTATTCCTGGCACTGTGGGGCATCTTCACCCTGTTCATGTTCTTCGGCACGCTGGGCGCCAACCGCGCACTGCAGTTTGTTTTCGCCAGCCTGACCGTACTGTTCGCCCTGCTGGCGATCGGTAACATCACGGGTAACCACGCGCTGCTGACCTTCGCCGGTTACGAAGGCATCATCTGCGGCGCCAGCGCCATCTACCTGGCGATGGCTGAAGTGCTTAACGAACAGTATGGCCGCACCGTACTGCCGATTGGCGCACGCGGCGCACACTGACGGACAAACACGGCTAACGCCATGACATAAAAAAGAGAGGCGCTTTTTCGTGCCTCTCTTTTTTTGTTACATCACGCCCCCATCACGCCTATACACTCGCAGGGGATACCATCTCCGCCTTCGCTTCTACTTCCTCCGCCTTCGCTTCTACTTCGCGATAGGTGTGACTTTGCAGATAAATCCCCAGCACCAGCCCTAATGAACACAGCGCCAGCACATAGAACGCAGGAGCCAGCGGCGTTAATTTCATCAGTAACGTGACGAAAATAGGCGTCATGCCGCCAAAAATAGCGTACGCCATGTTGTACGAGAAAGAGATACCAGAGAAACGCACCGCCGCCGGAAACACCCGCACCATCACGTAAGGCACGGCACCGACCACACCGACGCCCAATCCCGCCAGCGCATAACTGATAAACAGCAAGTAATGACTCTGCGCGGCATAGGAATAAAAGAACCAACTCGTTATGGCAAACAATAGGCTACCGATGACAAAGGTACGGCCGACGCCAAGGCGATCCGCCGCCAGCCCGGCAAGAATGCAGCCGACCATCAAGGTCACCGTGGCCAGACTGTTGGCCTGTAATGTCAACGCCGCCGGGATGCCGTGCAACTTCTGCAAATACACCGGCGCCATCAGGATCACCACCACGATCCCGGCAGACAGAATCCAGGTCAACAACATGCTGACCAGCACCGCTTTTTTATGACGAAATACGATGGTCTTAAGCGGCAATTCGGCAGCCAGCGCCTTGCGTGCCTGCATCTCGCGAAAAATCGGCGTTTCCTGTAACCAGCGACGCAGATACAACGCAATCAGCCCGAAAATCCCCCCGATAAAGAATGGGATGCGCCAGCCACCGGCAGAGATTTGTGCAGGCAGCAACAGGGTATTGAGCAACGTAGCAATCATCGAACCAAACAGGATGCCGAGCGTCAGGCCGGCGGTCAGCGTACCGCAGGCGATACCGATACGTGAACGAGGAACATGTTCCGCGACGAATACCCAAGCTCCCGGCACTTCCCCCCCAATCGCCGCCCCCTGCAGCACCCGCATCAGCAACAACAGCAATGGCGCGGCGATGCCGATGGAAGCGTACGTCGGCAACATCCCCATTCCCAGCGTAGGCAAGGCCATCAGCAAAATACTCAGGCTAAACATTTTCTTGCGGCCAACCCGATCGCCGAAGTGCGCCATTACGATACCGCCCAACGGACGGGCCAGATAACCGGCGGCAAAGATGCCAAAGGTCTGTACCTGTCTCAACCACTCGGGAATGTCAGTTGGAAAAAAGAGATCGCCGATAACAGCGGCAAAAAAGACGAAGATGATGAAGTCGTAAAACTCCAGCGCGCCGCCCAACGCCGCCAAAGAAAGGGTTTGATAATCGTGTCGATTCAATCGACGATGCTGTTCACCAGCCATAAATCACCGCGCAATACCAGTACGAATAAGAAAATAAATTCATATTTTCGCGTAAATAAAATATTACTATAGCGGAAGATTTTCGACACATCAGCACCGCGCGATGATTCTGAATAAAACGGGATAACTTCAGCCTTTTATATCGCGTATCGCGCTTTTAGGACGAAAAGCCGCTACCACATCCGGATTGGTTTCGATGTAAGGCCCTTCCAACAGTTGGATGCAGTAAGGAACACTGGCGAAAATACCCGGCACGATAACCTGCCCCGTTGAGTCCTTCAGACCGGAAAGGGTTTCACGGATAGACTTCGGCTGGCCGGGCAGGTTGAGAATCAACGCTTGTTTGCGAATAACCCCGATCTGACGCGACAAAATAGCCGTAGGAACAAAATGCAGGCTGATCTGCCGCATCTGCTCACCAAACCCCGGCATTTCACGATCGGCTACCGCCAGCGTGGCGTCCGGCGTCACATCCCGCCGCGCCGGACCGGTACCGCCGGTGGTCAAGACCAAATGGCACCCACATTCATCTACCAGCTCACACAGCGTCTGTTCAATCAGCGGCTGTTCATCCGGTACCAGACGTGTTTGTACCTCAAAAGGCGTTGTCAGTGCTTCCGTCAACCATGCCTGTAGAGCCGGGATCCCCTCATCCTGGTAGACACCACTGGACGCGCGATCAGAAATGGATACCAAACCAACACGTAGACCGTTCATAAGCCCCTCTTGTTTATCAAAAAATTTATTCTATCAGCCCGATTAACTATCCGATGCATTAAATCCATTCAAAAATTTGCTTACTAATGAGACAATGCTCAAGATCTGCGCGGCTCCCAAAAACAGCGCGATACAACCATGAATAATATCTAATGATTCAAGGGGTTAATCCTCAATCACCGATTAATATTTTTGACCATAACAATAATTAAGAGTCTATCCCAGACGGCATGATTGTCGCAGCCAGATTGAACAGGGAAAGTGAACGGAAACCACAACGCGAATACCGTGTGCTGATTCCGGGTGCCGCCCGAATGTTCTCCGGCAGGCACAACACCTTCACGGGCAGACTCTGCAAGCCATTCCGGGTTTCCGGGCAGAGCAGGAAAAGTGAATGAATATAATTAAAAGTCACGTTGTAAGATTGTTTGCCAATCCGTTTTCCGCTTTCGTGCTGTTCGGTTTGTTCTCGGTTGCCCTGATTAGCCTGTTGTTGCTTAACTCCCATCAAAAAGACTGGCAGGAAGAAAAGCGCAATTTCGACAATACTATTCGTCTGTATGAATCCTATAATGCCGTTAGCGACGTCACTGAAAGCGACCAATACTACAAAGTCGGCAACGCGATGTTATCGCAGGTGCGTATTATGGCGTTCAACACGCGTGACGCCAGCCATGAATGCATCAACCGCTTGTCGGAGTTCAACCTGCCGCTCAACGACATGGCGATCATCCGGGTCTGTCAGAATCTATTGCCTTCATCTGGTAACGCGCAGGAAAAAGATCAACTCATTACCATCATGCCAATTCTATCGCCAACCGATAAACTGATTGGCGCACACATACGCATCACCACATTAAGCCCCGCTCCCGGCGTTGGCACGCTCCTCACGTCCTCCCCAGAAACCATTACGTTGGGTTGCATTAGCCTGATGATTGCCGTTATGGGCAGCCTGCTGTCGCTAGTGGCGAAAAAATATTTGATTGAACTCCCTGCTACCGCTCGCTATGACGATCTCACCGGTTTTCTGCGCCGGGATGCATTTTATCAGTTATCTCAACGGGCGCTGAAAACCGCGGATCAGGAAAACTCGCCTCTCTGCGCGATGCTGATTGATATCGACCACTTCAAGCAGGTGAACGACTCGCTGGGGCATGCGGCTGGCGATAAGGCGTTAAAAGCCGTTGCGGATATCATTCGGCACTCATTTCGCAATCGCGACATTATTTGCCGACTGGGCGGCGACGAATTCGCCGTCGTATTGCCCAACATCACGCAGGAAAATGCGATACGTGTGGCAGAGCGCGTCAGAGAAGGTATCTACGAATTCGGGCAAAGCGCTTCATCAATATCGCCGGGAATTTCCGTCAGCATCGGGCTGGTGGCTGCCGAATTACCGGATGAAGAGCTGGATGAAATCATCCGCCGTGCGGACGTCAACCTGTATCGGGCAAAGCGAACGCGCAACTGTACCGTCACCACGCCGCCCGCGCTGGCCCGGCAGGATATGACGGAAACAAAAACGGCCAGCATTGGCTGACCGTTTTCTGCCGTCTGATGTCAAATTTACAGCAGTTCAGCGATCATTTTTCCAGTTTTTCCTGGTCTACGGCAAACTTACGGATGCCGTCGGCCAGTTTGTCTACCGCCATCGGATCCTGGTTGTGCTGCCAGTAAAACTCGGATTCGGTCAACTTAGCCGGACGCGCTTTCACCTCGCCCTGATAAGACAGTTTACGCACTACGTCGCCCTGGCTTTCCGCCAGTTCTTTGAGCAGGGTCGGCGCAATGGTCAGACGGTCGCAGCCCGCCAGTTCCAGAATTTCACCGACGTTACGGAAGCTGGCTCCCATAACCACGGTTTCATAACCGTGTTCTTTATAGTACTCATAAATCTCGGTCACGGAGATAACGCCCGGATCTTCGTGCGGGGCAAACTCTTTCTTGTCGCCGTTGGCCTTGTACCAGTCCAGGATGCGGCCCACGAACGGAGAAATCAGGAACACACCGGCCTCTGCGCAGGCACGCGCCTGGGCGAACGAGAACAACAGGGTCAGGTTACAGTTGATGCCTTCTTTTTCCAGTTGCTCAGCCGCGCGGATCCCCTGCCAGGTGGATGCCAGCTTGATCAGAATACGGTCATTGCTGATACCGGCGTCGTTATACAGTTTGATCAGACGTTTCGCCTTGGCAACACTGGCTTCGGTATCATAGGAAAGACGGGCGTCAACTTCGGTAGAAATACGACCTGGGATCAGCTTGAGAATTTCCAGACCGATATTAACCGCCAGTTTATCCGTCGCATCAATAACCTGCTGCTCACGTTTGTTGCTCTGTGCACGTGCCCAGGCCACCGCGTCATCAATCAGCGCACGGTATTGTGGAATTTGTGCGGCATTCAGAATCAGGGAGGGGTTGGTAGTGGCGTCCTGCGGCTGGTAAAGCTTCATTGCCGCGATATCGCCGGTATCCGCCACTACAGTGGTGAATTGGCGTAGGGAAGTCAGTTTATCCGTCATGTTGGCCTTTCTCATTGTTTGTGCATGAACTGGTGGCAGGAACTGTCGCCAGAGCCTGATAATAACACGCGCCTAACACCGCGCAAGCGGACCAGCAAAAAACCGGAAAGATGAATAAATAAAAAATTAAGATTAAAAATCAATAAAATAAACGCTATTCATTTTTATTTTTTCCTGTTTTTAACCAAAAATCGCACGGCTCCCCACACAACGCTGATTTATCACGCCTGTCACAGCTATCGCCCCTTTTTTACCGGCTTTTGCTACAGTAAGGCCATTCAAGACACCAACGGGATACGTCTATGCTTATCACGCTTTCACCTGCCAAAACGCTGGATTACACCAGTCCGCTGCCTACTCAACGCTACACGCAGCCCGCTCTGCTGGCGTATTCCCTGCGATTAATACAGCACTGCAAACAACTGACGCCGGCGGAGATCGCTTCGCTGATGGGGATCAGCGACAAACTGGCAGACCTGAATGCCGCTCGTTTTCAGGAATGGGATCCGGAATTTTCACTGGATAACGCGCGTCAGGCGCTGCTGGCCTTCAAAGGCGATGTCTACACCGGGTTGGCGGCGGAAGCGTTCGACGAAGCGGATTTCGATTTTGCCCAGCAACACTTACGTATTCTGTCCGGCTTGTACGGCGTGCTGCGGCCGCTGGACCTGATGCGGCCTTACCGGCTGGAAATGGGTATCCGTCTGAAAAACGACGTGGGCAACGACTTGTATCAGTTTTGGGGCGATACCATTACCGAAACGCTCAATCAGGCGTTAGCCGCACAGAACGACGATGTGCTGATCAATCTGGCCTCAGACGAATATTTCAAATCCGTCAAACCGACCAGACTCCAGGCACGGCTGATTAAACCGGTCTTTCTGGATGAAAAGAACGGCAAGTTTAAGGTAATCAGTTTTTACGCCAAGAAAGCACGCGGCCTGATGAGCCGTTTCATCATTCAAAATCGTCTGACGCAACCGGAACAACTCAAACAATTCGACAGCGAAGGTTATTACTTTGATGCCGCCGCTTCCTCGGCGGACGAACTGATCTTCAGGCGACACGAGCGCAACGCCGAATAACACCGGCGCGCAGCGCCATAAACGAGTACGGCCGGAACGCGGTTTCCCATTTTCCGGCCGTATTACATTTCCGACTGAGCGACCTTGCAGCGTTAGCGCGGCAGTTCCATCAGGAATTTACGCAGCTGCGCAAAATCCGGCGCGAAGTGGTGCGACAGCAACGCCTGTTCGGCACGCTCGGCCAGCGCCGGCGGTAACGGCAATGTTTTACCGAGAATCGCTTCCACGCTCTCTTTGAATTTCGCCGGATGGGCGGTTCCCAGGAACAGACCGTATTCGCCCGGCTGCAACTGATCGCGCAACAAACGGTAAGCGATCGCCGCATGCGGCTCAGAGGTATAACCCAGCGCATCCAGCTCCAGCATGGTGGTTTTGGTGGTTTCATCGCTCACCGCACCGAACGCCAGCTCTTTCAGTTGCCAATTCTTGCGGCGGAACAGCTCTTCCACGCGCGGCCAGTTGTTCGGCTGGCTCACATCCATAGCGTTGGAGAGCGTCGCCACCGTTGGGTTCGGCTGCCAGGCGCCGCTTTGCAGAAAGCGCGGTACGGTGTCATTGGCATTGGTGGCGGCGATAAAGCGTTTCACCGGCAAGCCCAGCGATTTCGCCAGCAAACCGGCGGTCAGATCGCCGAAGTTGCCGCTCGGCACCGATACCACCAGTTGATTACGCGCGTCCTGCGGCAACTGCGCCACCGCTTCGAAATAGTAGCTGATCTGCGCCAGCAGACGGCTGATGTTGATAGAGTTGGCGGAATTCAGCCCAATGGTACGTTTCAGTTCTTCATCATCGAACGCCTGCTTCACCAGCGCCTGGCAGGCGTCGAAATCGCTGTCGATAGCGATGGTGTGAATGTTGCCGCCCAGCGTACAGAACAGTTTTTCCTGCAACGGACTGATCTTGCCGTTCGGATACAGGATCACCACCCGTACATTCTTCAGGCCGTAAAACGCGTGCGCGACGGCGGCACCGGTATCGCCCGAGGTCGCGGTCAGAATCGTGATCTGTTGATCGCCCGCCACTTCCGTCAGCATCTGCGCCATCAGGCGGCCGCCGAAATCCTTGAATGCCAGTGTCGGGCCGTGGAACAGCTCCAGCGCGGCGATGTCCTCACTCACCGGCACCACCGGCGCAGGGAAGCGGAATGCCGCTTTAACGCGCTGGTAGACGATTTCATCGGACATTTCATCACCAATGAACGCCGACAGAATACGGCTGCTGCGGGTGACAAAATCCTGCTCCAGCAGCTCATCAATCGTGGTGCGGTCGAATTCCGGCAGTTCCAACGGGAAAAACAGGCCCTGATTGCTTCCCAGCCCTTTGCGGATCGCTTCGGCGAAATTCACCTGTTCATTGTGATCTTTCAGATTGTACAGTTTCATGCGTTATCCCAATTGTCGCGCGCCTGCGGTATCCAGACGGCAAATATGAACAAAACCTTCGTCGTTCTGCAGATAGTTTTCCCGCAGCCAGCTTGCCAGACGCTGCGCAACACCCATGTCATTGCACACGGAAAACAGCGTCGGCCCGGAACCGGAAATGCCGCAGGCCAGCGCGCCTAATTCGTCGGCGGCCTGACGCGCCTCGGCAAAACCGGGCAACAGACGTGTGCGATACGGCTCGGCGATCACGTCTTTCATCAGTTTCACCGCCAGTTCCGCCTGGCCGGTATGGCAGGCATGGATGAAGCCCGCCAGATAACGACCGTGGCTGATGCAGTCCTGACGGCGATACTGCGCCGGCAGAATCGCCCGCGCTTCAGCCGTGGATACCTTGATGCCCGGATAGGCCATCACCCACAACCAGTCGTCGAATCCCGGCACTGGCTGACTGATGATGCCCATCTCTTCCACCATCAGTTGAATTCCGCCCAGAAAGCACGGCGCCACGTTGTCATAATGCACACTGCCGGAAATGCGCCCTTCCAGCTCACCCATTAGCGTCAGCAACCGGGTATCATCCAGCGGCTTGCCGCAGAATTCGTTCATCGCCATCAGCCCGGCAACCACCGAGCAGGCGCTGGAACCTAGCCCAGAGCCAATCGGCATATTTTTTTCCAGCGTCATCGCGACCGGCACAGTCTTGCCAATCTCCTGACAGAAGCGTTCCCAGCATTGATAAACGATGTTTTCTTTCGGATTATCCGGCAGCTTGCTGACAAAACGCCCTTCATTGTGCAGGCTGAACAGATCCGCTTGCCGCACGGTGACGCAATCGCCCAGCAGCGAGCCGTCCACCGGCGATACCGCCGCGCCCAGCACATCAAACCCCACGCTGACATTCCCGATGGATGCCGGGGCATAAATCTTCACCATTCTCACACTCCCACCTTCCACGACAGCGTACGCAGCAGATCTGCAAATACCCCGGCCGCCGTCACATCATTACCTGCCCCGTACCCTCGCAACACCAGCGGCAACGGCTGATAATAGCGGCTATAAAACGCCAGCGCATTCTCACCGTCTTTCACCTTAAACAGCGGATCGTTACCGCCTACGGCGCTGATCGTTACCTGACATTTACCGTCTTCGATTTTACCGACGTAGCGTAACACTTTACCTTCTGCGCGCGCCGCCTCAACCCGACGGGCAAACTCGGCGTCCAACTCCGGCAGGCGCGACAGGAAACCGGCGACATCGCCTTGCGCATACTCCGGCGGCAGCACAGAATCGACCTGAATGTCGTCCAGTTCCAACTCATAACCGGCTTCACGCGCCAGAATCAGCAGCTTACGCGCCACATCCATACCGGACAGATCGTCACGCGGGTCCGGCTCGGTAAAGCCTTTTTCTTTTGCCAGCAGCGTTGCGGCGGACAGCGACATGCCCTCATCCAGTTTGCCGAAGATAAAGGACAGCGAACCCGACAAAATACCGTTGAAACGAATCAACTCGTCACCGGCGTTCAGCAGGTTCTGTAAGTTTTCGATCACCGGCAAGCCAGCGCCAACGTTGGTGTCATACAGGAATTTACGGCGTGACTTCGCCGCCACCTGGCGCAACTGGTGGTAATAACGCAGCGTGCCGGTGTTGGCTTTCTTATTGGGCGTGACGACGTGGAAACCTTCCGCCAGGAAATCGGCGTATTGGTCGGCAACCGCCTGACTGGAGGTACAGTCAATGATCACCGGGTTCAGCAAGTGATACTCTTTTACCAGGCGGCTAAGCGCGGCCGGGCTGAACGGTTCACGCGCACGCGCCAACTCGTCACGCCAGCGATCCATAGGAATGCCGTGCATGTTGGTCAACATCGCTTTGGAGTTGGCGATGCCGCATACCCGCACATCGATATGTTTTTGCTTGAGCCACGACTGCTGGCGTTGGATCTGTTCCAACAGCGCGCCGCCGACGCCGCCGACGCCGATCACGAACACGTCCAGCGCCTGATTGGTGTTGAACAACATCTGGTGCGCTACCCGCACGCCGGTGGTCGCGACATCATTATTCACCACCACCGAAATCGAGCGCTCGGATGAGCCCTGCGCGATGGCGACAATGTTGATATTGGCGCTGGCCAGCGCGGTAAACAGGCGCGCCGACAGGCCACGCAGCGTGCGCATACCATCGCCCACCACGGAAATGATCGCCAGCCGCTGCACCACATCGAGCGGCTCCAGCACGCCTTCTTTCAGTTCCAGGTAGAATTCGTCTTCCAGCGTTTTGCGCGCACGCGGCAACTCATTCTGGGATACGCAGAAGCTGATGCTGTATTCAGAAGAAGACTGGGTAATGAGCACCACCGAGATACCGGCGCGGGACATCGCGGCGAATACGCGCGCCGCCATCCCGACCATGCCTTTCATACCAGGGCCGGAGACGTTGATCATCGCCATGTTATTCAGGTTGGTGATACCTTTGACCGGATATTGCGTATCGTTGCTTTCCAGCCCAATCAGCGTGCCGGGGGCCTGAGGGTTTTCGGTATTCTTGATAAGGCAGGGAATCTGGAACTGGGCGATGGGGGCGATAGTGCGGGGGTGGAGAACTTTGGCGCCGAAGTAGGATAATTCCATCGCCTCCTGATAGGACATCGACTTCAGCAATCGCGCATCCGGTACCTGACGCGGGTCGCAGGTGTAGACGCCGTCAACATCAGTCCAGATCTCACAACAATCGGCCCGCAGACACGCCGCCAGCACCGCCGCCGAATAATCGGAGCCGTTACGCCCCAGCACCACCAGTTCGCCCTTCTCATTACCGGCGGTAAAGCCCGCCATCAGGATGACATGGTCATCAGGGATCGCTTGTTCGTTAATCCGACGAGTAGATTCGGCGATATCTACCGTAGACTCCAGGTAATGCCCCTGCGCCAATAAGCGGCGCACCGGGTCGATGACCGACACCTGATAGCCACGCGCCTGAAATACCGCCTCCATAATGGCGATGGAGAGTTTTTCGCCGCGGCAGATAATAGCGGCATTAACGCTATCCGGGCACTGCCCCAGCAAGGCAATGCCGTGCAGTACCTGTTTGAGCTGGGCAAATTCTTCATCCACTCGCGCTTTCAGCCGGTCATGCGCAAAACCGGGCTGAGATTGCGCCAACCCCTGCAATAAATCGGCAAAAATGACTTCCGCTTCGATGATATTTGGCTGGATATCCTGTTTAGCCACCGTTTTTTCAATCATGGCTACCAGATGGTTGGTGATTTTCGCCGGTGCCGACAGTACCGTAGCGACCTGTCCCTGACGTGCATTGCTTTCGATGATATCGGCGACACGCGCAAATCGTTCTGCGTTGGCTACCGAGGTCCCGCCAAATTTCAGCACTCGCATTTTTGTCTATTCTCCTGAATTTTCAGTGGTCAAAAACGCCGGTAGCGTTTTTGAAAACCGTTTGCAAACGGCCTTGTCTCGTTGACGGGCCAAAATTAAACCCGCAGTAACTGTTAAAAAAAAAGCCCGCACTG